>CANIWY010000013.1 GCA_947471695.1 Nitrosomonadaceae bacterium
ATACCCGTAACAGCTTCGCTTGCAATGCCAGCGGCATCTCTGAGACCTCATCTAACAATAGTGTCCCACCCTGAGCCTGTTCAAACTTACCCGGTTGAGACTGAGAGGCACCTGTGAATGCCCCCTTCTCATAACCAAACAACGTCGCCTCCAGCAGATGATCCGGGATGGCTGCACAGTTAATCGCGATGAAGGGATGTTCCGATCTTGGTGATTGACGGTGTATAAACCTCGCCACCACCTCCTTCCCGCATCCACTCTCTCCTGTCAACATGATCGTAGCAGATGACTGAGCGACCCTCATCGCAAGGGATAGTAATGCACTGGTGCGGGGGTCTTGTGCAACCACCCCATCAGAACTTTTCTCTATTGAAGGAAGCAAATACCGTGCCACATAAGACACCAGGCTTGCTGATTCAAAGGGTTTTAACAAGTAATCACACGCACCGGCCCTCATTGCAGCCACCGCCCGCTCGATATCGCCATATGCGGTCATCAAGAGTACTGGGATCGCCGGGTTAAGTGTTTTAATCTCTCTTAGCAATGCGAATCCATCCATATTCTTCATCTGGACATCACTCACCACCAGACCCACGATTTGTTTTTTTAAGATGGCCAGGGCAGCATCACCCGACTCGGCGGAGAGGGTTTCATAACCCGCTAGCTTTAGCGTATCGCAGAGCGCTTCCAGCAGATCATGATCGTCCTCAACGATTAAAACCGGTAGCTGTGTCATGATGAATGAACCTCCTTACCGGCATGCCGGCTTAAGAATTGCTGAGTAACTCCCGTTTTACGAGGCAGATTCAGAGTGAACTCGCTCCCAGAACCGGGCACTGACTTGACCTTAACCGTCCCACCCATGGACTGGGTGACCCCCCTCACAATGGCAAGACCCAGTCCCGTTCCCTCGGCTCGGGTGGTGAAGAAGGGTTCAAATAAACGTTCCTGAATCTCTTGCTCGATCCCTCGACCTTCATCGGTCACGGTCAGAACGACCTCATCCTCGGTGGCGGAGCACTTGATCGTGATCTTACCGCCCGAGGGGGAGGCCTGCATCGCATTCTCAAGTAGACTCACCATCGCCCCGAAGAGGGCCTTCCGATTCGCGGTCAGGCTAGCACCTAAGCAGTCGTCAATCACCACCAAATGAAGACCCCCCTGAACCATATGAGGCTCAATCACCTGGACCATCTCCTGCATCAAAGAGCAGATCATGACCTCCTCCAGATCGGCGGTCTCACCCTTCACAAATAACAGCATATCCCTGATCAGATACTCCAGATGGCGCAACCTCTCGAGAGACTTATCAGCGAACTTCTGCCGATCTTCATGAGTCAGCGCTGGATTTCCCAAGTGAGCGGTGTACAAGAGTGCTGTCGCAAGTGGGGTCCTCAGTTGGTGAGCAAGACCCGCCGCGACCTCTCCCATCGCGCTCAGTCGTTGGTTGCGGCGGAGATGCTCCTGCATCTCATGAGCCGCCGTAATATCGTGGATCAGTAGGATCTGCCGGCCAACGCTATCGATCTGACTCCTCTCGATACGGACACGCCTCATTGGAAGGGCCCCCACCGCACGTAGATTCCATTCGTCCTGGTCACCGGTCGCAATCAACTCTCTTTCGGCCACATGGCTCCATGGGAGAGATCTGAGCGGCTCATCTAGCATCGAAACCGCTGCCGGATTAAAGTCCTCCACCCCACCACCTGCATCAAGTGCCACCACCCCACCCGGCAGCGTGGCCAGTAGTATACCCAGCCTCTGTGACAGTGCCTCCTTCTCAGAGAGTTGGTTACGTAACTCTCCATTGGCAAGTGCTAACTCTTGGGTCAGTTGAGAGACCTGACCCTGCAACTCTTGATAGGCATCTGAAAGCTGCTCAGAGGCATGACTGAAAACAGCGAATGCCTGCTTCAAATGCTCATAATCTGCTGCGGATGGATTTGTAGTGGTATTGACCATACTCAATGCTCTCCATGCCCGGCCAAATTCAATCCTCTCACACGAGGCTTGAAACATTCTGGCCGACCGGTTTTAGGAACGTTCGCAGAGTAGCACCGAACCAAGTCATCCTAAGCAGTGGAAAAGGAGGACTAAATCCCCTCTGTTCATTGGATCATAGTCGCCAAATATCCAGATAATCGTCACATCTCGAAGGACCGACCGGGAGGGTCTATGTTTAACCCGAATACGGATCACTGGCTCAGGGTCGGTATGGATAAGCAAATTACTTTATGCATCACGGGTATTTAACTTTAAATGGCATGCATCTTGCTGATCATGAATGGTCAGGGGCCCACTCGAGCATAGCGATTGCCCACCCGACTCACCGCCAGATTCAGTTCATGTTTATGATTTATAATAAATTTTTAAATATGTTTGGTCCACTTCAATTCAAGGATTCATCATGGCATTAGCAGAGACCTCGTCCCCACCTCCCGGACTCATGGGCCAGATCCCCGTACTCTCTCAATTTAAGGAACTTCATAGCTCACAGAAATTAGGACTGATGATCGCAGCTGCTGCCGTGATCGCGCTCATGGTCGGGTCCTGGATGTGGAGCCAAGCGCCTGACTATCGTGTCCTCTACCCCAATGTGTCAGACAAGGATGGTGGTGCCATCATCACCGCACTCGAGCAGATGAAGGTCCCCTACAAGTTCACGGAAGGGGGTGGATCGATCCAGATTCCGAGTAACCAAATCCATGAGGTCCGTCTGCGTTTAGCCAGTCAAGGCCTTCCCAAGGGAGGTCTGGTCGGATTTGAATTGATGGAGAATCAAAAGCTCGGCTCCAGTCAGTTCCTAGAACAAGTAAATTATCAGCGAGCCACCGAGGGTGAATTGGCTAGATCCATCCAGTCACTGGCATCAGTCGAGAGTGCCCGTGTGCATCTGGCCATCTCTAAGCCATCGGTATTTGTTCGTGATCAACAAAAGACCAGTGCATCGGTTCTACTCAATCTTAGACCCGGCAGAACGCTCGAGCCCGCCCAGGCCAGTGCCATTGTGCATCTGGTATCGAGCAGCATCCCAGGTCTGGGCGTGAAAGACATCACCGTGGTCGATCAACATGGCAATCTACTAAGCTCTCAAGACAGCGCCACCATGAATGCCAAGCTTGATATCAAGCTTGATCCGGGTCAACTGAAGTACGTTCAGGAGCTCGAACAGAATTATGCAAGACGGATTGAGGCGATACTGAGCCCGATCACAGGTCCTAGCAATGTCCGTGCTCAGGTCACCGCCGATATCGATTTCGCACTGACCGAGCGTGCCGAGGAGATCTACCGACCCAACCGTCGGGATACCGATCCTGCTGCGGTCCGTAGCCAACAAAGCACGGAGACCAGTAGCACCACCCCACCGGGCTCGAGTGGTGTTCCGGGCGCATTATCAAACCAACCACCTGCACCGGCATCAGCGCCGATCAATGCCGCCGGTGGCGAGGAAGGAGCCCCTGCAGCACCGTCCAATCTACATAAAGAGTCCACGGTTAATTACGAGGTCGACAAGACGATCCAGCATATCCGTCAGCCCTTGGGAGGCGTGAAAAGACTATCGGTCGCAGTGGTCGTGAACTATCGTAAAGAGACCGATGACGAGGGCAAGGTCGAACAAAAACCACTCGCGGCTGAAGAAATCGCGAAGATCAATGACCTGGTTAAGGAGGCGATGGGGTATAGCAAGGAGCGGGGAGATACATTAAATATTGCGAATAGTCCATTCACCGAGGCTGAGGCTGAGGTCATTCCAGAGACCCCATTCTGGATGAATCCTGTTGCCTGGGACTGGGGGAAAGAGATCGGCAAGCATCTGCTCATCGCAGGTCTAGTACTCTACCTACTGATGGGCGTTCTAAGACCCTACCTTCGGAATATCGAAAAATCACGTAAAGAAGCCAAACAGGCAGAGATTGATGCAATGCAAGCCGCTGAAGATGCACCTGTATTAACGAGCTACGAGGCCAAGCTCACTGCCGCCAAGCAGATCTCTTCAGAGGATCCTAAGGTCGCTGCCAGCATCATTAAGGAATGGGTCTCAGATGGACGCTGAGGGAGTTAAGAAGAGCGCGATCCTACTGCTATCACTGGGTTCAGATGTGGCTGCGGAGGTGTGCAAGTACCTCTCCCCGAAAGAGGTCCAAAGGATCGGAGAAGAGATGGCCATGATCGGTGGCATCTCACGAGAGAAAATGAGTGAGGTTCTGATCGATTTCCATAAGCTTGCCGGAGAAAGAACCTCCATCGGGGCAGACTCTGCCGAGTATATCAAGACCCTCATGACCAAGGCCCTGGGTGAAGACAAGGCCAATAACGTCCTCAACAGAATCCTGAAGGGGAGCGACACCAGCGGGATTGAAGGCTTGAAATGGATGGACGCCCCATCAGTTGCGGAATTAATTCGAAATGAGCATCCCCAGATCATCGCGACCATCTTGGTTCATCTGGAGCGTGATCAGGCGAGTGATATTCTGAAATGTTTTTCAGATACGTTACGAAATGACACCATGCTCCGGATCGCGACCTTAGACGGGATCCAGCCCGGCGCTCTCAAAGAATTAAATGATGTCATGCATAACATGATGTCGGGTGGCAATACCATGAAAGAGAGCGCACTCGGGGGAATCAAAGTTGCGGCTGATATCCTGAACTACATGGGTGCCACGCTCGAGGCAGCAACCCTCGAGGGGGTCCGTGCCCATGATGCAGACCTTGCTCAACAGATACTCGATAATATGTTCGTATTCGACAACCTGATGGATGTTGATAACCGCGGCATTCAGTTGCTGCTGCGTGAGATTCCATCCGAGTCTCTGATCGTTGCCCTTAAGGGTGCCAGTCAGGGGTTGAAGGATAAGTTCCTGGAAAATATGTCGACACGGGCACGTGAGGGTCTGGTCGATGATATGGAGTCTAAGGGACCGGTCAGGCTGTCTGAGGTCGAGGCCGAACAGAAAGAAATACTGAAGATCGTGAGAAGACTCTCAGAAGAAGGACTCATCGCGGTCTCCGGTAAGGGTGAGGAGAGCTATGTCTAGCGAGGTCGTGCAGAAGGGACGACTGTCGGCCTATGAACGTTGGGAGCTAGACTCGTTTGACCAGTCTCCAACAGAGGCTGGTCCATCCATCGAAGTAGCGGCAGCCGCCATCATGCCCACCCCAGAACAGATCCAGATGATCCGTCACCAGGCAGCTTCAGAGGGACGGGCAGAGGGTCTTGCTGAGGGACGGGCAGAGGGTCACTCGGCCGGGTATCAGATGGGCAAGAATCAAGCTCAGGAAGAGATCCAGAAATTGCAGGGATTATTAGGTGGCCTGGATGATGAGTTACAACACTTCGACCAGAGGGTGTCTCAGGACTTACTCTCGCTGTCACTAGATATCGCAAAGCAGATCATCGGCAAATCGCTCAAGGTCCATCCAGAGGTGATCCTTGAGACGGTGCAAGAGTCGATACGTTGCCTCCCCCACTTTAATCAGCATGCTCATATACTCCTCCACCCAGAGGATGCAAAGCTGGTCAGAACCTATCTGGGTGAACATCTGACTAATTCAGGTTGGAAAATCTTTGAAGATGAATTGATCGAGCGGGGAGGCTGCCGTCTTGAGACCTCTGGGAGCGAGGTCGACGCCACCCTCCCCAGCCGCTGGAAGAATGTCCTCTCCTCCATCAGCCAGGATGGGAACTGGATTGAGTAAGAGAGACGATCTCTGGCGAGATTTTTTTACAAATTACAAAGACCTTGTATCAGAATCCACCCCACTCCAAGTGAGTGGACACCTGACCCGGGTATCCGGGCTGGTGATGGAGGCAGAGGGCTTAAAACTCGCCGTTGGCAGCAGTTGCATGGTATCAACCCCTCAGGGTAGCAGTGTCGCAGCAGAGGTGGTCGGGTTCTCCGGAGACAGACTCTTCCTGATGCCGTTGACCGATGTCCATGGACTTGCACCAGGTGCGAGTGTGGTCCCGGTCCGAATTGCAGAGACCCCCCCAAAGCCTGGAATTGCAAGACGCCCTCAACGCCCGATCGATGGACTGGCCCGGCATATGCCGGTCGGACCAGGATTATTGGGTCGAGTTCTCGATGGCGCCGGACAGCCTCTGGACCGTCTCGGACCGATCGTGACCGACCATACTGCACCCCTCCAGAGCCGCCCTTATAATCCACTCGAGAGAGAACCGATACGAACAAGCCTCGATGTCGGGGTACGTTCCATCAATGCACTCCTCTGTGTCGGACGTGGACAGAGGATGGGGCTATTTGCAGGTAGCGGGGTCGGCAAGAGCGTCTTACTCGGGATGATGGCACGATACACCAGCGCTGACGTGATCGTGGTCGGGCTGATTGGTGAGCGGGGTCGAGAGGTCAAGGAATTCATCGAACAGATCTTGGGGGAGGAGGGACTCGCACGATCAGTGGTCGTGGCCGCACCGGCTGACACCTCCCCACTCCTTAGGATGCAGGGTGCCTCTTACGCGACCACCATCGCAGAATACTTCCGTGATCAGGGTCAGCATGTCCTCCTCATCATGGACTCACTGACCCGATACGCGATGGCTCAAAGAGAGATCGCACTTGCCATTGGTGAACCCCCAGCCACGAGAGGGTACCCACCATCCGTGTTCGCAAAGCTTCCTCAGCTGGTTGAACGTGCCGGCAATGGAGCTGAGGGGAGCGGATCAATCACCGCCTTCTATACCGTCCTGACAGAGGGGGATGACCCTCAGGATCCGATTGCAGATAGTGCACGAGCGATTCTTGATGGACATATCGTCCTCTCCCGAAGCCTGGCCGATCAGGGTCACTACCCCGCGATCGATATCGAATCCTCCATCAGTCGGGTCATGACCAGCCTGATCACACCCGATCACTTCGATCTGGTCCGCCGTTTTAAGTATCTCTATTCACGGTATCAGCGCAGCCGAGACCTAATCAGCGTCGGTGCCTATGTGGCCGGTAGCGACCCAGACCTTGATCTGGCGATTGCAATGCACCCCAAGCTCGAGTCATTCCTGACCCAGGGGATGATGGATCAAGAAAGCTACACTGATAGTCTCAAGAAATTGACTGAGATGTTCGATATAGGGAGTATCCACATGAAGAATTCAATTCAACCGCGATGACAAGCGCATTCACCCTAAAGACACTCTTAGACTTGGCACAAGACAAGAGTGATGCGGCCGCAACCCGGCTTGGACGACTGAATGTGCAAGCACAGAGTGCGGAGCAGAAGCTCCAGCTATTGATTGAGTATCGGCGAGACTATGAACATAACTTCCAAGAGCTGAGTAAGACCGGGGTCGATCGGGCTAAGTGGCTCAACTTCCGCGCATTCATGGTGAAGCTCGATACCGCGATCTCGGAACAGGAGAAGACAGTCTTGAACTCACAGAACCGCGTCCACTTGGGACGTACTGACTGGCATGCCGAGCAGCACAAGCTCAAGACCTACGACACCCTATCTCAAAGATACCAGGCGACAGAGCTCCGACGAGCCTCAAAGCTTGAGCAGCGTGAGCAAGATGAGCTAACGATCAAGTCATTCTCCCAACGTCCCATCTCTTAATTGGGGTGCTCATTCTTTCACCTATCTCCGTGTTCTGACCGTACCCAACAGGCACCACCGACAGACCCGATTAGCCCACCCTTCTCACATCCACACCGCAGCAAATAGGCTCCCTTAAATGATTGGCATGGATATTGCTTTAACAGTCTTGTCAATGACTGAACACTAAGGAAATCAAATGCAAAGCATGCCCATCCTCACCAGCAACCCCTCACCCAATACTCCTCCAATGAATGGGCCGATGAATGAATCGTCAGGATCTGGAGAGTTCAGTAAGATGCTGGCACGGGATCTGGCGAGCAGAAAGCAGCAACACGATAATGACACTAAAAACTCAAGCTCAGTTACCAAGGCTCCTGATGCCGCGGCAAAGAGTCCGTCCCCAAGTGCTAAGGGTGCAGATGCCGAGGTGAAGAATTCATCCTCAATCACCAAGGTCACAGATACCGACGAGAAGGCCGTTGATGCGACCACCACTCAGATTCCAGTTGATCATGGTCCGCCCCCTCAGTCTCTGACTCAGGACATCTCGAGACTCCTCCTGACCGTACAGACACCCTTAACCCAGGATCCCGCTGCGAACACGCTACTGGCTCAGAGTTCAAGCACTCAGACAGGAGAAATGACCGTACAACCACCCTTAACCCAGGATCCCGCTGCGAACGCGCTACTGGCACAGAGTTCAGGCACTCAGACAGGGGAAATGACCGCAGGATTAATGCAAAAAATGGGTCAGGAGATCTCTGGCAAAGTTACAAATGAGTCCATCACACCCATCCAAACCGGGAATGTCTCTCGTCATAACCCGCTCCAGTCTTTACAAGACTCAGCAAGATCGGCGATTGGTGCGGGTAGATCAGACCTCGAAACGGGCAAGACGGCGAATATTGCCGCGGATGAGAAAATTCTGCCGCAAGGGTCTTCCAATGACAAGAATATCCGTTCGTTCTCACAGGTGATGAGTCAAGACTCAGCCATCCAGACCTCATCGAACACACCCTCATCCTCATCAGGGGTCTCGTTACTTAACACCATCAATTCAGCAACACCCAATGCCCCCCCTACTGAACAGAGTCTAAGGCTTGAACCCCGGGTAGGAACACCTGCATGGGACGGCGCGCTTGCTCAGAAGGTGACCTGGATGTCGAACCAGCAGATGCAGGTCGCTCAGTTGCAACTCAATCCACCGGACTTGGGTCCGATGGAGGTGACCCTCACAGTCGGAACAGGTCCTGGTGCCGAGACCAGTATCGAGTTCACGTCACCTCACCTGGCGGTACGAGAAGCTCTTCAATCAACACTACCGCAACTTCGCGAAATGATGGAGGGTAGCGGGATTTCTTTAGGGAGCACCACCGTCAGTGCAGAATCATTCCAGCAGCAATCCCAGTCTGGACGCCAGGATAACCCCTCTTCAAGATCATCGGACAATCTGTCCCAAAATAGTTCTGAGATGGCCTCCCGATCGACCACCATGCGGTCCCATGATGGGATGGTGGACACCTTTGCATAACCCCAACGGAGGACTGATCAGACTGAGTGGGGGTCCCCCATGGACTCATCATCCCCTGTCTTGAGTCCTCTTAAATGGCCGCAATTAAGATCAGAATAAAGAATGAACATATTTAGAATCGGAAGATGACGGGCTTTCACCTGTCTATTCAGTGCATGGCAAGACAACTATTTTCAGCATAATCCAAGAATCCAGTAAGGAGTAATCATGGCCAAAAGAGACGATGATGATGACGATAAAAAACCAGAACCCAAGAAGAAGGGGAAATTAGTCCCCATCCTGATCGCGGTATTAGTCCTCGGTGCCGGTGGTGGGGGTGCTGCTTGGTACATGAAGAAGGACTCTGGATCCGATGCTGAGGAAAGCGCTCCCAAGGAGAAGCATTCCTCATTTATCAATATGGAACCCTTTACAGTGAATCTGGCGGTTGAGACTGAGGACCAGGTCCTTCAGGTCGGACTGACCATGAAGGTCACCTCATCCACCACGGCAGAATCATTGAAGGGATATATGCCCGAGATTCGCAGCAAGATACTGTTACTTCTGTCAGACAAGAAAGGGTCCGAGATCAATACCAGCGAGGGTAAGCAGCAACTCAGGACAGAGCTTCTGAAAACGATCAAGGAGACGATCACGAGCCCACGGGTTGAGCAGGAGATTACAGAAGTCTTATTCACCTCGTTCGTCATTCAATAGCCAGACGTGGATAAAGATTTTCTCTCCCAGGACGAGGTCGATGCCCTACTCAAGGGCGTCTCGGATGAGGCTCTCGAGCCTGTCGAGGCCGATGCTAATGAAACGAACGGAGAGGCACGTCCCTACAATCTAGCCAGTCAGGAGAGGATTGTACGAGGCCGGATGCCGACCCTGGAAAGCATCAACGATCGTTTCGTGAGATTGCTCCGTGTCGGTCTATTTAACTTTATCAGACGTTCAGCAGAAGTGACTGTTGGACCCCCCAGAGTGATTAAGTATGGAGAGTTTATACGCGCACTGACCATGCCGAGCAACCTGAATATTGTGCAGATCAAGCCACTCCGTGGGACAGCAATGATCGTGATCGATCCTCACCTGATATTCCAGGTCGTGGATATCTCTTTTGGGGGGGAAGGCCGTCCCCATGCCATGATCGAGGGGAGGGAGTTCACAGCGACCGAGGCCCGTATCGTGCAAAATATTCTGAGCGTGATCTTTGCCGATTACGAAAAGGCCTGGCAGCCGATCTACCCGATCAATGTTGAATTTGTACGATCCGAAATTAATGCCCGATTCGCAAGCATCGCGGGCCCGAACGAGGTTGTGGTGGCAACCACATTCAGTATCGCACTCGGGTCCAACGTATCCGGGGAATTTCATATCTGTCTACCCTACACCATGATACAACCGATCAGGGATCTCCTTTACAGCAGCCTTCAGGGGGACCAGACCGAGATCGATGGTCTGTGGGTTCGTTTGCTGAGAAAGCAGGTCCAACTGGCTGAGGTTGATCTCATTGCCAATCTCGGTGAGACTCCTGTCACACTCCGTCAGATCATGAAGATGCAGAAGGGGGATATCGTCCCTCTAGACATTCCAGAGGCGATTGTGGCAAAGGTCGACGGTGTCCCGGTACTCGAGTGCAAGTACGGCATCTCAAATGGTCAGTACGCTCTTAAGGTGGGTAAGGTCTTTACCCCAGATCTAGATAATATCTAATTCGAAGGAGATCATCATGTCAGAAACAACAAACGAGGGAATGACCGATACCGATGACTGGGGATCAGCCGAGGCTCAGCCCAATCCGGGTCAGAGCTCGAGTCAGAGCCCGGATCCCATCCCGAGCACACCCGATCTCGCGACGGCTGCTCAGAGGACTTCACCCCCCGTATTTCAAGAGCTATCCAGCAGCAATCCGAATACCCATATCAATGACGATCTCGACATGATCCTGGACATCCCTGTTCAGATCACCGTCGAACTAGGGCGAACACGAATCGCCATCAAGAACTTGCTCCAACTGGCTCAAGGGTCGGTGGTCGAGCTTGATGGAATGGCCGGTGAGCCGATGGATGTTCTGGTGAATGGATGCCTCATCGCTCAGGGAGAAGTGGTGGTCGTGAATGAACGTTTCGGTGTCCGACTGACCGATATCATTACCCCCTCAGAACGTATCCGTAAACTTAACCGCTAGAAGTCTTACCATGCTAAAACGTTTTTCAATGATGTGCGCCCTCATCTTGGCGAGCTTTCCCCTCCATGCACAGACAGAACCCCAAAGGCCCCCCTATGCCCCCCCCTCAACCCTCTTACCAGAGGGCGGGATGCTTCAGATGATGGTCGGACTCTTGCTGGTTCTGGCAGTAATCGTTGCGGCCGCGTGGTTGCTCAAGAGGTTCGCTTTAAATCATGGAACCCCAAACGGAAATATCAAGGTCATCGCAGGTGCTGCGGTCGGTCAGAGGGAGCGTGTGGTCTTAGTCGAGGTGAATGGAACGTGGTTAGTTCTGGGGGTAGCTCCGGGACAGGTTCGTACACTTCATACCATGCCCAAGGGTCATTCAGAGCAGCATGAGGAGATCACTCCCAGCACCCCTCGGAGGGGATTCCAGGATTGGCTTCAGCAGATGACGGATAAACGTAATGCAGGTTAAACGGATCCCATCTCCCCACTCTCAAACCCTGACCCAGGTCATGACTCCCAGAAAAAAATTCTTTCTCACACTGATCGGTTTGGCGGGCTGTATCGCGTTACCCGTCTTCGCTCAAAGTTCTGGATTATCGAGCATCACCAGCACACCTGCACCCGGTGGCGGACAGACCTATACCTTAAGCGTCCAGACCCTCCTGATGCTGACATCGCTGACCTTCCTACCAGCGATCATACTCATGATGACAAGCTTTACACGGATCATCATTGTTCTGTCTCTACTCCGTCAGGCACTGGGGACACAGTCATCCCCCCCAAACCAAGTACTGCTCGGACTGGCTCTATTCTTAACCTTCTTTGTGATGTCACCGGTCTTAGACAAGATCAATACCGATGCCTATCAGCCCTTCTCAGAAAATAAGATGAATTTATCTCAGGCACTTGATAAGGGGAGCGTCCCACTCAAGGCATTCATGTTAAAGCAGACACGTGAATCTGATCTGGCGCTATTCGTCAAGATATCCAATACTGAGCAGCTCTACAGCCCGGAAGAAGTTCCGATGAGGATACTGGTTCCGGCCTATGTCACTAGCGAATTAAAGACCGCCTTTCAGATTGGCTTTATGGTCTTCATCCCCTTCCTCATTATCGATATTGTGGTTGCGAGTGTGCTCATGTCTATGGGTATGATGATGCTATCTCCGGTCATCATCTCTCTCCCATTCAAGTTGATGCTGTTCGTGCTTGTGGATGGTTGGGCACTCCTGATTAATTCACTGGTACAGAGCTTCTACGTATGAACCCAGAAAGTGTAATGACCATCGGCCAGCAGGCGCTGGAGATCACAATGATGGTCTCAGCACCGATGCTACTAACCGCACTTGGGGTTGGGCTGATGGTCAGTATCTTTCAGGCAGCAACCCAGATCAATGAAATGACCCTCTCATTCATCCCAAAGTTATTCTCGATGTTGCTGATGATGGTTGTAGCAGGCCCTTGGATGCTGAACTTGATGATGGACTATATGAGACGTCTATTCACCAACATCCCCTGGATGTTGGGATAGAAAATCTCCACTCCTCTGCCTGACCGATCTCACTCAAGGGGCAGCTCCCATCAGGAGCTTGATCCGGTCAAAAATAGCATCAGATCACCAATACCGACCCCTCCCATACCCCTATAATAATTCGTCCATGATCAGCATCACCACCGCCGAATTTAATACCCTCATTGCGGCCTTCTTGTGGCCACTGACCCGGATACTGGCATTGGTTGCGACAGCACCGATTCTAGGCAATCCAGGTATTCCTAAGAAAGTGAAGTTGGGGCTGGCTCTGATGATCACACTGGCTGTTGCCCCAAACCTGGGAGAGATGCCCGCAGTTGACCCAAACTCACTTTCAGGACTCTTAATACTGGGACAACAGGTCGTGATCGGCATTGCGATGGGTCTGACCATCCGGATCATCTTCGTTGCAATCGAGATGGCGGGTGAACTGATTGGGCTACAGATGGGCCTGGGGTTTGCAACCTTCTTTAATCCTCAGACCAAGGGATTCACGCCTGTCATCGGGCAATTCTTAGGGATACTGGCAGCACTCATCTTCCTCGCACTGAATGGTCATTTACAGATTATTGCGGTACTGGCAGAGAGTTTTAGCACCCTCCCCGTAAGTGCTGAGCCATTAGCTGCGAATGGATTTAAGGTCTTCGTTGACATGGGGAGTAAGATCTTTGCGGCGGGGCTGCTGCTATCCCTTCCACCGATGGCGGCACTCCTCATGACCAACTTAACGCTCGGAATCTTGACGCGTGCAGCACCACAGCTGAATATCTTTGCGGTGGGCTTTCCAATCACACTCGCCATCGGCATGGTGACACTGGCATTATCACTCCCCTACTTTGCACCGGTCATGGAGCGACTTTTCATAGAAGGTCTTCAGATGATGTTGCACGTTGCCGGTCAGTTTCGAGCTGCCCCTCCCTAGCCGGGTGATCGGCCATCCAGAGAATTACCCCCCTTTTCTGGCTCTATTCGGGTCATGCTTGATTCCTCAGAATGATACTGTTGACCTGTAAAAACCGGTCCAACAGGGTCGGCCATTATTTCTAAGGAAGACAGAAACTGCTATGACAAAAAAAATGAAACTGGTCAGATCACTCTTTGGATTATCGTCCCCAAAAGATAAAGATCCAGAAGACAATTCGTTCGAAACAATTCATTTAGAGATGAAGGGCGATCAGGAGAATGACACCACCCTGGAAGACTGGTCTGAGATGACATCCTCGATCGGAACCGAGGGCGAGACCGAGAAGAATGCCCGAATCAATGCTGAGAAAGAGGCCTTCAAGGAGGCACGTGCACGGATCACCGCAGACGCTCGTGCCAGAGTTGCAGCCGAAGCTCGTGCACGTGCAGAGGTCAATGCCACTGCGATGGCGAAGGCACGTGAGGGGGCAGAGACACGGGCAACCGAGGAGGCGAGAGCACGCGCTAAGTTAGAGTCCCAGGCGATGGATGTGGCAAGCGCTCGTTCGGAGACTGAGAGTCAGGCCCGTCAGGCGATGCAGGACCGTATCAAGGCCGAGCAAGAGGCCATCACACAGACCAAGGCCAAGATGCTGGCTGAGGCGCAGGCCAAAGAGAGTGTACAAGGACGGATCAGTGCAGAGAGCAAGACTCTTGAGCAGTCGAAGGTCAGGGCTGCTGCAGAGAGCAAATTCAAGAAAGCAGCAGAGATCAGGGCCAAGGTCGAGGAGGAGGCAACACTCATGGCACTGGCCACGACCGAGGCCTCTATCGCAGCAACCAATATGACTCAGATTAGGATCAAGGCCCAGGAAGAGGTCGAGATACTTGCAAAGGAACGTAGGGAGACTGAGTCCAGGGCTGCAGAAGAGATTCATATGAGGGCACGTGCTGAATCAGAGGCACTCGAGCACGCACGTATCAGAACAGCATCAGAGACCCGTGCCAGGGTTGCAGCAGAGTCCCGATTGAGGAATGAAGAACAGGCACGGATGATGGCAGATGCAAAGGCCGATGCTGAGAGTTCAGTCTCGATCGAGACCGAGGAGCGTCTTAAGGCAGACTCACGCGTGGTCGAGGAGACCAATGCACGGATCAAAGTTGAGTCCGAAGCAAGGATTGCTGCCAATGCAAAGTCTAAGATTGAGAATGTAGCCAAGGGCATGATTGAGTCCAGGATGCAGGCAGATATAGCAGCCTCCCAAGCGGCCGAGGCACGTATCCGTGCAGAGTCTCAGGCACAAGAAAATGCTCATGCACGGACCCTAGCAGAGACCGCTGCAGAAATGGCCGCTCAGGCCAGATCTCAGACCGAGCTCGAGATGCTCGCTGCTATCCAGGAGAAGTCCAAGATAGAGGTCATCGCTACCGAGGAGATGCAGGCTCGGATTAGGGCTGAGAGTCGTTCCGCGTTGGAGGCAAGATCACGTGCCGAGTCCGATGCCAAGGCCAAGTCGGCTGCAGAAGCCAGTGCCAGGGCCGAGGTCAGGGCACGTACCGCAGCAGAGGCGAGAGCTGAGGCCGAAACTGCTGCAGCCGAGGCAGCACAGGAGAGGGCTCACATCGAGTCACAGATGGTCGATGAAGCCAGATCACGTGCTGAGATCGATCATGCAGCCAGACTATCGGTTGAGGCACGTCTGAAGGCAGAGCAGGAGATGACAACACTGTCAGTCGCTAAGGCCCAGGTCGAATTGGCAGCAGCCAAGGCAGCTCAAGATCGAGCCGAAGCAGAAATGGCCGCCATCGAGGCAGCTCAGAGGTTAGCCATTGAGCATCAAGAGGCAGAGACCCTCGCACGGGTCAGAGCAGAAGCAGATACTCTGGCGATGGACGATGCTCGCGTCCGTGCTGCCTCTGAAATTCGCGCTAAATTAGCTGCAGTGGCCCGCTCAAAGACTCAGCAGGAGGGAACCCGGCTTGCATTGGCACGTGAGATGGCAGAGATTGCCGCCACCCAAGAGGAACAATCAAAGATCGAGATGGAATCTAAGGCTGCAGAGAATGCGTGGCTACGTGCAGAGGCCGATGCCAAGGTCAAGGAAGCAGCACAGAACCGAGCAATGGCCGATACACAGGCCCAGAAGGCCGCACTGGCAAGGGCTGAGGCTGAGGAGATGGCTGCATCTGAGGCCGCCTCCAGAGAGCGGGCTGAGAATCATGCGCTGAATAATCTGAAGATGAAGACCGAGGCAGATGCAAAAGCCAAGCAGGCTGCACTCGCACGCGCTCAGGCGGACTCTGAAGCTGAGTCCGTGGCACTGGCTAGGGCTGAAGCTGAGATGGCTGCAACAGCTGAGTCTGAGGCCAGGATTGTAGCTGAGACCCGTGCACTGGACGAGGCTAAGACTCGTATGTCGGCAGAGACGCTGGCGAAGGTCGCAGCACTGGCACGTTTACAGGCAGAGTCATCTGCAACATCAGCCTCTCAGGATCGGATTCAAGCCGAGAGCGCAGCCAGGCTCAAGGCTGAGTCAAGAATTCAGGCTGAAATAGCCGCACGAGAAGAATTGTCCTCGATCACAGGGATGGATGATATAGACGATGATGCCGATGATGAGTCCTATACTTACTCACCCAGCCGGGCCAATATCATCCCAATAACGAAGCCCGTCACGGACAATCAGAAAGGCTCCACATTAATAGATTCGACGGACACCTTTGAACCACACACAGGTAAAACGGAGAAACGAGCACGATGGCTCGCCGGTATTGCAGCCGGCCTAATTGCGGGTATCTTCTATGTATTCCCATTCAGTTCCGAGTTACCGCAAGTGGGATACGTTCAAGCAAAGAGTGTCATTCCGGATATGGCCGAGATCTCTAAATCAGACCTCCCCCACGAAAGTACGGTGGGGGATCCTGCGATGCTGTCAGCAAATGAGGAGCTCGTAGATCCTGGGATGTCGCTCTTAAATGCTGAACCGGAGGGTGTGGTCGCATCCTCAGACATCATCTGGAATGGTTGGAAACTCTCGAGCGAGATGACCAATTACCATGGAGAGTCGGCCATGGTGAAGCCAGAGTCTCGTATCATCACCGCCTCCAGAAAGTCTTCCTGAGAGGGCTCACAGAATGCTGTGGAGGGGTCATCCCTCCCCTGATCACGTGCTTTGATAACGAGAGTTGGAGACTATCTGACCTGTATCACGCTCTGAGCGACCCTCTGTGAGATCAGGAACATGGTATCAATTCCCTCTGTGAACTCCATCACCGTATAACTCGAATAACCATACCTTCTGGTAATCAGTTCTGCATGTCGATAGATCACCTGTGCAGCCTCACCATCACCGCCCGCAGTAAAACGCTTCCTACGGACTTCGATTCTAAAAAGTTTCTCCCCAATCCGAGTCTGCTCGATCGACCATCCTGGGACTAACTGCTCAATCACCACATTAGTGACCGCACCCAGGGTACTAGCCAGTGCGCCCTTCACATTCTCCGCGATTGGATCCTCCGGCAAGGCAGGCTTTTCGGGAAGGATGCGTGTTGTCTTGTTTAAGGGCGCCGGTTTAGAGACGGCATCAGGGACTTCCATGATGGCAGTCTGTTGGACCGGGATCGCACTACACCCTGCCAAGACTGACACCATCAGAATCAACAGGTTTCGCTTTATTCCGGATACTGAGTCTGGCGGTGTGAATTGATTGAGTGGAGTCATTTCCATCTTGTCTTATCCATAAAATTGAATGACCACCAAGTCATCCAACAAAGTTACATGTAATTAAAGAGTGATAGTCCAGAGACCTTGTTAAAGGCCTTCTGTGCCGCCTCGAGATAGGCCTGCTGTTGGTTCAGGTTCGAGATTGATTTCGCAAAATCTATATCCTGTAACTGAGACAGGGTCTGCTGGTACTGCTGACTCAGATCGGACCCGATACTCTGCAATGAATCGACCTCTTGTAATCTTGAACCAACTGAAGCTCTATTGATCAGGACATGGTCAAGACCCTTATCCAGACCCTGAAGTGCAGCACTCAATCCATTAGAGAGTCTAGCGCTATCTGTCGGTGTGATGACAGGCGCCTTCAGGACCGCGATTAAATCCTCAACGGTCTTGAAGAGGCTCTGATTGCTGCTTGGACTCACGGTGAACTTGTCACCAACCGGGAGAGTCCCTGAAATATCGAGTTGGAGACCATCAAAACTGATCGCGTTGCCGCTCACATACTCTTGACTAGAGGCGACAATGGTCGAGGTCGTCGTATTCGTCACCTTGTATTGAGTAGGCGACGTAAACTCTATTTGATACGACTGCCCCGTCATGAGAGATGGATTGACCACTGTCCCGGAACTGATCACCCCATTACCTTTATTACTGGCATCTGGACCGGTCGCGAATACGCCATTACCGCTCTTGAAAGATTCGAATATATCGCTCCCAGAATTACTCAATGCAATCTGACGAGATGCGGACACCTGTACCATCCTCTGACCCTGATCACCGGCATACTGAACACCGGATGGGGACTGAGAGAATGGCTTGGTAGTTCCCTGATAACCTGAGAAGAGGTAACGTCCGGAGCTATCGGTGGTATTTGCCTGTCCGATCAATTCCTCCAGGGAACTCTTCACCGTATCCGCGAGAATTGCACGATCACTCGGGCTCAATGATGCATTCCCTGCATAGACAGCCGTATCTCTCACATTCTGGATGAGGTCGGATATACCCCCTAAGATTGTGTCACTCAACTCTAAATTATTCTGTGCATTGGTCCGGTTCTGAGCATACTGAGTATTGATCGAGTCCGACTGAGAGATATTGAGCACCTGGGCTGCCGCGATTGGGTCATCTGCCGGGGTCAGCAGCCGTTTTCCTGTTGAGAGTTGTTGCTGAGTCTTCTGCAAGATCTCCTGCTGCGCCGTTATAGATGCCAGGCTTTGCTCGTAGATGGTATTGGTGCTGAGTCTCATAGGATTCCCCTTACTTGAGTGCTAACAATGTGTCCCACAGTGTGCTTGAAATCTGCAAAATCTTGCCAGATGCCTGATAGGCTTGCTGGTAACGCATCAGACTGGTTGCCTCTTCATCCAGATTCACGCCAGACATTGACTGCTGAGCTAAATTAATTTGGGTCACCATACTCGCCGGGGCCTTACTGGTTGATTCCAACTCCCGAGTCTTATTCCCGATCTGACTCACGAGCTGTCCGTAGGTCGATTGGTAGGATGATGTACCTCCATTGAGCGTGTTCTTAGTCTGAAGTCCACCCAGTTGGAGTGCATTGCGGTTATCTGCTGATCCGCCGGTATTGGCGGATACTACAAAGCTACCCCCAGCCGCGGGGGATCCTGTAATTTCTGCCGTCCAACCATTCACCGAGATGAGATTGGGGACGGTACTGTCATAGGTCTGGTTGTGACTTGGATTCAAGGTGAAGATATCCCCCTCCGATGGGGTACCGGAAATCGTAACCTGGAGCCCGCCACAGCTGATTGGGTCGCCACTTACATAGGAGCTACTGTAAGGGGAAGTAGGTGAAGCAGTGGCGGTCGATGTATCTATTACTTCATACAGACTGGAATCAAGTGGATCAAACTTAATCTGATAGGAGTGCCCGGTCAGAGTTGCAGGATCCGACACCGAGGCAGAGCTGACCACTCCAGTTCCAGCATTTCCCACACCCGCAGCAGTGACTGACACACCATTACCGCTACCGTTATGGAGGGTCGATGCGGTGGAGTTGGGGGGTGAAGAGGCTGCAATGCCGATGGCCCCAGTGGTCTCATTGATGGTGACATTCACAC
>CANIWY010000014.1 GCA_947471695.1 Nitrosomonadaceae bacterium
GCGGATTAGCCGCAAGAATGTCATCTATAAGTTTCTCGATCTCGCTCATATCCGAGATCTGTTTTAGGCCCTTGGACTCGATAATGAGGTCAGCATCGCCATTACACTCGACTCGCCACATGGCATCGAACACGTCCTTGGCGGTTTTCCCCGAGATCGTTCCGTCGCTGACGCGTAACAGCAGTAGTGATAACTGAGCAGGAATGACAGGGCACTGCGCAATATCAAGAGACTCTTTATGCAGACGTCCGTTTACTTCGCTCATTATCCAGTTAGTACAGAGCTTAGCCTGTGTTGGTAACAGCTCTACCGTGCTCTCAAAATAACTTGCCATCTCTTTAGACGAGGTTAATACCCCGGCATCGTATGAGGAGAGGCCATACTCCGTAATATAGTTGCTGCGCCTGGCCTCAGGTAACTGAGGCAACATTGTTCTTACATGACTGATCCAGTCCTCAGAGATCGCGAGTGGCAGTAGATCCGGGTCGGGGAAGTAGCGATAATCCTGTGCATCCTCTTTACTGCGCATGGTTCGTGTTTCGTTCTTGTCCGAGTCGTAGAGCCGGGTCTCTTGACGAATGGTCCCGCCATCTTCCAGAATCTCTATCTGCCGCCTAGACTCATAGTTGATGGCCTTCTCTAGGAAGCGGAACGAGTTGAGATTTTTTATCTCGCAACGGGTACCAAGCTTGTCGGAGCCGAGGAGGCGGACTGATACATTGGCATCGCAACGAAAGGAGCCTTCTTGCATGTTGCCATCACAGATGTCGATCCACTGGACCAGCGAGTGTAGAGTCTTTGCAAAGGCGACAGCTTCATCGCTGCTGCGCATGTCAGGTTCGGAGACGATCTCCAACAAGGGTGTACCGGCACGGTTCAGATCTATCCCGGTCATGCCTTGAAAGTCTTCATGCAGCGACTTACCTGCATCCTCTTCTAGGTGAGCCCGGGTGAGGCGAATGGTCTTTTCGTATTTATTCCCAGCACCATCAACTTGGATCTTCACACTGCCGCCAGCAACCACTGGCAATTCATATTGACTGATCTGATAGCCTTTAGGCAGATCCGGATAGAAGTAATTCTTACGAGCAAAGATAGAGGTTGAATTAATTTTCGCACCGACCGATAGACCAAACCTGATCGCCAGTTCTACTGCACCATGATTCAGTACCGGTAAAACGCCTGGCAAAGCAATATCAACCGCGCAGGCCTGGGCATTAGGGGCTGCACCAAACGCAGTCGGGGCCCCCGAAAATATTTTTGATTGGGTCGAGAGTTGCGTATGCACCTCAAGACCAATAACCGTTTCCCATTGCATTTTCTGTCGTGTTTCTATAAGTCAGTCAGTGTGTCTGGAATCCGTATATGCCAATCAGTCACCTGCTGATACTGGTGTGCGGCATTGAGCATTTGTGCTTCGGCAAAATAATTTCCGATGATATGTAGGCCCACAGGCCGGTTATTGTTGCCAAAGCCGGCGGGGATCGACATGCCAGGAAGTCCAGCTAGATTGGTGGCGATGGTGTAAGTGTCGGACAGATACATCTTTACCGGGTCGCCACTTTTTTCTCCTAGTGGGAATGAAGTCGTGGGTGTGGTTGGGCCCATGATGATGTCACAACGTTTGAAGGCTTCAGAAAAATCTTGAGCGATTAGCCGACGCAGTTTCTGAGCCTGAATGTAGTAAGCATCGTAATAACCGTGTGATAGTACGTAGGTGCCGATCAGGATGCGACGTTTTACCTCTGCACCAAATCCCTGAGCTCGGCTCTTCTGGTACATATCATTGAGGTCGACATATTCAGGAGCACGGTGCCCGTACCGTACACCATCATAGCGAGATAGGTTACTGGATGCCTCAGCAGGAGCCAATACATAGTAAACGGGGATGGAAAGCTTAGTATTGGGTAGTGACACTTCCACTGTTTCTGCACCCAGTTTGCGATATTCCGCGATGGCCAATTCTACTGCAGAGGATACATCAGAGCTCAATCCCTCGACGAAGTACTCTTTCGGTAATCCGATACGCAGTCCTTGAAGTGGTTTCGCTAGATCGCGTGAGTAGTCCTCGGGGGCACGCTGTAGGCTGGTTGAGTCGCGGGTATCAAATCCCACCATGACATTCATCATCAGTGCCAGATCTTCAGCTGATTTCGCCATTGGTCCGGCTTGATCGAGACTCGAAGCGAACGCAATCATGCCGTAACGTGATACTAGCCCGTAGGTTGGCTTGATGCCTGAGATGCCGCACAAGGCTGCCGGTTGTCGGATGGATCCGCCTGTATCGGTGCCGGTGGCGGCGGGGGCCATGCGTGCGGCCACGGCACAGGCAGAGCCACCAGAACTGCCGCCGGGTACCGTTGTGATATCCCAGGGGTTTCTTACCGGACCATAAAAAGAGGTCTCGTTGCTCGATCCCATGGCAAATTCATCCATGTTGGTCTTGCCGATATTCACTGCGCCGACAGTATTGAAACGTTCAATTACTCCTGCATCGTAGGGAGAGATAAAGTTAGATAGCATTTTAGATCCGCAGGTGGTCAGCCACCCCTTGGTACAAAAAATGTCTTTCTGGGCGATCGGAATGCCGGTCAGAGGGTGCCCCTGCCCGGATGCAATCATTGCATCGGCAGCTTGCGCTTGAGCGAGACTCATCTCCTCATTGACCGTGATGAAGGCGTTGTAGACTGGGTTTTGTGCCTTCACACGCGTGAGAAATTCATTGGTCAGTTCAACGCTGGAGATTTTTTTTGCGGCGATCAGAGCCGAGAGCTGATGAAGACTAGAGTTCAGCATGTTAGTTGTCGTGAGGTGGGGCAGATCGTAGAGGGACTGAGTAGAGCTCTAATAGCAGACCGAGGCATTACTCAAGAACCTTTGGGACAAGATAAAGCCCAGACTCGGTCTTGGGCGCTATCGACTGGAATAATTCGCGTTGATCGGACTCGGTTATCATGTCATCACGCAGCCTCTGCATCACATCCTGAGCATGGGACATCGGCTTGACAGTGGATGTGTCTACCGCCTGCATCTGTTCGATCAGACTGAAAATACCGGACAGATGGACTAGCGCGGCTGCCGCCTCAGTTTCACTAGTTTCAATGCAAGCAAGATTTGCAACACGCTTTATATCGTCTAAAGTCAGAGACATCAGCTACCAAAACCCTTATATTCATCCATATAATATAGGGTATCATAGTCCAGTTAAACGACGTTATCCTTTCTGTACGCGGCTGCTACTGTTGGCATTTTTCACTCATTCATACCTACACGAGACTAACGAAGCTCTCCACTATGCTTAATTTTATAAATAATAATGTCCTAAAAGGATATTTTTCGACCGACATGGCGATTGATCTGGGAACGGCTAATACCCTGATTTACGTTCGTGGACAAGGCATTGTACTGAATGAACCATCGGTGGTGGCGATACGCCAGGATGGCGGACCCAGTGGCAAGAAAGTGATTCAGCAGGTGGGCCTGGCGGCTAAGCAGATGCTGGGCCGCACCCCGGGCAATATCACCGCGATACGACCGATGAAGGATGGCGTGATCGCTGATTTTACTGTGACTGAGCAGATGTTGAAGCATTTCATCAGGAAGGTGAATCCACCGCGCCTATTCTCTGCTAATCCGCGCATTGTGATTTGCGTTCCTTGTGGATCCACTCAGGTGGAGCGTCGGGCCATTCGGGAAGCGGCCTATGGTGCAGGTGCTCGGAAGGTGGAGCTGATTGAGGAACCGATGGCCGCTGCCCTCGGAGCCAATCTGCCGGTTGAGGAGGCGACCGGATCGATGGTGGTCGATATCGGAGGTGGTACTACTGAAGTCGGTGTGATCTCACTCGGAGGGGTCGTTTACTCGAACTCAGTACGGGTGGGTGGTGATAAGTTTGATGAGGCCATCATCAATTACATACGACGTAACTATGGCATGCTAATCGGTGAAGTGACCGCCGAGCAGATTAAAAAAGAAATCGGTTCGGCTTTCCCCGGTTCTGAAGTACGAGAAATGGAGGTCAAGGGCCGTAACCTGGCGGAAGGGATCCCACGCAGCTTTACCATTTCCAGCAATGAAACCTTGGAAGCTCTGACCGACCCTCTGAATAGTATTGTTAGTGCGGTGAAGTCCGCGCTGGAGCACACGCTGCCAGAACTCGGTGCAGATATCGCTGAAAAGGGCATGGTGCTGACCGGCGGCGGCGCGTTGCTGCGTGACATTGACCGTTTGCTGATGGAAGAGACGGGTCTCTCGGTTATCATCGCAGAGGACCCGCTTACCTGCGTGGTGCGTGGTTCAGGTGTTGCGCTAGAGAGTATGGATCAGCTGGTTGGCATATTCTCAAGTGATTGAACGTTTTTGCATGTAGAGATCAGGGTGCCCAGACTGGGTACAACTTGAGACCTGAAAACTAAGTCTGATGGAAACAACCCCGCAGTTTTTCAGACACGGCCCCGGCCCACTGGCCCGTCTGGTTTTTTTTGTATTACTGTCACTACTACTGATGGTGATGGATACCCGCTTTAAATATCTCCCTGGAATCCGACAGACCGTCGCCGTGGCAGTTGACCCGCTGCAGAGAATGGCATATTTTCCAACGGAGATCTTTGATCAGGTGAGCGGGCTATTTGTTAGTCGGAGCTTGGTCGACGAGATTGCCAATCTGCGGCAACAGCATCTTTTCGATCAAGGGAAGCTATTAGGATTATTAGCTCTGGAAGCTGAGAACATACAGTTGCGTAACTTGCTGGAAATGGAGCTGAGGATGGAGACTCAGTCCACCATGGCTGAGATCCTTTATATTCCGAATGATCCCTTTAGCCGCAAAGTCACGCTCGGCAAGGGGAGCCTGAGTGGTATTCAGCTCGGTCAGGTGGTGGTGGATGATGTCGGTGTGATCGGACAGATTACGCGCATCTATCCATGGCTGTCAGAAGTGACGCTGATTACTGATAAGGATCATTCAGTGCCGGTCCAGTTAGTACGGAATGGGTTACGTTCTATGGTGTCTGGAATTGGTGAGGATGGGACACTGGAACTGCGTTATCTGGCAGCTAATGCAGATATTCAGAATGGGGATCTGCTAGTTACGTCGGGGATAGATGGTATTTACCCTCCCGGACTGCCAGTGGCGAGGGTATCAAAAATAGAGAGCGATACCACTTATTCTTTTGCTCGTATCACCTGTATCCCCGCTGCCGGTGTGAATCGTAATCGGCAAGTGCTAATCCTGTCACCACTGCCATCTATTCCGGAAAGACCAGGGGAGCCCGTGGAGAATATTTCGGAAGTTAAAAAACGGGGAAAAGTTGGCCTTCATTGACTCTTCTAAGCATAAACCCCTCTCGAATGTTGGGGGTCTGTTCATCATTCTCAGTCTGGCAGTGGCACTAGTACTGAATCTGCTCCCTCTGCACGGTATTGCACTATTGCTAAGGCCAGATTGTGTTGCTTTGCTGGTACTTTACTGGAGCATTAATCAGCCCCAACGGGTCAGTATGGGTGCATCCTTCTTCATGGGACTGATGATGGATGTAGGCGATGCCAGCGTGTTCGGACAGCATGCCCTATCTTATAGTGTGATGTCCTTTATTGCGCTGCTGATGCATCGTCGTCTCGGCATATTCAGTATTCATAAGCAGGTACCACAGGTCGCTCTATTACTGCTCTCGGCGCAACTTGTTATGCTATTAACAGGGATACTGATCAACGCCAATCTGCCAGAATGGGATTTCCTTCTTGCCAGTGTGAGTGGTGGGCTGTTATGGCCATTGCTCCCGACTTTAGTGAGGATACCTCAGAGGCGAAGACCTGATTCAGATGCGCTATGAGGCGGTCTGTCGAGCTTCGCAACCACGGGCGTGAGCTACATCATTTTAAACAGAGAATTGCCGTTAGTGTTGGCTTTGTGATTCTCCTGTTTTTCTTGCTTTTTGCCCGATTTTTTTATTTGCAGATCTCTCAACGGGATCACTACCACACCCTGGCGGAAGCTAACCGTATATCCATCTCCCCCGTCGTACCCAGCCGTGGCCTGATCCTTGATCGTCATGGAGAGGTACTGGCGCATAACTACTCGGCCTATACACTGGAAATCATCCCGAGCAAGGTTGCTAATCTTGAAGCCACCATCAATGAATTGGCGAGCGTGGTGGAGGTATCGGGGAGAGACCGTAAACGCTTCAAAAAATTACTAGGGGAGAGCCGGCAATTTGAAAGTCTGCCGATACGTACCCGTTTATCAGATATTGAGGTAGCGCGTTTTGCGGCGAATCGTTATCGCTTCTCCGGGGTAGAAATCAAGGCGCGCTTGTTTCGCCAGTACCCGAAGGGGGAGGGGGCGTCCCATGTGGTGGGATATATCAGCCGCATCAATACTCAAGACTTGAAGGAGTTGGAGTCTGGTGGGAATTTCGCTAATTACCGCGGCTCCGATTATATCGGCAAGATCGGTATCGAACAGAGTTATGAAAAGGAGTTGCACGGCATCACCGGTTCTGAGGAAGTAGAGACCGATGCAGCTGGTCGGGCGGTAAGGGTAATGTCTCGTAACCCGCCGATCTCTGGAAATAATCTAAAGTTGTCACTCGATGCCAGGCTGCAGGAGATTGCAGAACAGGCATTCGGTGAAAGGCGTGGCGCTCTTGTGGCGATTGATCCTACGAGCGGCGATGTACTTGCATTTGTTAGTAAGCCGGGTTTTGATCCTAATCTTTTTGTGGATGGAATTGACTCGGAGAGTTGGGATCTGCTCAATAATTCAATCGATAAACCACTGAATAATCGAGCACTGAGAGGTCTCTATCCCCCGGGATCCACATTCAAGCCATTCATGGCTCTGGCCGGCCTAGAATTGAAAAGGCGTACCCCCCAGTACGCTATCAGTGATGCCGGTTTCTTCAGTCTACCCGGCAGTGGTCACCGCTACCGAGACTGGAAAGAGGGCGGTCATGGTAGAGTGGATCTGCATAAGTCCCTGGTCATTTCTTGTGATACGTATTACTACGGACTTGCGAATGATCTCGGCATTGATAAAATTTTCAGTTTCATCAGCCAGTTTGGATTGGGTAAACTCACCGGGATCGACATCGATGGTGAGGTTTCAGGACTGCTACCCTCGCAGGAATGGAAATCGAAACGTCATAAGCAGAAATGGTATGCGGGCGATACAATTTCCGTCGGTATCGGCCAAGGATATAATCTGACCACCCCGCTGCAACTGGCATTTGCTACCGCCATACTTGCGAGTAATGGCGCCGCCTTTCGGCCTCATCTGGTGAAGCAAGTTACGAGCAGTAAGACCGGGGAAGTACGGGATATCGTTACAGAACCGCTTTACACACTGAGTCTCAATCCAGACAACGTGGCTCACGTGCATAAGGCGCTAGTGGACGTGACTCGCCCCGGTGGGACAGCAGCCCGTGCCGGGGCGGGTGCGCCATATAGTTTCGCTGGAAAGACCGGTACCTCGCAAGTAATTGGGATGAAGCAAGGGGAGAAGTATGTGGAGAGTAAGGTGAATGAGCGTCACCGCGATCATGCACTCTTCATTGCTTATGCACCGGCTGAAAAGGCGAGGATTGCACTGGCGGTTCTGGTGGAAAATGGGGGGCATGGTGGTTCTTCCGCCGCGCCGATTGCGCGATTGGTGATCGATTACTTCCTGCTCGGTAAGTCGCCTGCAGGTGCAGCGCGAGAAACGGGGGATGACGGGGAGGGTGTTCATGACTAGCTCCGCACGATTGTGGTACTACCTCACTCGCTACGTGGATAACTTTCTGCTGGTAGGGTTGCTATTATTGATGCTGGTGGGCCTGCTGGTGCTCTACAGTGCTACTGATGCTAATCTCAGTCGTGTTAGTAATCAGCTCATTAATATGCTGGTAGCACTTGCGATCATGTGGCTTGTGGCCAATATCCCCTTGCAGCACATCATGCGATTAGCGGTGCCTCTCTATATGATCGGGCTGATGCTGCTGATCGGAGTGGCACTGTTCGGTGAGATTCAAAATGGTGCCCGGCGCTGGTTAAATATCGGTGTGACCCGTATCCAGCCCTCTGAACTGATGAAGCTGGCAGTTCCGCTTATGATGGCGTGGTATTTTGATAAGCACGAGGTTACCCTGAGATTGCGTGACTACGCGGTAGCGACATTGCTGCTGATACTGCCTCTTCTACTGATACTACGTCAGCCTGATTTAGGTACAACGTTGTTGATTGCCTCCAGTGGTTTCTATGTGCTGTTTCTCGCGGGACTGTCTTGGCGCATCATCGTAGGACTGTTGATTGTCAGTTTAGGAAGCCTACCAGTGCTATGGATGATGCTTCATGATTACCAGCGCCGTCGCATCATGACGCTATTTGATCCGACCCAGGACCCCCTTGGGGCAGGTTATCACACCATTCAGTCGACCATTGCCATTGGATCCGGAGGCCTCATCGGCAAGGGCTGGCAGCAGGGAACCCAGACCCATCTTGATTTTCTTCCTGAAAAAAGTACTGACTTTATATTCGCGGTATTCTCAGAGGAGTTTGGACTGATGGGTAATACCGCTCTATTGATATTGTATCTGGTGGTAATAGGTCGAGGGATGATGATCACTGCCAATGCATCGACACAGTTTACCCGTCTTGTTGCGGGATCCATTACGCTAACCTTTTTTACTTATATATTCGTCAATATAGGGATGGTCGTAGGTATCTTACCGGTGGTGGGGGTGCCACTCCCCCTAATCAGCTATGGGGGCACATCGATGGTGACAATGCTGCTGGGGTTCGGTATCTTAATGAGCATAGAGACTCATCCCAAACTGGTGAAGACGTGAGGAGCAAAAATTCTGCAGTCGGCGGCATATCACATAAGCCTATACCGGTCATGCAAGTTATCGTACTGACAGCTCTCTTGATCCTTACGGGCTGTAGCAGCATTCCGAAAATGGATACCGCGAAGCAGATTTCTTCGACCACTTCCGTCGGCATTATAAAAAGGGGTGGTGGCTATTATCTAGATGACGGTCCTGGCGATAATCCACCGCCAAATCTTGCCGCCCTGCCTGATGCCGTACCTTGGGATGAGCCCTTGCGCAAGGCTAATATGAGGCCTTATATCGCGTTGGGAAAATCCTATACGCCGATGACTGTGCTGGAGCCCTATAAGGAACGCGGTATCGCTTCTTGGTATGGACGGCGTTACCACGGCCAGAAAACGGCATCCGGTGAAATCTACGATATGTATGGCATGACCGCTGCTCATCCTGTTCTACCGCTACCCAGTTATGTCCGAGTCACTAACATTAAGAATGGCAAGTCGGTGGTAGTCCGTGTCAATGACCGCGGTCCATTTCATTCCGACCGCCTGATCGATCTCTCCTATACGGCCGCATACAAACTCGGTGTATTGGGCGGGGGGAGTGCGAGTGTGGAGGTAGAGAGTATCCTTCCTGGTAAAGAATCCATCTTGCAGACTGTAGCCGCGCCGCCAGTCGTGAAGTACACCATGGCCTCACCCGTGGCCACCAATAATATGAGCGGGATCTACCTGCAGCTAGGTGCCTTCAGTCTCTTTGATAATGCAGATAACTTCCTTATTCGCATGCGTTCTGAACTTTCTTTAGTTGCCGATACTCTCAGTATCAGTTCGCGAGATGGCTTATTCAGAGTACACGTTGGTCCTTATGCTGACCAGGCACTAGCTCAGCAGGCTGCGAATAACATTGCTCAGATTTTGGCTATCAAGCCCGTGTTGTTGATGAGATGAGCCGCTGCAAATAGTGGTAGAGTTAGCCAGCTTGTGACTGGATCCTAACAGGATCTATAATCTCCACCGCTCCAGCCTAACATTTGGCGGAGCTATCAAGAATAGGAAGAGTATGGACGAATTTACTGAGCAAATTTCTGCCTATTTAGACCACATGCCCATGTGGCCGTTAGCACTTTTGGGACTGATCGTCGTCGGTATCGGGATTAATGAATTGGTTGATCGGAGACGGAAGATCAGTGCTGCAGAGTACTTCCGTGACACTATTCTAGAATCGCTCTCCGGTTTATACCCCGATCCTGTCAATTGGCCGCAAGATATCGAAGCTCACCTTTATGCCCGATTGCCCGCAATGCAAAAGGCCTTTGTGCACTTTAGGCAGCATGTCCCGCAAGATCAGTTGAAGGACTTTAACAAGGATTGGGAAAGTTATTGCAGATTTTTTTACTCGGAAGTATCTGACGAGAAGATCTCTTCAACAGAAGTAGTCTCAGGAAATAATCAGGACTCAAAGAAGTCTTTCTATACCCTCGTCTCCAATATACTGCGGCACATCCCGTAGATTCTTCTGTAGTTTTATTTGATCGAAACAGAACGGGCAGTATATCTGGCTCGACCTTTAATTGAACCTTTGAGAATTCCGGGGGTGTCAGTATTGGAGTCATGTCATTTGTGAATAAATATGGGGGCGCTGCGGTAACTAGAGGAAGGCCTGATTTCACAAGGGGAAGGCTCCTGATAGACTGAATATCTCTGCTGCATTAACGGGTTGACAGATACTCAGCCTGAATAATGAGCTTATTCGGGCTGATCTTGAGGGGGGTCAAGACTCTTTGCTGCCTCAATCATCTTAGGGGTCTTCAGAATCTTTCTAGCAGCCTCATGCCCCTGCTCCGCAGCTAGACGGAACCATTTAACCGCCTCCTGAAAATCTTGCCCCGTACCCTCACCATCGGCATACATATGACCCAAGACAAACTGTGCGCTTGCAAGCCCTTGTGTTGCAGACTGGTGAGCTAGTTTCATGGCTATTTTATAATCCTGTAGCACCCCACCCTGACCATTGAAATACAGTGATCCAAGCCAATACTGAGCCTCTGCATTTCCCTGCGTAGCCAGTGGCTCCCATATCGCGAGTGCCTTCTTATAGTTGCCCTTGAGGTAGGCAGATATACCCTCATCCATAGGCGCTGCCGCGACAGTGTCGATACTGAGTATGCAGCAGATGAATGCAGTGGTGAGGAAGCGCTGTAATAACATTCTGGTGATTTGGCGCATGGTGCCAGATGTGAGGGTCAGCATTCGTTTTATTATTGTGTGAATTTCTCTGCCAGTATATTACTCAAAGGAGACTGGATGACCTGCCTGAAGTAGCAGACTTTCTTTTCTGGTAAATTAATTTCAATCCGACAAAAACACTCGCTGTGGTTAAGCTAAGCCAGAGGCGGGTGTTGATCTTTGTCACAAAAACCGCACTTGCCGCATCAGTAAAGTGAGCCCGGACCGCGAGACAAGGGTCAGTGCGAGACTAATCCCTGCAATTGCAGGGAGAGAGCGGTTACGGACTGACTTCACATGCAATCCCCCATAATGCTTCACCTACGCTGTCGGGTTCATTTCGCTCCCAATTACGGGGTTTAATGGAGGCACTAACTACTTCACCCTTAGCCATATTTTTTAGGTAGACATTTGCATATATTATTCGTGACTGCTCCGTTCTGCAGTCATACTCATTTTGAGACTTTACTGACATAAATATTTTGCCTTCAGATTTCTGAGGCATCCTGTAGTCAATCAAAGTCCACATTGTGACCCTATTGTTCTTTTTACGAATGGTAGAGGAGTCGGCATATGCGCTGATGACATCATCTGTGCTACCACTAACCAAAACCCATTCAGCCCGCACGCTCGTACTTACAACGACCAGCATGACCATCAAGATGATTCTACACGTTCCACACAGTCGTTCGGCCCAGTTGCCAGGACGAAAGATTTTTCCGTCTCGGCGGATGCCCTTTATCAAGAGCTCAGTCGCGGGGAGGTGATCTTGCGCGAGTGTGCCAAAGAAGGGGTTTCCGGCGGATCGGTGCCTGTACTTGGGGTGAGCAGGAGAGGGTCTGGTCAGTTGCCACTGTTCAAAGTCTGATCGGACTATCAGGTATAGCCGGGCTAACAGATGCACTGGGGCGGCTCGTGCGTCCCATGCCAGCTTTGCAACCATCTTTGCCATGTTGCACCCTCCAACTGTGTTTGGTTGCCCGAGAATCAACCCAGCAGTCTCTTTTATCCTACCTTAAGTTCTGGTGAGTTGTCTCTTACCTCTATGTCGGAGACTTCTTTCGTTAAAACATGGACAGATTAGCATTGTCCTATTGAGCGCTTCCATTAGAGGGGTAAGTAACTGTTACCTTTCATGCTCACATTACTGATTATCGCCATCTTTTTTCGTTTTTGAAGGGTAAAGTAAAAATAAATTTTTTGATGAGTTACGGGTAGTGATGGTATTTCCACGCTTGCTAAAAAATTTGATGGTGCGGCGGGAGTTAAGAGTGGGTGTGATCGCATATTTTTACCCGTTTTGAAATCCACTGATCAGACTTTTGGAGGGAATTACTGTTCTCGCCCTTTCCGGAGTCTCTCCACCAGTTACTGCTAAGGGGCTTGCTCATTTCATTAGACTATCCGAACTTCTTAGGGTTGCTCTGGACTACTTGATGGTGCCGGGAGGGGGAATCGAACCCCCATGACCTCACAGTCGCGGGATTTTGAGTCCCGTGCGTCTACCAATTCCGCCATCCCGGCAAATATTCTCGCGTGTTAGCGAGGAGCGCAATTATCACTGAAATCGCCCCTTGCGGCAACCGGCGTGGGTTAATGAACGGCTCATCGGTATAATGTGCTGATGAAAATTCAGGATTTTGATTTTGATCTTCCCGCCGAGCTGATTGCGCAGTTTCCGGCTGAGCAACGCAGCAGTAGTCGCATGTTACATCTACATGGTGGCAGTGGTGATTTGCGGGATACTCTGTTTGCCGATCTGCCGAGTTTCCTCAGGGCTGGCGATGTCATGGTATTCAATGATACCCGTGTTATTAAGGCGCGGTTGTGGGGTATGAAGGATAGCGGTGGCAAGGTGGAGGTGATGGTGGAGCGGGTGCTGGATACGCATTGCGTAGTGGCAGTAATACGAGCCAGCCATGCGCCTAAACTCGGCACCCAGCTTCTACTTGCCGATGTGCTTACGGTAACAGTGCTAGATCGCGAGAATGATTTTTATACTTTGCGTTTTGAGCATGCGAGTACTGCAAGCGAACTACTTGAGCGCTACGGAAGTCTGCCACTACCACCCTATATCGTGCATCCGGTAACGCAGTTTGATGAAGACCGTTATCAGACCGTCTATGCGCGGCATGCAGGTGCAGTTGCGGCACCGACTGCGGGGTTGCATTTCGATGAGGCTATGTTGGAAGCGATACGAGCAATGGGTGTGGTGATTGCGCAGGTGACGCTGCATGTGGGGGCCGGAACGTTTCAGCCGGTGAGGGTGGAGAATGTCGCAGATCATAAGATGCACCGTGAAGTTTTTCATGTGCCTGTAGAAACGGTCACTGCCATCCGCGCTGCAAAGACTGTTGGTGGGCGTGTATTAGCAGTCGGTACAACTACCCTGCGTGCGCTTGAGTCGGCGGCGGCAGCGAATCATGGTGAGTTGCAACCTGGGTATGGCGATACTGACATCTTCATTACGCCAGGCTATCGATTACGTGTGGTAGAGCGCTTACTGACCAATTTTCATCTACCACGCTCCACGTTACTGATGTTGGTCGCAACTTTTGCCGGGTTGGGCCATATTCAACGTGCCTATCAGCATGCGATTAATCAGCGGTATCGTTTTTTTAGTTATGGGGATGTGATGCTGATTGAGAGGCAATCATGAAGTTTCAGTTGCATTGTAGTGAAGGTCATGCACGTCGAGGCACCCTAACGCTAGCCCATGGTGTTGTAGAAACCCCTGCCTTCATGCCGGTAGGTACTTATGGTGCAGTAAAGTCCATATCACCGGAGGAGTTACATGCAGTCAATGCACATATTGTGCTCGGCAATACTTTTCATTTGTGGCTGCGCCCTGGTCTAGAAGTGATTGAGGCCCACGGTGGTCTGCACCACTTCATGGGATGGGATGGGCCGATACTGACGGATTCAGGGGGATTTCAGGTTTTTAGTCTGGGAGATCTGCGTAAAATTAGCGAGGAGGGGGTTAAGTTCCAGTCTCCGGTAAATGGGGATAAATGCTTTCTTACGCCAGAAGAATCCATGCGCATCCAGCGTGTACTCAATTCTGATATCGCCATGATATTCGACGAGTGCACGCCCTACCCCGCGGATGAGCAAGTATCGTGCATATCGATGGAAATGAGTCTGAGATGGGCTGAACGCTCAAAACGTGCGCATGAGGAGGGTGGTGGTAACCCCAATGCACTGTTCGGCATTATTCAAGGGGGTATGCACGAGGGTCTACGAGAACGTTCGCTGTCAGGGTTGAGTGATATCGGCTTTGATGGGTATGCCATCGGCGGTCTGTCGGTGGGGGAGCCCAAGGAGGATATGCGGCGCATACTCAAACACATTGCGCCGCAACTGCCGACTGACAAGCCGCGTTACCTGATGGGGGTTGGCACCCCGGCAGATATCGTCCACGCTGTGGCGCAAGGTGTAGACATGTTTGATTGTGTGTTGCCGACGCGCAACGCTCGCAATGGTTGGCTATTCACTCGTAATGGGGTAATTAAGCTGCGCAATAGTCAATACCGACTGGATACAGCATCACCGGATGAACAATGCGGTTGTTATACCTGTCAAAATTTCAGTCTAGCTTACCTACACCATTTGCAGCGAATCAATGAGATCCTGGGTGCACGGTTGAATACCCTTCATAATCTTTATTATTACCAGCAGTTAATGAACGATATTCGTAGTGCTATCGAGGCCAGCCGGTTCGAGGAGTTTAAGCAAGGATTTCAAGCCAGTGCTGCATCATGTTAGAATCTTAATCTTTGCCCATTTTAAGTTAGCTCTTGGAGAATACCATGTTGATTAGTGAAGCTTACGCTCAGGCTGCGGCTGCCCCACCCGGGGGGGACCTCCTGACGACATTGCCGATGATCGTTATCATTTTTGCCTTGTTCTACTTCATAGTAATCCGTCCGCAATCGAAGCGCACAAAAGAACAGAAACTAATGATAGATGCGCTCCAGAAGGGTGACGAAGTTGTGTCGAGCGGAGGCATGCTCGGTCGAGTGGCCAAGATCAGCGGGAACTACATAGTGTTGGAAATTGCCGCGAGTACTCAGATCGCTGTGCTCAAGTCGTCCGTTCAGACGCTCTTGCCCAAAGGCACACTGAAGACCGTCGAGAAGGATTAATCAATCTCCAAAAGATGAGGCATAAAGGTTAGGAAATAACCCTGTAACCATCTTTTTTAATTCGTCTCTCATCTAAAACATGAATCGCTATCCCTTTTGGAAATACCTGATCATCCTGGTCTCGGTCCTGCTTGGACTGTTCTACACGCTACCTAATTTTTTTGGTGAATCGCCCGCGGTACAGGTCTCACCACTGCGCTCTGCAGTGAAGGTCGATACCGCACTACTGCAACGGGTTGAAGAGGCTCTGAAGAAGGCTAACATCGTCCCTAGTGGAATGTTTCTGGAAAAAGGGGGCATCAAGGCCCGCTTTGTTGATACAGATATGCAACTCAAAGCGAAGGATGTGTTGCAGGCAGCATTGGGGGTAAATTATGTGGTGGCACTGAATCTACTCCCCAACTCCCCTCAATGGTTAACCAGTATCGGTGCATTGCCGATGTATCTGGGACTCGATCTGCGTGGAGGGGTGCATTTCATGTTGCAGGTAGACATGAAGGGTGCGCTCACCAAGGCACTTGATCGTCATAGCGCCGATATCCGTGGCAGTTTACGCGAGCAGAAGATCCAGTACGCTGGACTGGACAAGGAAGGCTCGCAGATTACTATTAAATTTCGCGAGGCTGAATCGCGCTCCAAAGCGGAAGCTGAGATTAGCAAAACCTATGTCGACTTAACTGTTCGACAACGGGATGAAGGTGGTGAGTTTCTTCTCACCGCGACTCTCAAGGAAGAAGCGCAGAAACGGATTCAGGATTCTGCAGTACAGCAGAACATTACTACCCTGCGTAATCGCGTCAATGAACTGGGCGTGGCAGAACCTATCATCCAGCAGGCCGGAGCCGACCGTGTGGTGGTGCAATTGCCAGGGGTACAGGATACCGCCAAGGCAAAAGACATTCTGGGGCGTACCGCCACGTTGGAGGTCCGTATGGTCGACGAGGAGCGTGACGTTGAGTCAGCACTACGTGGGCAAATTCCATTTGGGTCAGAACTTCATACCGAACGCGGCGGTGGCCCGATACTGATTAAGAAGCAGGTGGTACTGACGGGTGATCGTATTAATGATGCTCAGGCTGGTTTCGATAGTAACAACCAGCCTGCAGTACATATCAACCTCGATAACAACGGCTCACGCATTTTCAAACAGTTGACACGCGATAATGTCGGCAAGCGTATGGCCATTCTTCTAATCGAGAAAAACTTGGTGGAGGTCGTCACGGCACCGGTGATTCGAGAAGAAATCGGCGGCGGGAGAGTGCAGATCAGCGGGCGGATGACGACCGAAGAGGCACGTGATGTGGCGCTGCTGTTACGTGCTGGCGCATTGGCTGCACCGATGGACATTATCGAGGAGCGTACCGTAGGACCTAGCCTCGGTGCTGATAACATCTCCCGCGGCTTCAACTCAACGCTGTATGGGTTCCTGGCCGTCGCTGTTTTTATGAGTATTTATTATCTGATGTTTGGGTTCATTTCAGTGGTGGCGCTGGGTGTAAATTTACTGCTGCTGATTGGACTATTATCGATTCTACAGGCGACCCTGACACTTCCCGGCATGGCTGCAATTGCGCTCACACTCGGTATGGCAATCGATGCCAATGTACTAATCAACGAGCGTATTCGAGACGAGTTGCGTAATGGCATCTCACCACAGGCGGCGATCAATGCGGGCTATGAACGTGCTTTCGGTACCATTCTAGATTCTAATGTCACGACCTTGATATCTGGGCTTGCGTTGTTTGCATTCGGTACGGGCCCGGTGAAGGGATTCGCTGTGGTGTTATGTCTTGGAATTCTGACTTCAATGTTCAGCGCGGTGACGGTGTCGCGCGGAATGGTCAATTTGATGTACGGCAGTCGCCGCAAGTTGGACAAGGTTCCCATCGGTCAGGTGTGGAAACCAACGAATGATAAACGTTGACGTTGTGGGTAGACAGATTGAGCGTGCTTTACGCCTCCAGTAAATAAGGGTTTTACATGGAATTTTTTAGAATCAAGCGTGATATCCCATTCATGAGTTGGGGGAAATACACCACCACCATTTCACTAGTTACTTTCATCCTGGCGGTATTTTTTCTCTTCAGTAAGGGCCTGAACCTAGGTGTCGATTTTACCGGTGGGACAGTGATGGAGGTCGGCTACAGCCAGACCGCCGATCTCAACAGAGTACGGGGAGTTGTTGCCAAGCTTGGTATGGGGGATGCCAGTGTGCAGAATTTTGGAACTTCGCGAGACGTTCTGATACGTCTGCCGGCTAAGCCAGAAATGTCTAGCGCGAGACTGTCCGAGAAGGTGTTGTCGGCATTGCAGCAGGATGACAGCACGGTCGAGATGCGACGGGTTGAGTTTGTCGGTCCACAAGTGGGTAAGGAGTTGGTTGAGAACGGGGCGCTTGCGCTGCTGGTTGTGTCATTTGGCATCGTTGCTTATCTAGCGATTCGTTTCGAGTGGAAGTTTGGCGTCGCCGGCATCATTGCCAACTTGCACGACGTGGTGATCATTCTCGGTTTTTTTGCGTTTTTCCAGTGGGAATTCTCACTCACTGTGTTGGCCGCAATACTCGCGATTCTGGGTTATTCTGTGAATGAATCGGTGGTGATATTTGATCGAATACGAGAAAACTTCCGTAAGATGCGCAAGGCAACGGTTGCTCAGACCATAGATAATGCAATTACCCGAACCATGTCACGTACCGTTATCACCCATGGCAGCACCCAGATGGTAGTAGTCTCGATGCTACTGTTCGGTGGTGAGGCGCTGCATTATTTTGCATTGGCACTTACCATCGGAATCCTGTTTGGGATTTACTCTTCAGTGCTGGTAGCAAGCCCCATCATCATGCTGTTAGGTGTGACTCGTGAGGATCTAGTTAAACCAGAGAAGAAGAAGGAAGAAACAGAAGCGCTGCCCTAACCGGATTATTGCTTCCGCCTATCTTTCCCAAAGGGCATATAGTGCAGTGGTACTGAGTCATGGGTAGAACACACTTCATTGCAAGCTGAGGTGAGGTAGCTTGTACCAAATCATCGACTGGATTGTTCTCACCGTAAGTGATCTCGGTTATCCAGGCATCATTATCATGATGTTTCTGGAGTCTAGTTTCATTCCTTTCCCCAGTGAAGTAGTCATGATCCCGGCTGGTTATCTTGCCTATAAGGTCGAGATGAATCTGGTTCTGGTAATTTTGGCAGGGACTCTCGGAAATCTGATGGGTGCTCTGTTGAACTATTATCTCGCCATTAAGCTGGGACGTCCGTTCCTTCTGCACTATGGAAAATATGTCATGTTCAATGAAGCGAGCCTGCAGAGGATGGAAGACTTCTTTGCCCATCATGGCCATGTCTCCACCTTCACGGGCCGACTGATACCGGTGGTACGTCAGTACATCTCGTTACCGGCGGGTCTGGCGCGGATGAACCTGGTGGTCTTTAGTTTTTATACTAGTTTGGGGGCGGGAATTTGGGTCACCATCCTCGCATTACTAGGGTACTACATCGGTGGCAACGAGCTACTCATCAGAGAGTATCTGCGAGGTATTCTCATTATCCTAGCCATTAGCATCGTTATCGGGGTTGCCGTCTACTTGCGTCTGCAGCGCCACATAGGTTGCTAGTGTTCTACGTTCAGTCCTTGGACCCCAATTGAAGCGCCCGTTGACGAGACTCTGCTAGCTCTTCTTTTGACTGCTCGAGTCCCAACCACCCCTGCAGATTGTTCAGTGCAATCTCAGCCAATGCCTGTATCCAATCGTCGCGCTCGTTCAGGCAAGGGATGTAATGAAACTCGTGGCCGCCAGATTGCATGAAGAGGGCCTTACCTTCCATGGCAATCTCCTCCAGCGTTTCAAGGCAGTCAGAAACAAAGCCTGGGCAAACCACGTCCACACGTTGGGTATTCTGTTGCCCGAGCTGTGTCAATACTTCCGTGGTGTAAGGTCGCAGCCATTCGGTTTTGCCGAAACGGGATTGGAAACAGATCTGGTATTGGTCAGAACTTAGTTCCAA
>CANIWY010000015.1 GCA_947471695.1 Nitrosomonadaceae bacterium
GCAAGCGCCTCTCCGATGGCGTCTAGTGACTCCTCTACTGCGCTGTCAATGAATCCGCAGGTATTGATCACCACCAGATCGGCATCTGAATAGGTGGGCGAGATGTCGTACCCCTCTGCCCTGAGTTGGGTCAGAATCTGCTCGGAGTCAACCAATGCCTTAGGGCATCCGAGCGAGACAAATCCGACCTTTGGAGCAGTTTTGTTGATTGTGGACATTGGCTATTTTGTCAGTTTTAGGAGGTGGATGAATTTAGAAATATAAGGGCACTGAGGATCAATGCGCCTGATGACCAAAAAGATTGCCAGCCAGCCAGATGGAGCCGATACCCATAATGATTAGAATGACTTGTTGGAGGGTGGCCCTGATCTCGGGGCGTCGGTGCAGACCTGGAATCAGATCAGACATCGCCACATAAATCATACTGGCTGCTGCTAGCCCCAGCAGTGATGGCAGAAGGTGGCTCATGTCTTGCAACATGAAGTAAGCCAGCATGCCGCCTACCAGCGTTGCCATACTCGAGAATAGGTTAAACAGAAGCGCTTGCTGTCGGGTATAACCTGAGTTGAGGAGGATCAAGAAGTCCCCCGCTTCCTGCGGAATTTCATGAGCAATGATTGCAATCGCGGTGACGATGCCGAGCTGGACATCGGCCATGAATGCAGCCGCGATGAGGACCCCATCAACAAAGTTATGAAACGTGTCTCCCAGCATGATAAGCATTCCGCTACGACCATGGTCATGAGAATTGTCAGCGGATTTACTCTTGCTGAGGAGTGGGTCGTGTACCTCGCACTCGTCCATATGACAGTGCCGCCACAAGACCAACTTTTCTAGAATGAAGAATAGAAGGATCCCGGAGAGTACGGTAGCTGTAGTCTGTGATGGGTCCCCCGACAGCTCCAGGGCTTCTGGGAGCGCATTCAAAAAGGCCGCACCCAGCAATGCTCCGATCGCATAGGAGATGAGCATCTGGACCCACGATGCCCGTGTGTTCAGAGTCAGTGCTGCTGCGAACAATACACTCAGTAGCCCCCCCAGCAGACTGGTGGCGATGATCCAGGCAAGAGTGGACATGGGAAACGATCAGCGGAAAAATGCAGAATTATACGCTGTTGCAGCGTTCAAAATTCAGATGATCACTATGAACGATGGCTTAGGTTGTCAGCCAGATTAGGCCTGCCATCCGTCCGGTAGCGCCATCGCGGCGGTAGGAGAAAAATCTCGTAGGGTCGCTGAATGTACATAAACCACCCCCATAAATTGAGGTCACCCCGGAATTGATCAGTCGGTTACGGGCTAACTGAAAGATATCGGCAGTCCACTTGCCAGGACCGCACGCGGTGAATGCGGGGGAGCAGTCTTTATCTTGCCCGATAAAGGACTCAAGTACTTCCTCACCAACCTCAAAGTGGTTGGGACCAATCGCTGGCCCAAGCCATGCCATGATTCTAGATCCCTCGCCACCCATCGCCTTGATGGCACATTCAATCACTCCCGCGGATAGGCCTCGCCAGCCAGCGTGCGCTATTCCTACCCTCAATCCATCGGTATCACACAGAAATACCGGCAAGCAGTCGGCGGTGAGTACCGCACAGACCGTGCCGGGTGATTCACTGAAAGCGGCATCGCTACCAACTTCGCAATCGTAATCATCCGCCCTCACGGCTCGGATTCCATGGACCTGCTTCAACCATCGGGGCTCTGCTGGCAGGATCGCTTGAAGAAGGGACCGGTTTTGATTAACGGTTGAGGGGTCGTCACCGACATGATCACCCAAATTGAGGCTAGTATAGGTCCCGCGACTCAGACCGCCGTTCCGTGTGGTAAATAACGATCTGACATTGGGCGGCGTTGGCCAGTCGGGAATAATCCAGTCATTCATGATAGTGAGGATGGCGATATTCGTTACGATTAGCTGTCACGATGTTGACGCAGAGAACTTAAGAGCGTCTCCATATCATCTGGCAGTGAAGACTCCCACGACATGTTCTTTGTCGTTTTCGGATGGGCCAACTCTAGTCTCTGTGCGTGCAAGGCTTGCCTTGGAAAGTGAGCGATGATTCGCCCGATCTCAGGACCAATTTTGCTCGGCTTACCACCATAGACTGGGTCACCCACTAGAGAGTGGCCAATGGATTGCATATGCACCCGTATCTGGTGTGTTCGCCCGGTTTCTAGGCTGCACAAGAGAAGAGTACATCCGTCTAACTGATCAATCACTCGGTAGTGGGTACGTGCCTCCTTACCACTACTCGATACAGACATCTTGGTTCGATTCACTGAGTGTCGGCCCACTGGTGCATCCACCAATCCGTCGTGCGTGACTCGCCCTTGGACTAGGGCCAGATAATCACGTTTCACGCTATGACTTTGCAGTTGCCGAACTAGACTGGTCTGAGATTCAAGAGTCTTCGCGACCACCATCAGTCCGGTGGTATCTTTATCCAATCTATGAACGATGCCCGCTCGCGGGAGCCCAGCCAAGGCTGGATGATGATGCAAAAGCGCATTCAAAAGAGTGCCGCTCCAGTTACCATTTCCAGGATGAACCACCAGGCTGGCTGGCTTGTTGACGATGATAATGGTGTCATCCTCGTAGAGAATGTTGAGAGGGATATCTTCAGGTGAATACCTCTCCTCTACGAGATCTTGTTGAGGGGTTATCTGGACTTTCTCACCACCCCACATTTTTTGTTTGGGACTCGCCCCTAACCCATCTACGATGACCTGCCCCCCCAAGATCCAAGACTGCAAACGGCTGCGAGACTGATCGGGTAGCAATCGTGCCAATGTCTGATCAAGTCTAAGACCTGCGCAGTCAAAGGGAATTATTAGGTCGATGGAATTCTCTGCTGATTCGAGCATTCAGTTGTTTGCGTTATAATAACCAACGGATTTATTGTCGTTTTCCAAAGAGTTTATTATGCCGCGTAGTTTAGCTTTAATCTTGCTGTTGCTGTTATCGTCTTGCGGCCTCCTGCCTAAAAATGCTGAACGAGAGGACCAGAAGAACTGGTCTGCGAGCAAGTTTTATTCTGAGGCCAAAGCGGAACTCAATGATGGTAACTATGCGGCAGCAATTAAACTATTCGAGTCGTTGGAGGCAAGGTACCCGTATGGGAGGTACGCCCAGCAGACACAGCTCGAGGTAGCCTATGCGTACTACAAAGATAACGAGAAGGCTTCCACCATCGCCGCTGCCGATCGATTTATCAAGCTTCATCCGAACCATACTAATGTCGATTATGCTTATTATCTAAGAGGGTTAGCTAATTTCAATGATGACCTTGGATTGACGGGCATCATAACCGAGATGGTCAGCGGTCAAGATATGAGTGAACGTGACCCAAAGGCCTCGCGTGAGTCGTTTGAAAATTTTAAGGAACTGGTGACACGGTTCCCCAATAGTAAATATAGTCCCGATGCTGCCCTTCGGATGAAATACCTAGTCAATATGGTTGCCATGCTGGAGGTCCATGTGGCTCGCTATTATATGAGACGCGGAGCCTATGTCGCGGCAGTGAATCGAGCCCAGGTCGCTCTGAAGGACTATCCTCAGACACCTGCCACGGAGGAGGCCCTAGCCATCATGGTGAAGGCATACAATGCGCTCGAGATGACTGATCTAAGGAATGATGCAGACCGCGTGATGAGGAAGAACTTCCCTAACAGTCGCCACCTCGCAGACTCTCCCGTGACGGATGAACGACCCTGGTGGAAAATGAGTTGGTAGCGAGGTATGCCGTAGGAAGGTGGCCAATCGGCCACTCATTGCAACTGAAGTTAGAAGCAAAAACCTCTAGTTACAACGAGTGAATATTTCAGCTTGTCAGTTACGCAGGGCTGTTCTGAATTTCACTTATCTCGCTCAACCCTTTATCTTCAGCAAACCCGACATCCGACACTACCCTCTGCATCTTACGAGCATTGTGGAAGGCTAAACCTGTGCCTGCAGGAATGAGTCGTCCTACAATGACATTTTCCTTGAGCCCTCTCAAATCATCCTTCTTGCCCATAATTGCAGCCTCAGTCAGCACTCGCGTGGTCTCCTGGAAGGATGCTGCGGAAATAAATGAATCGGTAGAAAGAGATGCCTTAGTGATGCCCAGAAGCGTGAAGTCATAGATTGCGACTTGCTTCTCCTCAGCTATCATCCGTTCATTCTCTAGAAGCAGATCCGCGCGTTCTACCTGCTCACCGGTGATGAAGCGGGTATCTCCAGCATTAACGATATGAACACGACGTAACATCTGCCGTACAATTACCTCAATATGCTTGTCATTTATCTTTACGCCCTGAAGCCGGTATACATCCTGAACTTCGTCTGTGATGTATCGTGCCAGCGCCTCAACTCCAAGAAGACGTAGAATATCATGTGGATCAGCCGGGCCATCAACAATACTTTCCCCTTTGTTCACCACCTGACCATCATGTGCGGTCACGTGCTTCTCTTTTGAAATTAAGTATTCATGAGCGACCTCATCGAGATCTGTAATTACTAGCCGCTGCTTTCCTTTAGTATCTTTGCCGAATGATACGGTCCCAGTCACTTCAGCAAGTACGCCCGCATCCTTCGGAGAACGTGCTTCGAATAGTTCCGCTACACGGGGAAGACCACCTGTAATATCACGTGTTTTAGAGCTTTCTTGTGGAATTCTCGCCAGCACCTCACCTACATTGACTTGCTGTCCGTCGCGGACCGTTATGATACAGCCCACTTGGAACGTAATGCTGACGGATAAATTTCCCGCAGCGATCTTTACTTCATTGCCCTGCTCATCCAATAGCTTTACCAATGGACGCAATCCTTTAGCCTGCGACACACCACGGCGCTTTGGATCTATAACCACTAAGGTGGACAGACCCGTCACTTCATCTATTTGCTTCGCGACCGTCACCCCTTCCTCGACATTCTCGAATCGTACCTTGCCTGCATACTCAGTAATGATTGGACGGGTATGAGGATCCCATGCCGCGAGCACCTTCCCAGCTTTCACCACTTCTCCGTCAGGCACCAGCAAGGTAGCTCCATAGGGGATCCTATGACGCTCACGTTCGCGTCCAGCATCGTCTTGTATTACCACTTCACCACTACGAGAAATAGCAATAAATTCTTTACGAGAATTAATCACGTAACGCATCGTGGGTGAGTAATGAACCGCTCCATTTGACTTACTCTCTACCTGGCTAGCTACTGCGGTTCGTGATGCCGCGCCACCGATGTGGAATGTACGCATGGTGAGCTGCGTGCCGGGTTCGCCGATAGATTGAGCGGCAATAACCCCAACTGCTTCTCCCACATTAATTGGTGTTCCGCGCCCTAGATCACGTCCGTAACATTTAGCGCACAGTCCATACCGAGTTTCGCAGGTCAGTGGAGTGCGGACTTTTACTTCATCAATACCCATTGACTCAATTGCATCGACTGCATCTTCGTCCAATAGTTCGCCGGCTGGATACATTACTGACTGATCATTCGGATTGACGATATCATTCGCTGCTACTCTCCCCAGTGCGCGCTCGCGCAATGCTTCAATTACTTCACCACCCTCGACCAATGCTTTCAGCACTGCGCCGTTACTGGTTCCACAATCATCCTCCGTTACCACTAGATCCTGTGTTACATCTACCAAACGGCGAGTCAAATAACCAGAATTAGCGGTTTTCAATGCCGTATCTGCAAGGCCTTTGCGCGCACCGTGAGTCGATATAAAGTACTGTAAGACATTTAACCCTTCGCGGAAATTTGCGGTAATGGGTGTCTCAATGATAGAACCATCGGGCTTGGCCATCAATCCTCGCATTCCTGCGAGTTGACGTATCTGGGCAGCAGATCCGCGAGCGCCTGAATCCGCCATCATATAGATCGAATTGAAAGACTCCTGTGTGACTGGTTTTCCATTTTTATCTTTTTTAACTTCACCGGTCAGTTGATCAATCACAACCTCAACTCCGAGTTGGTCCATCATCGCCTTAGCTACCTGATCCCCAGCACGCCCCCAGATATCAACTACTTTATTATATCGTTCACCTTGGGTCACCAAGCCCGATGTGTACTGAGCTTCAATCTCTTGAACCTCAGTCTCTGCTGCGCCGATAATATCGTTTTTCTGGGGTGGAGTGAGCATGTCATCCACACAGATTGAGATGCCTGCGCGGGTAGCATAGGTGAAGCCTGAATACATCAACTTATCCGCAAAGATTACTGTTTCGCGCAATCCACAACGACGAAAACTTGCATTGATCAGCTTAGATATCTCTTTCTTTTTGAGTGCTTTATTAATTAATGGGAACGGCAAACCAGCCGGCAAGATTGCAGATAACAGCGCGCGTCCGACAGTCGTTTCATAACGTGTAGTTACTTCACGACGCCCACCCTCTGCGTCTACTTCATACTCCTTAATCCGCACTAATATCTTGGCATTCAACTCGACCATTCTGCTCTCATAGGCACGGGACAGTTCGCTAATGTTAGCGAACATCATACCTTCACCGCGCGCACTCACCCTCTCGCGTGTGGTGTAATACAGACCCAGCACGATATCTTGCGAGGGCACGATAATCGGTTCGCCATTGGCAGGTGAGAGGATGTTATTGCTTGACAGCATCAGTGTCCGACATTCCATTTGTGCCTCAAGCGATAATGGCACGTGTACTGCCATTTGGTCGCCATCAAAGTCGGCATTGAATGCTGCACATACCAACGGATGCAACTGTATCGCCTTACCTTCAATCAGCACCGGTTCGAATGCTTGGATACCCAATCGATGTAATGTTGGCGCTCTGTTTAACATTACCGGGTGCTCACGAATGACATCTTCCAATATATCCCATACAACCGGCGTCTCATTTTCCACTTCTCGCTTGGCTGCTTTGATGGTACTGGCAATGCCCATCATTTCCAATTTATTAAAAATGAATGGTTTAAATAGCTCCAACGCCATCTTTTTAGGTAGACCGCATTGATGTAGTTTTAGCTGCGGACCTACTACGATTACTGAACGCCCAGAGTAGTCCACGCGTTTTCCCAGTAGGTTTTGCCGGAAACGTCCACCCTTGCCTTTGATCATATCGGCGAGAGACTTTAGCGGGCGTTTATTAGCTCCTGTCATGGCCTTGCCGCGACGCCCGTTATCCAGCAATGAATCTACCGCTTCTTGAAGCATACGCTTCTCATTTCGAACAATGATTTCAGGCGCTTTCAATTCCAACAACCGTTTCAATCGATTGTTACGGTTGATGACTCGGCGATATAAATCATTCAGATCAGAGGTGGCAAAACGTCCGCCATCTAACGGCACCAATGGCCGCAGTTCTGGTGGCAACACTGGCAACACTGCCAACACCATCCATTCCGGCTTAATACCTGACTTATTGAATGCCTCCAACACCTTCAGGCGCTTGGAGATCTTTTTCATTTTAGTTTCTGATCCAGTGGTCGCCATCTCACTCCGTAAGCTATCTATCTCCGAGCGGATATTTATATTGCCCAATAAATCGCGAATTCCTTCTGCACCCATGCTTGCACGGAAATCATCCCCATACTCTTCCGTCTTTGCACGGTAGTCATCATCTGTTAGCAGTTGGCATCGTGCCAACGGTGTCATACCGGGATCTGTCACCACAAAAGCTTCGAAATAAAGAACCCTCTCAATATCACGCAGAGTCATATCTAACACGATGCCCAAACGCGACGGCAATGATTTCAGAAACCAAATATGCGCCACCGGCGAAGCCAGTTCAATATGGCCCATGCGCTCACGTCGCACTTTAGATAGCGTAACTTCGACCCCACATTTCTCGCAGATTACCCCGCGGTGCTTCAGTCGTTTATATTTCCCGCATAAGCATTCGTAATCCTTTACTGGGCCGAAAATCTTGGCACAAAAAAGTCCATCACGTTCCGGTTTGAAAGTTCGATAGTTAATCGTTTCTGGTTTCTTTACCTCACCATAAGACCATGAACGTATTTTCTCGGGAGAAGCGAGGCCAACCTTGATGGAATCGAACTCCTCTTTCTGGGTAACCTGTTTAAATAAATCGAGCAGTGCTTTCATTTTTCACTCCTGTTAATCAGGTATCGATATAAAATATTTCGGTGAAGTTTCCGAAATATAAAGCTTTTAGCTTGTATTACATTGCAGCTGGAATTTGTTAATGTCGATCTAAATCAATGTCCAATGCTAGTGAACGGATTTCTTTTACGAGTACATTGAATGATTCCGGCATTCCAGCCTCTATTTTGTGATCACCCTTAACGATACTTTCGTACACCTTGGTACGTCCATTAACATCATCAGATTTAACCGTCAGCATTTCTTGTAGAGTATAAGCAGCACCGTAAGCTTCCAATGCCCAAACCTCCATCTCGCCGAAGCGCTGACCGCCGAACTGCGCCTTGCCACCCAGTGGTTGCTGCGTTACCAAGCTATACGGACCTGTAGAGCGCGCGTGCATCTTGTCGTCTACTAAGTGGTGTAGCTTTAGTACATGCATGTAACCCACCGTCACCGGACGGTCAAATGCTTCACCGGTTCTGCCGTCATATAGTACAACCTGACCAGATCTCGGCAGACCCGCAAGTTCAAGCATATCTTTAATTTCATGTTCCGTAGCGCCATCAAACACTGGCGTTGCGAAGGGCACGCCATCCTTTAGATTCTCAGCCAAGTCCAATATTTCCTCATCGGTGAGCGAAGCGATATCCTCTGGTTTTCCACTACTGTTGTAGATTTTGTTCAGGAATTTCCTGATCTCCGTAGGTTTATTATGAGCCTGCAGCATATCGCCGATCTTCCTGCCCAACCCTTTTGCAGCCCACCCCAGATGAGTTTCTAATATCTGGCCTACATTCATACGTGAAGGTACACCCAGGGGATTTAAAACCACATCCACTGGTGTTCCATCAGCCATGTAGGGCATATCTTCAATAGGTACGATCTTAGAGATCACCCCCTTGTTACCATGACGCCCTGCCATCTTGTCGCCAGGCTGCAAACGACGCTTCACAGCGACGTAAACCTTAACCATTTTCTGTACACCTGGAGGCAGTTCATCTCCCTGTGTTAGCTTTTTCTTTTTTTCATCAAAAGCGGCATCAAATGCCTTGCGCTTTTGTGCCAACCCTTCCTTGATCTGCTCTAACTGAATACTTACATCTTCATTGGTCAGCCGTATGTCGAACCAATGGTGTGGATCAACACTATCCAGATATTCCTTTGTTATTCGAGCACCCTTGGCGAGTTTTTTGGGTCCGCCGGTTGCTGTCTTTCCTTTAAGTAAACGTTCTATACGCTCAAATGCATCTGCCTCCACGATTCGCATCTGATCAGCCAGGTCTTTCTTGTAACGTTTTAATTCGTCATCTATGATTTGTTGTGCTCGTTTGTCACGCTCAATACCCTCCCGGGTAAATACTTGGACATCAATCACTGTGCCAGAGATGCCAGAAGGTACGCGCAACGATGTGTCTTTCACATCAGAAGCTTTCTCGCCAAAGATTGCTCTCAGTAGCTTTTCTTCTGGCGTCAGTTGAGTCTCACCTTTTGGAGTTACCTTGCCTACCAAAACATCACCCGCTTCTACTTCGGCACCTATATGAACGATGCCAGATTCATCCAAACGTCCAAGCTGCAATTCCGATAGGTTGGAAATGTCGCAGGTAATTTCTTCCGTCCCTAACTTGGTATCGCGACTCACCACAGATAACTCTTCGATATGGATCGAGGTAAAGCGATCTTCTGCAACTACACGCTCAGAAATGAGGATTGAATCCTCAAAGTTGTATCCATTCCAAGGCATAAATGCAACAAGCATATTTTGCCCCAATGCCAGTTCACCTAAGTCAGTAGAGGCTCCATCGGCCACCACATCGCCCCGAGCAATTATGTCTCCTATTTTTACAAGTGGACGTTGATTAATATTGGTATTTTGGTTGGAGCGGGTGTATTTAATAAGGTTATAGATATCCACACCTACTTCACCTGCACGTGCTTCTGCGTCATGTACCCGGATCACGATCCGACCTGCATCGACATAATCAACCACACCACCACGCACCGCTTGCACCGCAGTACCCGAGTCTACTGCCACTACACGCTCGATGCCGGTGCCTACCAATGATTTCTCAGCACGTAGGCACGGAACCGCTTGCCGTTGCATGTTAGATCCCATCAGGGCGCGATTAGCATCGTCATGCTCTAGGAATGGTATCAACGAGGCCGCAACCGAAACAATCTGCGCTGGGGCCACATCCATATATTCGATACGATCAGGACTTGCTAATGCAAATTCATTTTTATGGCGGCAGGAGACTGTTTCACTAGAAAATTTTCCATGTTTATCCAATTCTGCATTAGCTTGAGCAATTACATATTGACCTTCTTCGATGGCTGATAAATAGTCAATTTCATCTGTGACTTCACCGCTCTTTACCTTACGGTACGGGGTCTCCATAAACCCATATTCGTTGGTACGAGCATATAATGCCAGCGAATTAATTAGCCCAATATTAGGACCTTCTGGTGTTTCGATCGGGCATACTCGTCCATAATGTGTAGGATGCACATCACGCACTTCAAAACCCGCGCGCTCACGGGTTAAACCGCCGGGCCCCAGCGCTGATACTCGACGTTTATGTGTGATCTCAGAAAGCGGATTCGTTTGATCCATAAACTGCGACAGTTGACTTGAACCAAAAAATTCCCGTACGGCTGCAGATACAGGCTTGGCATTAATTAGATCATGCGGCATGAGGTTATCTGACTCGGCCTGACTCAAACGCTCTTTCACCGCGCGTTCCACTCGAACCAATCCAGAGCGGAATTGATTTTCCGCTAATTCGCCAACGGATCGTACACGACGGTTGCCGAGATGATCAATGTCATCTATCTCTCCACGGCCATTACGTAGCTCAACCAGAATCATGATGACCGAAATAATGTCCTCATTGGATAAGGTATTGGCTCCCGTCAATTCTGTCTTACCGACCCGGCGATTAAATTTCATACGTCCCACTACAGACAAATCATAGCGCTCTGGCGCGTAAAACAAGCCATTGAAGAGCGACTTTACCGCTTCTTCTGTAGGTGGTTCGCCAGGACGCATCATTCGATAAATCGCTACCTGAGCCGCCAATTGATCAGTCGTCTCATCAGTTCTCAATGTTTGTGATATGTATGCGCCTTGATCTAGATCATTGGTATAGATTGTGTAAATTTTTTCTGTACTGGATTCTTGTAGTTTAGCGAGGACAATTTCAGTTATCTCATCGTTGGCTAATGCAATAACTTCTCCTGTTTCTTTGTCCACCACGTTGTGACCTAATACACGCCCCAATAAAAAATCTTCTGGAACAGTAAGACGTTCAATTCCTGCCTGCTGTAATTCTCGAACATGCTTAACTGTAATCCGTTTATCTTTTTGCACGATTATCTTGCCATTTTTAGTGGCAATATCAAACCGAGCCATGTCCCCACGCAATCGTTCCGGCACTAATTCAAAGTTAATTTCCTTCTTCGATAAATGGAAAACATCGAAGGAGAAGAATCCTGCAAGGATCTGTTCTGGTGTATACCCTATAGCTTTCAGCAATGTAGTGACCGGCATTTTTCGGCGGCGATCAACACGAAAATACAGATGATCTTTAGGGTCAAACTCGAAGTCGAGCCAGGATCCGCGGTATGGAATTATTCTTGCAGAAAACAGCAATTTTCCAGATGAATGTGTTTTACCGCGGTCATGCTCAAAGAATACGCCCGGTGACCGATGTAGTTGCGAAACGATTACGCGTTCGGTGCCATTAATAACAAACGATCCCGTGTTGGTCATGAGAGGAATTTCTCCCATATAAACCTCTTGCTCCTTCACCTCCTTAATCGTTGGTTTAGAAGCTTCTTTATCCATAAGTGTTAGTCGTACCCTAGCGCGCAAAGGCGAGGCATAGGTCAAACCTCTCTGCTGACATTCCTTGACATCAAACGGAGGTGTACCAAGTTCATAACTGACAAAATCTAGGCGAGCGTTCTTGGAATGGCTTTCAATTGGAAAGATCGATGTAAATGCTGCCTGCAATCCCTGATTGCTACGCTGAGCAGATTGAACTCGCGCTTGTAAGAATGCCACGTATGATTCGAGCTGGGTGGCGAGAAGAAAAGGAATCGGCAGTACGCTTGCGCGTTTGGCGAAACTTTTACGAATACGTTTTTTCTCGGTAAACGAATAGCTCATGGAATCTCTCCGGAGGGTCAGGGAACAACGGGTAGATTATTTTTTTCTACCTTTTGTGGTGTGCGCGCTGCATCACTAATGAAAAATCAGTGCGCGAGTATGGCTGAAGGCTGGTAGCACTTTCGTGCTACCAGCCCAGCTCAAATCATGCTGCTAATTACTTTACTTGATCTCGCAAGCTGCGCCTGCTTCGATGAGCTGTTTCTGAATGGCATCTGCATCTGCTTTGGAGACACCTTCTTTGATTGCCTTGGGAGCTCCATCAACTAGATCTTTAGCTTCCTTCAAACCCAGGCCTGTCACGGCACGTACGACTTTAATTACATTCACCTTGCTATCACCTGCAGCGGTCAATATCACTGAAAATTCAGTTTGCTCTTCCGCTACAGCAGCTGCAGCGCCGGCTGCGGGAGCCGCAGCCACTACTGCTGCGGCTGCAGCTGAGACCCCAAATTTCTCTTCCATCTCCTTAATCAACTGAGAGAGTTCCAACACGGTCATACTGGCGATTGCATCTAGAATTTCTGCTTTGGCTACTGCCATGATTTTCTCCTGATAGAATTAATTTATTGTTCGATTAAAGTTTTAAGCAATTTGAATTCGTATTAGACAGCTTGTTTCTGATCGCGGACAGCTGCTACGCCACGTACAAACTTTGTCGGAACCTCATTCAGTGTCCGAACAAATTTTACAATCGGCGCCTGCATTGTTCCAAGCAACCTCGAAAGCAGTTCATCACGGCTTGGAAGAGTAGCTAAGTTAGCAATATCCTTTGTAGACATTACTAAATTAGCCATGGAACCTGCCTTGATTACGAACTTGTCATTACTCTTGGCAAATTCATGAAGCACTTTCGCTGCTGCTACCGGATCACTTCCAATACCATAAACTAGCGGCCCCACCATGTGTCCAGATAGTCCTGAAAATGGTGTATCGGCAACCGCACGCCGTGCTAGCGAATTCTTCAGCACTCGAAAATATATTCCAGATTGACGCGCCTTAGCTCGCAACTGGGTCATATGTCCGACTCCGAGACCGCGATACTCTGCAACGATAACCGCTTGAGCCTTTGCTAATTGAGCGCTGACCTCGGTGACTACCGCCTTTTTCTCTTCACGATTTAGACTCAAAATACGTTCTCCATCAGTTAATAGAGTATCGACGCTTAGCTTCGGGCTACAGTTCCACTCGAAGCTTCGTTTCAATACTACGAACTAGCGACCTTTAATCAGGAGTTAAATATGTTCCTGTTTTCGGATACGCCATCTACGCTGGGCGCTAAGAATTATAAAAGATTCAGAATAAGAGGTCACTTGCAAGTCACAACCCCTTTCACTTTCTCTCTTTTTCCGCGATTAAGTCTTTAATCAAAGCTCAAACCTGATGGTGGTAATTTAAAAACACCACAGCTTCTGCTAATTTTTAAAACCCCAAACGGTCTTTGACAACCTGCTGGATTTACTTGTTATGTCACCCCAACAGTCCAAAGTCATACAATTCTTTATTTCGTCAAACTAGCCTGATCGACCCGCACACCTATCCCCATTGTGCTAGAAATTGAAACCTTTCTGAGGTAGACACCCTTAGATGTAGCAGGTTTAGATTTGTTGAGTGCATCCACTAATGCCAGCATATTTTGTTTTAAAGCATCTACACCAAATGATGCCCGCCCGATAGTACATTGAACAATACCGGCCTTGTCTGCGCGATATTGAACCTGACCAGCTTTAGCATTTCTAACCGCACCCGCAACATCTGGAGTTACCGTGCCTACTTTAGGATTCGGCATCAGGCCGCGTGGCCCAAGTATCTGACCCAATTGGCCAACAATTCGCATCGCATCGGGGCTAGCAATGGCCACATCAAAATTCATATTTCCGGCTTTGATCTGCTCAGCCAGATCTTCAAATCCAACTATATCAGCACCCGCAGCTAGCGCTTCCTTTGCCTTATCACCCTGAGCAAATACTGCCACACGCACTGTCTTCCCTGTTCCCGCGGGCAGCACCACCGATCCTCGCACCGTTTGGTCTGATTTTCTCGCATCTATACCGAGATTGACTGCTACATCAATTGACTCGTCAAATTTTGCTGTTGCCGCCTCTTTAACGATTCCAAGTGCATCCTGTAATGGATAGACTTTACTACGCTCGACTTTCCCAATAATTGCTTTAAAACGTTTAGATATATGTGCCATGGTTATACGCCCTCCACTTCTACACCCATACTACGAGCGCTACCGGCAATTGTGCGAACTGCAGCATCCATATCTGCAGCCGTTAAATCTGGCATTTTTGCCTTGGCAATTTCCTCTGCTTGATTCCGAGTTAATTTTCCGATTTTGTCGGCATGCGGCTTAGGACTCCCCTTAGTAATGCCGACTGCTTTCTTAATCAAGACCGTCGCCGGCGTGGTTTTCATGATGAAGGTAAAGCTCTTGTCAGCGTAAGCAGTAATCACTACTGGTACGGGTAGACCAACCTCCATTTTCTGTGTGATAGCATTAAATGCTTTACAGAATTCCATGATATTAAGCCCGCGCTGACCGAGTGCAGGTCCAATGGGGGGGCTTGGATTAGCCTTACCCGCCGGTACTTGTAATTTGATATAGCCAATTATTTTCTTTGCCACACTCTTTCTCCTGTTGGGTGCAAACGAATGCTACTGCACTCTCCCCGTTTGTTAAATAAAACCAGTATTCTTTTTTGTTGATTAGAATTCGCCCTGCTTCTATATTTTAGGCTTTTTCTATTTGACTAAAATCCAGCTCGACTGGGGTGGGGCGACCAAAAATTGAAACTGATACCCTGATCTTGCTTTTGTCATAATTAACATCTTCCACATTCCCGTGGAAATCTGTGAATGGACCCTCCTTTACCCTTACTGCTTCGCCTATTTCAAATAGAATTTTAGGCTTCGGTTTCTCCACCCCTTCTTGAATCTGATGCAGAATATTCTGCACTTCCTTCTCGCTGATTGGCGTCGGTTTCATCGCTGATCCACCGATAAAACCGGTTACCTTCGCAGTACTCTTGACCAGATGCCATGTCTCGTCAGTCATGTCCATCTCTACCAATACATAGCCCGGGAAAAACTTACGTTCACTGATATTTTTCTGTCCGGCCTTCATTTCGACCACTTCCTCCACCGGCACCAGTATCTGACCGAATTGTTCCTCCATGCCAGCACGTTTAATTCGTTCTTGCAATGCGCGTTGTACGCTTTTTTCAAAACCAGAATAGGCGTGAACCACAAACCATTTCTTACCCATCAATCCCCCTGGCCCATCAGATATTTCATCCCCAACATCAAGCTGGCATCTACCAACCATAAAAATACAGCCATTACTACAACGAAAGCAAAAACGATAGCAGTCGTCTGAAAAGTTTCTTTACGGTTCGGCCATATTACCTTCTTGGTCTCTTCTGATGATTCCCTACTGAATGCATAAATCTGCTTACCTTGCGAGGTAAACCAGGCAACTGCTCCTGCCAGTACAAAACCCACTAGCACTGAAATTACGCGGACTACCATGGCACTATCGCGCAGGTAATAAAACCCGCCAATACCCGCAGCCATTAACAGAAAGGCGAATCCTAACTTTATCTTATCCACTCTACCCCGCTCTGCTCTTAATACGTAAAAAAACCATTTAAGAGCGTTTATTCAAGACACATCTCTAACTCTAATACTTTTTTTCATGCAGCTAGGGCACTACCTACTCCGCACTTGTCATGAAAACATTGTTAGCATTTTATTGACAATCCTTATCTTGGCAGGCCAGGAGGGCATCGAACCCCCAACCTTCGGTTTTGGAGACCGACGCTCTGCCAATTGAGCTACTGGCCTATTCTGTTGATGAACTGAGGGTTAATAAGTTACATTTTCCATGAGACTGTATCGCATTCACTCACCGTAACGTTTGATCTCGGAGCCTGGTACATAACTCCTTCAGCCATTACTCAATAACTTTCGCCA
>CANIWY010000016.1 GCA_947471695.1 Nitrosomonadaceae bacterium
ATGCTGCTATTACCTGATGAGCAGATCGCAGCCGTTTATAAATCAGAGATCGAGCCCAACCTTAAGAAGGGTAGCACCTTAGCATTTGCTCATGGATTCAATATCCATTATGGCCAGGTAACACCCCGCTCTGATCTTGATGTCATCATGATTGCGCCCAAAGGTCCTGGCCACTTAGTCCGATCAACCTACACCCAAGGTGGAGGGGTGCCCTCTCTCATCGCCGTGCATCAGGACAAGTCCGGTAAGGCGCGTGACTTGGCCTTATCTTATGCCGCCGCCAATGGTGGCACCCGTGGCGGCGTGATCGAGACCAACTTCCGCGAAGAGACTGAGACCGATCTATTCGGCGAACAGGTCGTCCTGTGTGGAGGCCTCACTGCCCTTATTCAGGCTGGCTTTGAGACTTTGGTAGAAGCCGGTTACGCACCAGAAATGGCCTACTTTGAATGCCTTCACGAGGTGAAGCTGATTGTGGACTTGATTTATGAAGGTGGCATTGCCAATATGCGGTACTCAGTCTCCAACAACGCAGAGTTCGGTGATATCTCGCGTGGCCCACGCATCGTTACCGACGCCACTCGCGCTGAAATGCGCAAGATTCTGCGTGAGATTCAGACCGGCGAATACGCTCGAGAGTTCATCTTAGAGAGCGCTGCAGGTGCTCCCATGCTTAAGGCCAGTCGCCGACTCGCCTCTGAGCATCAGATCGAGGTGGTTGGTGCGAAGCTGCGCGATATGATGCCCTGGATCAAGAAGAATAAGCTGGTCGACCAAACCAAGAACTAAAGAATAGTTGAAACTGCTCTGTAGCACCTTAAATACCAGACCCTCCCGGGTGGGGGTTGTCTGCGCTCCATTGACCACTACTCACTTTCAACCGACCTGATGAATTATCCCCACCCCCTCATTGCCCGCGAAGGCTGGCCCTTTATCGCGATCGTAACAGTCCTCACGCTACTGGTTCATCTCTATGCCGGTTGGCTGTGGGCCCTGCCTCTCTGGGTGATCACCATTTTTGTTCTTCAATTCTTTCGTGACCCACCGCGCGCCATTCCGCACCAGGCCAATGCTGTGCTAGCTCCTGCTGATGGCAGGATTGTTGCAGTGGAGAATGTACAAGACCCCTACCTCAAACGTGAGGCCATTAAAGTGAGTGTGTTCATGAATGTGTTCAACGTTCACTCCAACCGCAGCCCGGTAGATGGTGAGGTACACGGGCAATGGTACTTTCCTGGAAAGTTCATCAATGCCGACCTGCCTAAGGCCTCTCTGGAAAATGAGCGCAATGCGTTATGGCTAAAGACTTCGGGTGGTGCCGATGTCACCTGTGTTCAAGTCGCCGGATTGATTGCAAAGCGCATACTGTGCTACGTAAAGCCCGGTGAACATCTCGTGCGTGGTCAACGATTTGGTTTCATCCGCTTTGGTTCTCGAGTGGATACATATCTCCCCCTCGACACCAAAATTAAGGTCAGCATCGGTGACAAAGTTTATGCGACACTGACCGTGCTCGCGGAATTTCCCCAGTAACTCGAGCCGAGTATTACCCGCTGTTTACCATCCAGTCATAACCGATTACCATGCACCGGTCTTCCTGTGCGTTGTGTAAATAAGGCGTAACCCTCAGATGCCCCGCTTCCTGCTCAAATCCAATCTACGGCGCCGCGGTATTTACCTGCTACCTAACCTGTTCACGACTGCTGCATTATTCGCCGGTTTTTACGCGATCGTGCAAGCGATAAATGGGAATTTTGAACAATCGGCCATATCAATTTTCATCGCTATGGTGCTAGACGGACTGGATGGCCGGGTAGCACGCCTTACCCATACCGAGAGCGAGTTTGGTGCAGAATACGACAGCCTGTCCGACATGATTTCGTTCGGCGCAGCCCCTGCCCTCGTGATGTACGAATGGGCCCTCAAGGATATGGGCAAGCTCGGCTGGATTGCGGCCTTTATTTATTGCGCCTGTGCCGCGTTGCGACTAGCACGCTTTAATACCAATCTAGGGATAACCGACAAACGCTTCTTCCAAGGATTACCCAGCCCGGCTGCGGCCGCATTAATCGCTGGTCTGATATGGGTGACTCTCGACTTCCAAGTAAAAGGGACAGACATCAAGTGGTTGGCATGGGGGACAACACTCTTTGCGGGTCTCACCATGGTGAGCAACCTCCCTTATTACAGTGGCAAGGAGATCAACCTACGCAAGAGCGTCCCCTTCGTCACTATCCTTCTATTGGCGCTATTTTTCTTCGTGCTCATCCCAAGCCAGCCACCCCTTGTGCTGTTCTCTCTATTCGTACTTTATGTCTTCTCAGGGTATGTCATCTGGGTGTGGAAAATGGTGAAAAAAAGGAAAAGTAATACGGCTCCGATGGTCTGACAGCCCTCGTTGCACAATCAGTAAAAACCGTTTATATTCGATTTTATGAAACACATTGACCGTACCCCCTCTCTGTATCCCCTGATCGATCTGCCATTTCTGGCCGAGCTGCTGCGCCTTGCGCGCTAATTAACCCGACCCCTCCCCTGAACTTGCTCTGTTGAATCTGTTTTACGGATTCCGTACTACAATCACAATACATTCCTTCAACCGGAGAACGCTTTGAAAGACCACTTGATTATTTTTGATACGACATTACGCGATGGTGAGCAGAGCCCTGGCGCGTCCATGACTAAGGAAGAGAAGGTGCGCATCGCGCGTCAGCTTGAGCGCATGCACGTAGATATAATCGAAGCCGGCTTCCCTGCCGCCTCTAATGGCGACTTCGAGGCCGTTAAGGCGGTTGCTGACAGCATCAAGGACAGCACTGTCTGTGGACTGGCCCGGGCTACCGAGGCAGACATTAAACGTGCTGGCGAGGCCTTGAAGGGCGCCAGCTCTGGCCGCATTCATACCTTCATCGCCACTTCTCCGATTCACATGGAGAAGAAACTACGCATGTCTCCAGAGCAAGTGATAGAGCAAGCAGTAAAGGCGGTAAAGTGGGCGCGCCAGTATACCGACAACGTGGAATTCTCTCCTGAAGATGCGGGCCGATCCGATATCACGTTCCTTTGCCGGGTGCTAGAGGCTGTGATCGATGCGGGAGCAACCACACTCAATATCCCTGACACCGTTGGCTATACCATGCCAGAACAGTTCGGCAGCTTAGTCCGCACCTTACGAGAGCGTATACCGAACTCCGACCGGGTAATCTTCTCGGTACATTGCCATAATGATCTAGGCTTAGCAGTGGCCAACTCCTTATCCGCGGTAATGAACGGTGCGCGTCAAGTGGAGTGCACCATCAACGGACTCGGCGAACGTGCGGGCAATGCTGCGTTGGAGGAGATCGTGATGGCGATACGGACCCGACAAGACTTTTTCCCTTGTGATACTCGCATAGATGCAACCCATATCGTGCCGGCGAGTAAGCTGGTATCTGGCATTACCGGCTTTCCTGTTCAGCCCAACAAGGCCATCGTCGGCGCGAATGCTTTCGCTCATGAATCTGGCATACATCAAGATGGCGTACTCAAGCACCGTGAGACCTATGAGATCATGCGCGCCGAAGATGTTGGTTGGGGTGCAAACAAGTTACTACTGGGGAAGCACTCTGGTCGTAACGCCTTTCGCAGCCGTCTGGCCGAACTTGGAATCGCGCTTGAGTCCGAGGAGGTGCTCAATACAACATTCATGCGGTTCAAGGAATTGGCCGATAAGAAGCATGACATCTTCGACGAGGACTTACACGCGCTGGTATCAGATGAGTCTATGACCCTGCAGGAACAGTACAAGCTACTGTCTTTAATTGCACATAGTGAAACCGGTGAGACGCCTCATGCAAGGGTCGTGATTGCCGAGGGCGGTAAAGAGCTACAGGCTGAATCAGATGGTAGCGGGCCGGTCGATGCCACCTTCTGTGCCATTGAGAAGATACTGGCCAGTGGCGCCGACTTACAATTATATTCAGTGAATAATATCACCAGTGGCACTGACTCACAGGGGGAGGTTACGGTCCGTCTTCAAAAGTCTGGACGCATCGTTAATGGTCATGGAGCGGATACTGATATCGTCGTTGCCTCCGCCAAGGCTTATCTCAGCGCACTCAACAAATTGCACAGCAAGCTGAATCAAGCACACCCTCAGGTGTAGCGATGCGCCACGATTTCCAGTATGAATCCATGAAAATAAAACATTACCCTGTCACTCTGCTGCTGTGTCTATTAACCCTTTTTTCATCTATCGTACAGGCTCAAGGGTTCTCCTTTAAGGACACCTCTGGGAAGATACACTCCCTGACTGACTATCGGGGTAAGTGGGTTCTAGTAAACTTCTGGGCCACATGGTGCCCGCCCTGTTTAGAAGAAATTCCTGACCTAGTATCACTCTATGAAAGCCGTAAGGATGTCATGGTGATCGGTATCGTGATGGATTATAGAGACCCTAGAACGGTATTGAAGTTCGTCGACTCTCTGGCAATCTCCTACCCAATTGTGTTTGGTAGCAAGAGTGTCGCCGCACAAGTTGGTCCGGTGTCGATGCTGCCCACCACCTATCTGTTCAATCCCGCCGGTAGACCGGCGGCCTACAAGGTGGGGATAATCTCCCGGAAGAGCCTTGAGGATTTTATGCAAGAGTATTCAGCAAGTAGTGCAAAAAATCCGTCCGGGGAACCGGTTCAGCTCAGGAGTCGTTGAGGATCTTTGTCCGAGTAAGGCGGAAGAGTGATGCTAGAGACACTCCGCTTGACCCTCAGATATTTTTGATTTCAGAAAATCAACCGCACTCTCTAAGGGGATGATCTGGGAGTTGTCATCCCGACGACCCTGGTATTCAATATTTCCCTCTTTCAAACCACGCTCTCCGATAACGATCCTGTGAGGGATACCAATGAGCTCCATATCCGCAAACATGATTCCGGGGCGTTCATCACGATCATCCAGCAGAGTCTCGATACCGGCAGCAGAGAGTTCATCGTACAGCCTCTCCACCTCCTCTTTAACCTGGGTACTTTTCTTCAAACCAATAGGCACAATAACCAACTGAAAGGGCGCCATTGAGGGTGGAAAGATGATTCCATGATCGTCGTGATTCTGCTCAATGGCAGACGCGACGATGCGCGACACACCGATCCCATAACAACCCATCTCCATCACCTGCGACTGCCCAGACTCGTCAAGATAGTGGGCCTTCATCGCTTCTGAATATTTAGTACGCAGCTGAAAAATATGTCCGACCTCGATGCCACGGCAAATCTCCAACTTGCCCATACCGTCAGGAGACAGATCATCAGCGACCACATTGCGAATATCGAATACATGATCGGGCTCCTTTGTGTCACGGCCGAAATTAACAGTCTTTAAGTGATGATTGGCCTCGTTTGCCCCACAAACGAAGTTGCTCATTCCCGCAACAGATTTATCCGCAATAATGGACAACCCCAAACCGACCGGTCCGATATACCCTGGAAGACAGCCGGTATTTGCGAGAATTTCTTCTTCATTTGCCAGACGAAATTCATCAATAGAAAGGGCCTTTCTGATTTTTACTTCATTCAGATGGTGATCCCCGCGTAATAGCAATAAGCACATCTCTCCGTTTGCAATAATTGCCAAGGTCTTTACGGTCTGCTCGATCGAGACGCCTAAGAATGCCGCGACCTCTTCACAGGTCTTTTTCCCCGGCGTCACAATTTTTTGCATCACTCCATCAGCCGCTTCACGTGGCTTTGCCGGGTTCAATGCCTCAGCCAGCTCGAGATTGGCAGCATAATCAGAATCGGGGCAAAAAACGATCGCGTCTTCACCCGAATCCGCGAGCACATGAAACTCATGTGAGCTGCTGCCACCGATCGCTCCTGGGTCTGCTGCAACCGCACGGAATCTTAATCCCAGTCGAGTAAATATTCGCCCATAGGTCTCATGCATCATCCGATACGTTTGCTCCAGACTGGCCATATCTGCGTGGAACGAGTAGGCATCCTTCATTACAAATTCGCGAGCACGCATCACGCCAAAGCGAGGACGGATCTCATCTCGGAACTTGGTCTGAATCTGGTATAGATTAAGCGGCAGTTGGCGGTAACTTTTAATTTCCCGCCGGGCGATATCGGTTATGACCTCTTCATGCGTAGGACCAAAACAAAAATCACGTTGATGCCGGTCTTTGATTTTCAACATCTGCGGGCCGAATACGTCCCACCGACCAGACTCCTGCCACAATTCGGCGGGCTGCACTGCAGGCATGAGAAGTTCCACTGCCCCACTCTTATCCATCTCCTCGCGCACAACATTCTCAACCTTGCGCAGCACCCTCAGACCCAGTGGCATCCAGGTATAGAGCCCACTGCCAAGGCGCTTGATGAGCCCAGCTCGCAGCATCAGCTTGTGACTCACTAGTTCAGCCTCGGCGGGCGCCTCCTTGAGAGTGGAAATGAAAAATTTTGATGCTCGCATGACTTCCCCATGGTGGCGTAAACGGCAGTGATTCTACCGTGAAAAGAGACAGAGCGTCTTGTTCGGTGTCAACCACCAGCACCGAACATTCTCATAACTAACACGATAATCTCCTCCTCACTGTCATCACTTCCAGATCAGTTACGAATCTTATTTTAGTGGCGGGCTAGTGTGGCTAAATATGACGCCAAGATATGTTCACTGAGTTCATCCTGCCGCGTGCCAGGAGAGGTCTGCACTCATGCCTATGATTAATCTTTAACTAATAAAACACAGGTGACCCTTGTAGGTGGCTGATTAGTCTGATATTCACTTTCAATCTAGGATAAAATATGAAAAAATTCGCACTGCTGTGACGAATCATCAGGTAAATCACATGATCGACCGTAACGGATACCGCTCCAATGTTGGCATCATTCTTCTAAATTCGAAAAACGAAGTCTTTTGGGGCAAACGCATTAAGCAGAACTCCTGGCAATTTCCCCAGGGCGGCATCAAAGCGGGCGAGAGTCCAGAACAAGCGATGTATCGGGAGTTGACAGAGGAGGTGGGCCTACACCCACACCACGTTAAGATCATCGGACGCACCCGCGACTGGCTGCGCTACGAAGTGCCAGATCAATGGATAAGACGCGAATGGCGGGGAAACTACCGTGGTCAAAAGCAGATCTGGTTTCTTTTGCGTTTGGTTGGACGAGACTGCGATGTATCATTACGCACCAGCGCCCGTCCTGAGTTTGATGCTTGGAGATGGAATCAGTACTGGGTCGAACTCGCGTCGGTCGTAGAGTTCAAGCGCCAAGTCTATCAACAGGCCTTGACTGAGTTAGCCCGACTACTCAACAACGATCTTCATGACGGGCACTGTTACAGCGGCTATAGTCATACTGAGGATCAGTCCGTAGCTACACCTACCAGTCAAGCTGACTAGGATTACCTGGGAATCAATAGTTATCGTTATAAACTGCTGTGAATATCATGGTCAGTTTCTTATAAAGAGTATATATTTCGTCAGGCGTAATCGGCTGCGCCACCACAGCCGCGTTTTAAGGAGAATACTAATGATATTGCGAGCACTCATTGTATCGCTGCTATCTGTTGCAACTATTGCTGCCTCGGCCACAGCATCAGCCAGCGAACCTATCCAACCGATTAAAGCCGTTGCACCAAAAAATGTAGGAATGGTGGAGCTGGGTAAAATGCTCTTTTTTGACCCCCGTCTATCTAAATCTGGCTTCATCTCCTGTAACTCTTGCCACAACCTGAGCATGGGTGGGACCGACAACATAAAGACCTCTATCGGGCATAAATGGCAACAAGGACCGATCAATGCACCAACGGTCCTGAATTCGAGCATGATGCTGGCACAATTCTGGGATGGCCGTGCCAAGGGTCTGAAAGAGCAAGCAGGCGGGCCCATTGCCAACCCTGGTGAAATGGCCTTCACACACGAACTTGCCGTAGACGTACTGCGCTCGATCCCTCAGTACCGTGCTCGCTTCAAGCAGGTTTTTGGATCAGATCAAGTTAACATCAGCATGGTGACCGATGCCATCGCAGCCTTTGAAGAGACTTTAGTTACACCGGACTCACGGTTCGATAAATGGCTTAAAGGCGACAAGAAGGCCATCACTCAGGCCGAGCTTGATGGTTACAAGCTGTTTAAGGATAGTGGCTGCACAGGCTGTCATTATGGGACGGCTGTCGGTGGAACCTCATTCCAAAAGATGGGTGTTCGTGAGCCTTACAAGACAGCCAGCAAGGAAGAGGGTCGGATAGGAGTTACTGGCAAGGCTACAGACCGTTTTGTGTTCAAGGTACCTACCCTGCGCAATGTAGAACTCACTTACCCCTACTTCCATGATGGTGCCGTAGAGACTCTTGAAGATGCAGTGGATACGATGGCCCGGGTACAGCTTGGTCGTGACTTCAGCAAGGAAGAGAATGCCAAGATCGTATCCTTCCTGAAGACCCTGACCGGGAAACAGCCTGATTTCAAGCTGCCCATCCTGCCAGCCTCAACGAATGAGACTCCAAGACCTACGCCATTCAACTGATTGGCAGAAGAGTTCTCGTGTTTTAGGTGTTCCCTCTTAAGTATAAAAGGGCACCTCATCATCATTACCCAGGCCGTAAACTCAGCCTGGGTATTTTTTTAGATGAGTTACGCGCCGCCCCTTTGTCTTGCCATTCTGTTCCATAAACTTCAACCATCCAACCAAGATTAAATCTAAGAGTGACCCATTTAAATTTATAGGGCTACTTCAATTTTCTCTTCCATTCGGGAATATAGATTTGCTCCTTAAAATCAAGTAGAGTTCCTTCTTGAATAATTAAAATAAGGAGCCTTCCATGAGCGCCAAGGGGCAATTGTTACAAGATCCGTTTCTGAATGCCCTGCGAAAGGAACATATCCCGGTATCGATTTATCTGGTAAATGGCATTAAGCTACAGGGTCATATCGACTCGTTCGATCAGTACGTCGTCCTACTGAAAAATACCGTTACTCAGATGGTATATAAGCATGCTATATCCACCGTGGTGCCCGCCAGGGCCGTTAGCATCCCTCCCGACCCCGACACGCCGGATGCCTGACCAACCCGTCTGCTGCCCTGCCACTATTAATACCGCCATACTGGTCAGTCTTGATTTTGGCAAAGGTTGCTACGTTGAATACCTAGATGAACTACATCAACTCGCCGCAAGCGACCAGATTACAGTCACTGCGGTAGTTACGGGGAAGCGGTCCCGTCCAGACCCTGCTTTTTACGCTGGTACCGGCAAGGTGGATGAAATTGCCGCCGCCATCGAACAGACTGGCGTCTCGCTCGTGATCTTCAATCATAACCTCTCCCCCGCCCAACAGCGCAACCTCGAACAACGCCTCCAATGTCGCGTGCTGGACCGTACCAGCCTGATACTGGATATTTTTGCGCAACGCGCGAAGAGTCACGAGGGGAAACTGCAAGTCGAACTGGCCCAGCTTGAGCACCTCGCCACACGTTTAGTACGTGGATGGACTCATCTGGAACGCCAAAAGGGAGGGGTCGGCTTGCGTGGCCCCGGTGAGACCCAGCTGGAGACAGACCGACAGTTACTTCGTAAACGCGTTAAATTACTGAAGGAGAGGCTTGTAAAGTTCCAGCGTCAACGCGCAGTACAGCGGCGTTCCAGACAGCGTGCAGATGTGATGTCAATCTCTATTGTCGGATACACCAATGCCGGGAAGTCTACGCTATTCAATAGCCTTACCCACTCACAGGCCTACGCTGCCAATCAATTATTTGCCACGCTGGATGCCACCACCCGTAAGCTTTTCATCCCAGATCATGGTCAGCTGGTGATTTCCGATACAGTAGGCTTCATTCGTGATTTGCCACACACACTGGTCGCTGCCTTCCGTGCCACGCTGGAGGAAACAGTCCAGGCAGATATACTGTTACACGTTGTAGATTCTGGTAGCCCCAATCGAGATGAACAGATCTCCGAAGTTAACAAGGTGTTGCAAGAGATCGGTGCAGATAAAATTCCGCAAATTTTAGTACTGAACAAGATAGACTTAGCTAACCTTACGTTAGCAGCTCCGGGTTACGGACGGGATGAATGTGGTAGAATCAATCAGGTTCGTTTAAGCGCAAGAACGGGCGCAGGAATTGAATTAATTAAGCTGGCTCTGGTCGAAGTAATTGGGCAACGTACTTCACAGCGATACACGATACAGCCAGAAGTTGGAAACATGGCCGACAGAGTTGTTGGGGCTTTTTTCTGAACTGGCGACCAAAAAGGTTGCCAGATAGTTGTATCGATATTAAACAAAAACTAGGAATCAACATGGGACTAAACGACCCACAGTGGGGCAGAAAAAAGGGTAACTCCGGCCCGCCTGATCTTGATGAGTTGTGGCGCAACGTTAACAAGAAACTCAATAACCTCCTTAAACGCAAGAGTAGCGGAGCGGGCGGTGATGGGTCGGGCGGAGGCGAGAAGCCTGCCGGTGGCAAGCCACTCCACTTTCGGGGTGGCATTGGTCTTGTTGCTGGACTGCTCCTACTGATGTGGGTAACAAGTGGCTTCTATATCGTTAATGAAGGTCAGCGCGGCGTGGTTCTGCGTTTTGGGAAATACATAGAGACCACCCAGGCGGGGCTTCGTTGGCATATGCCATACCCGGTCGAAATCGTTGAATCCGTTAACGTGAGCCAAGTCCGTACAGTCGAGATCGGTTACCGCAACAATGTGAGAAGTAAGGTCCTGAAAGAGTCTCTAATGCTGACCGATGATGAGAACATTATTGATATCCAGTTTGCGGTTCAATACATTCTGAAGAACCCCGAAGAATTTTTATTTAACAACCGTGATCCTGAAAGTGCGGTGATGCAAGCAGCTGAAACCGCAATTCGTGAAGCGATCGGCAAGAGCAAGATGGACTTCGTTCTTTACGAAGGTCGTGAACAGGTGGCTGCGCAAACAACTGTACTGATGCAAGAGATCTTAGATCGTTACAAGATCGGTGTCGCCATCAGCAAAGTGACCATGCAGAATGCGCAACCACCAGAACAAGTTCAGGCGGCATTCGATGATGCTGTGAAGGCTGGGCAGGATAGAGAGCGTCAAAAGAACGAAGGGCAGGCTTACGCTAATGACGTTATTCCTAAGGCACGTGGCAATGCTGCGCGGCTGATGGAAGAGGCCGAAGGATACAAGCAGCGCGTGATCGTGAGCTCTGAAGGTGATGCCAGCCGATTTAAACAGATCCTCGTCGAATATAGCAAAGCACCTGGCGTAACCAGGGACCGCATGTATCTAGACATGATGCAGCAAGTCCTCTCTAGTTCCACCAAGATACTGGTAGACCAGAAGAGTGGCAATAACCTGCTTTACCTACCATTGGACAAGCTGATACAGACAAGCGGGCCCTCTTCAACGCCTGTTCCAAGTACAGAGACGCCTCACCCAGTTGCACACGAGACTGCGCCAGATGCCGGTGCTCGTACGCGTGAGGCATTCCGTGGCCGTGAACGGGAATCAAGATAAATGAAAAATAGCTCAACTCTAATCGGCATCATTGGCGGCCTTTTCTTTCTCGGCAGCTCAGCTCTTTATATCGTTGACCAGCGTCAACATGCCATCGTTTTTCAACTGGGAGAAGTGGTTGATGTAAAAACTTCCCCAGGACTTTATTTTAAGCTCCCCCTCGTTCAGAACGTCCGTTTCTTTGAAGCACGGATCATGACCATGGATACCGTTGAACCGGAACGTTTCATTACATCAGAGAAAAAGAATGTACTGGTCGACCTATTCGTCAAGTGGCGGATCGTGGACGTGAAGCAATACTACATCAGCGTTCGTGGAGACGAGATGTTGGCTCAGACCCGTCTTGCTCAGACCGTTAATTCTAGTATGCGAGACGAGTTCGGTAACCGTACAGTACATGACGTAGTTTCGGGTGAACGTGACAAAATTATGGAGATCATGCGCCAAAAGGCGGATGCCGATGCCCGCAAGATCGGAGTAGAAGTGGTTGATGTTCGTCTGAAGCGCGTCGACTTGCCAATGGAGGTCAGCGAGTCTGTCTACCGCCGGATGGAGGCTGAGCGTAAGCGCGTCGCCAATGAGTTACGTTCGACCGGTTCCGCGGAATCTGAAAAGATTCGTGCGGATGCCGACCGTCAACGCGAGGTCATCCTGGCAGAGGCGTATCGGAGCGCTCAGGATATCAAGGGGCAGGGTGACGCTAAATCTTCATCCATTTATGCGAATGCTTTTCAGCAAAACCCCGAATTTTATTCTTTCTACCGCAGCCTGGAGGCCTATAAACAGACCTTTAAGAATAAGACCGATATGATGGTCCTCGAGCCCAGCTCCGAGTTTTTCAAGTACCTGAAGAATTCAGGCCGAGGCGGGAAGTAGTCTAACGTTTTATGCAAATCATTTGCGTGGGCACATGATTTATTGAAGTGTCTGTCGGAGCTATCGCGGCATGTGGGACACTTTGCTAATGGCACTTGCACTGATGCTGGTAATGGAAGGAATGCTTCCGTTCCTTATGCCTAGCAGATGGCGCGAGGCCTTCAAAAAACTAACAGAAGCGGGCGATAACCATATCCGCTTCATTGGCCTGACCTCAATGCTGACGGGCGTACTGTTGCTCTACCTTATCAAGTAACTCCCACCCACGCACCTTCTTGAAGTTGTTCTCCAATCTTAAACATGCGTAACTGGCTTCTTCCCGAATATATAGAGGACATCCTGCCCGCCGAGGCATTCGCCATTGAAGCGACTCGACGGCGTGTCCTGGATAGGATGTTGGTACATGGTTACCAACTGGTGGGGCCGCCCATGCTTGAATACGTCGAGTCCCTGCTCTCAGGCAGCGGGGGTGATTTAGACTTACGTATGTTCAAGGTGGTGGATCAATTGAGCGGCAGGATGATGGCCCTCCGTGCAGACATGACACCCCAGGTGGCACGTATTGATGCACACCTGCTAAACCGCAGCGGTGTCACTCGCCTCTGCTACGCAGGTAGTGTTCTCCATACGATTCCATCTGGATTGACCCGCACCCGTGAACCACTTCAAATTGGAGCCGAACTGTACGGCCATGAAGGGCTAGAAAGTGACCTAGAGATCCAGCATCTGATGCTGCAGTCCCTTTCAATTGCCGGGATTACAAAGATTCATCTTGATCTCGGCCATGTCGCTGTATTTCGTGGTTTAGTTAAAGGTGCTGGGATCTCCAATGAGTTGGAAACACAACTATTCTGCGCGCTCCAATCAAAAGACGTTTCCGCATTAAGAGATCTCTGTGATCAGCTAGACAAGATCGTGGATAAGAGCGTGCACCGAGCTCTGATGCTGTTACCTGAATTATATGGTGGCGCGAAGATACTTCAAGATGCCCGAAAGTTTCTTCCTAACTACCCTGAGATTCGGACAGCCCTAGATGAATTAGAGTCGGTGTCATCAGAGCTGGGTCCTCTGGTAGATACCCTGTCATTCGATCTGGCCGACCTGAGAGGATACCAATATCACAGTGGCATGGTCTTCGCTGCTTATGCGAAAGACTGCCCCAATGCAGTAGCATTGGGAGGGCGATACGATGAGATCGGCAAGACTTTTGGGCGATCGCGACCGGCGACCGGTTTTAGCATGGATCTACGCGAGTTGTCTGGACTGATTACACACGCCCCATATCCGAAGGGGATTCTTGCAGCTTATAAGAGGTCCGATAAGGCCCTTGATAAAGAGATCGATCGACTCCGCAGCGAAGGTCAGATTGTTGTCATCCGATTGCCGGGGCATGAGAACGACCAAGATACCCTTGACTGCGATCGAAATCTGGTGATGAACCAGGGTGTCTGGAAGATAGAGAAGATCTAAATTCTAATTGCCAAAGAATCTATCACTAAGTGTCGCCTAAGAACGTATCAATTAAAACTAAACTAATATTTCTCCTTCAACCCCGTCTCGAAAATATAATTTTATGAAGATCAAAAGACATGACTAAGAATGTTGTCGTCATTGGCACCCAGTGGGGAGACGAGGGTAAAGGCAAGATAGTGGACTGGCTGACCGACCACGCCCAAGGAGTCGTCCGCTTCCAAGGTGGGCATAATGCCGGCCATACGCTCGTCATTGGCAACAAAAAAACGGTGCTACATTTAATTCCTTCTGGAATACTGCGTAGTGATGTTGCCTGCTATATCGGAAATGGTGTGGTCGTATCTCCACAGGCACTGCTGGAAGAGATCAATATGCTGGAGCAGGCTGGGGTTAATGTCCAGGGGCGACTACGCATCAGCGAGGCCTGTCCTCTTATACTGCCCTGCCATACCGCGCTCGACAGTGCGCGCGAAGCCGCTAAGGGTACAGACAAGATCGGTACCACTGGACGTGGCATTGGCCCTGCCTACGAGGATAAGGTCGCGCGGCGTGCTGTCCGCTTGCAGGATCTATTCCACCGTGACCGATTTGCGGCCAAGCTGGGAGAAATGCTCGACTATCATAACTTTGTTCTGAAAAATTACTTCCACGCGCCGATCGTTGACTTCCAACAGACTATGGATGAGACCCTTGCACTGGCTGAACGAATCAAGCCGATGATCGCCGACGTTCCGAAACTGCTATTCGAGGCCAATAAGGCCGGAAATAATTTACTATTTGAGGGGGCTCAGGGAACGTTGCTAGACATCGATCATGGCACTTACCCGTTTGTTACCTCAAGCAACTGCATCGCAGGGGCAGCGGCCACCGGCAGTGGGGTTGGCCCGCAGATGCTGCACTATGTGCTGGGCATAACCAAGGCCTACACCACTCGGGTCGGAGCGGGTCCTTTTCCAACCGAGCTAAATGATGAAATTGGCCGCCATCTGGCCAAGCGTGGCAATGAGTTCGGTTCAACCACTGGGCGACCGCGCCGTTGTGGCTGGTTTGATGCTGCGGCCCTCAAGCGCTCTATCCAGATTAATGGTGTATCTGGGTTATGCGTTACCAAGCTTGATGTATTGGACGGTGTCGAGACCCTGAGCCTCGGCGTAGGCTACAAGTTAAATAGCAATGCCGAAGTTCAGCGGTTCAGCAGTATCCTGCCGGTGGGAGCTGACGAGCTCGCTCTTTGTGAACCCGTCTACGAGGAGATGCCTGGCTGGATGGGGAGTACCGTCGGAATCAAGCATTTTGATCAATTGCCTAAGGCCGCACAGAATTATTTGAAAAGGATGGAGGAGGTATGTGAGACTCCCGTGGACATGATCTCAACTGGACCAGATCGTGACGAGACCATTGTTCTGCGTCATCCATTTAAGTAACACTGGATCCTGATTAAATGAATGGCGAGGACTCGATCCGATAACCCCCTTGATTATCTCTTTCCGTTAACACCGGTATCATCTCTCTTTTTTATCATGGCCACTGCCGGCCCTGTCGCCGCGCTCCAAAACACATGAGTTCCTTTACTGTCCGACTGGCGAACTGGCAAGCCGATCAGTCTGCGGTGAGTTCTATTCGCGAGACTGTATTCATTCATGAGCAACACGTTCCCATCGAACTAGAATGGGACCAGTTTGACGAGGACTGCCTTCACCTGCTGGCGCAGGATGATGATGGCAGGCCGATCGGTACCGCACGATTGTTACAAGATGGTCACATCGGACGGATGGCGGTACTCAAGGAATGGCGTGGCCGCGGCGTAGGTACCGCTCTCTTGAAATATCTATTGAGAGAAGCGGAGAGGCGACTGCTTGTGGTAGTGATTATCAACTCACAGAGCTATGCAATCGGGTTCTATGCAAGAATTGGCTTCCAGTTAGAAGGAAAGGAGTTCATCGATGCGGGGATCCCCCACGTAAGGATGGTGCTCAATCTATGCAAACAGACCGGGTAAAAAGATAGTACAGAAACCGCTCTCGAGGGAGAGAGCCGCCAACCCATTATTCCGATGGACGGCCCAGCACAACTTATCGTAAAGACCAAATCAGAATGGCATCGTAAAATCTATCGAGAATAGGACCTGATCCTTCCGGCCCCCGAAGGGTAAGTACGCTTCTTGGCCAAG
>CANIWY010000017.1 GCA_947471695.1 Nitrosomonadaceae bacterium
CAGCCACTACAAGAGTTGCGCGTTGATGGGGGCGCATCTCGTAGCGAACCACTGCTCCAATTTCAGGCGGATCTATTGGGTATACCAGTGGTCCGTCCATCCGTGATCGAGACCACTGCGCTGGGGGCAGCCTATCTTGCGGGTCTTGCGGTCGGTTTTTGGTCGAACATTGATTCAATCTCGACACACTGGCGGGTTGATAAGACCTTCAATCCAATGATGTCGAGAGGACGTGTGGCAGAGATTCGTGGGCGCTGGAGTGATGCACTCGGTCGTGCAAAAAATTGGGAGCCAAGCGCTCAGTTAGAATACGCCCATCCTCCTGTGAAGTCCCTATGAGCGTGAAGAGCCTGACCATTTATCTATTCACTGTCTTCCTAATGGGGATCGGTGTGGCCCAGGCGATGGTGAATGTCAGTCCCATTCATGAGGAATCAATCACGTCCGACCAGGAGTCCTTGATGTGGCGCAAGATGATTGCAATCCATGGGAATGCGCGTGCTCAGTATACCCTCGGGGTGATCTATGCTCAGGGTCAGGGGGCCCCTCAAGATTATTACGAGTCATTAAAATGGTTTCGCCTGGCCGCTCAGCAAGGGAGCACACTCGCCCAACTCAACTTAGGAGTGATGTATGCCAATGGTCAGGGAGTGATGCGAGATTATGAATCAGCCGCAGATTGGTTTCATTTGGCGGCTGCAAAAAGGAATGCACTCGCGCAGTATAGCTTGGGTGTGATGTACTCTAATGGGCAGGGGGTGGAGCAGAGTTTTGAACTCGCCAAGAAGTGGTATCAGTTGGCTGCAGAGCAGGGTCATGTGCGTGCTCGATTCAATCTTGGCGTGCTATATAACAATGGGCAGGGTGTTGAGCAGGACTATCTGGAAGCGATCAGATGGTACTCACTCTCGGCCGCACAAGGCTTTGCACGTTCCCAGTTTAATCTTGGGCAGATGTATGAAGAGGGAGGTGGTGTAAAGCAAGATTACGGGGAGTCCCTGAAGTGGTATCAGATGGCAGCGGCTCAGGGTTATCTTCAGGCCCAGAATAATCTGGGGAGGCTCTATGCAGAAGGTCGCGGCGCTCCACAGGATTATGTTTTGGCCTATATGTGGTTCAAGATGGCGGCATCAAGGGGCGTCATGACAGCACAGAGGAATCTGATCGAGTCTGCCAAGATGATGATTCCCCCGCAAATTATTGAAGCGCAAAGAATGGCCCGAGATTGTGAGATGCGTGATTACAAAGGCTGCGATGGTCATGGTCGAGTCGCCATGCCGATTTCAATTACACCCCAACCTCAATCGAATTAGAAGACCTGGATAGGGTGTCGCAACGTGCAATTTCAGAGGGTCATCTTATCCTGGATATGGCCACAAATCATGTACCGGAAAAAGTCTTAGCATTGCAGTGAAATCAGTGTGTCTGTTGTACTGGAATACGCATCCTTCTCGCATCAATCCTCCCCCATCCAGAGCTATCTATATACCCAGACGCGGTTATCGGTCATCACGCATGTAGGAATTCTTCCTACATGTATGGTGGCGGAAGTCCTACCGCGAATTTGGAATAACGTCCATTTACTTAAAACCTACTGAAGTTGAGAATGCGTTCACTGGCTCAGGTATCGGATAGGGGTCTGCATCTTAACTGGAATGGAGTATACGAATGGTTACTAACCAGATGTTGGGAGAAATCAGAGAGATCAACCTCGGGTACATGCTGCTTGCTCAGCAGATGCTGAGAGAGGATCGTGCTGCGGCCATGTTTCGTCTTGGGATCGATAAGGATGTTGCAGATATCATGGAGAACCTCACCGCCAGTCAACTCTTAAAGATGGCCTCGTCGAATATGTTGTTGTGCCGTTTCCGGTTTGATGACCGGTTGATGGCTGAGATGTTAACCAGTCATACCCGTGACCACTCGGTATCACAGTTTCATGCCGCCATTCTGTTGGCGGGTAAGACTGCCGAGGCAATTGTTTAAGTCAGATACTTTTAGGATTTAGGGAATGGCGACGATGCGAAATAAGAGTGTTCTGTCAGAGGCAAAACAAATTCAACTCGCGAGCGAGTTAATCAAGTTGGGCGCTCGTTTGCAGGTTCTGGAGGCCAACTCCAGCCTGAGTCGGGAGAGGTTGGTCAAGCTCTACAAGGAGATAACCGGCGTATCCCCACCCAAGGGGATGCTTCCATTCTCTGAAGATTGGTTCACGAGCTGGCAGCCGAACATGCACTCTTCACTGTTTATTAATATCTACAAGTACCTCACGACCTATACCGATACACATGGCATCGAGGCCGTGATCAAGGGTTATAAGCTCTACCTCGAACATATCGAGGCCAGTCAGTTGGATCAGGTTCTGAGCCTGACCCGGGCCTGGACGCTCGTCCGTTTTATCGACAGCAAGATCCTCTCGCTTGCTCCATGCAGCCTATGTGCAGGTGACTTTGTGGTGCATACGCTTGAGCTTCATTCTCGTCATGTCTGTGGTCTGTGCAATATCCCTTCACGAGCCGGTAAGACCAAGAAGTATTCACAAGTCATCGCATCTAATACTCAGCAGCTCAGTGCTGCTTGAGGAAGTATCCCCCAAAGGTCAGTTCATTCAGAGACTGGGCGGGCCTGATTATGCCGATACCCCTCCTGGAATTGGGGGGTGAATTCATTCCTGTTCCAGATTTCATTAGGATGGAGGCATGTTAACTTCCTTCTTCAGATTTAACTGGTTAATGATGTTCTTATACATGACATTTTAGGGTGTAACTACAATGCTGGTCATCATCGGATATGTAATTGTTTTGGCAGCTGTGTTCGGCGGTTTTGCGCTGGCCGGAGGTCACTTGGCGGCATTATTTCAGCCGGTCGAACTGCTCATGATTGGAGGATCTGCGATCGGGGCATTTCTGGTTGGTAATTCGGGCAAGGCGATCAAGGCGACCATGAAGGACCTCCCGAATGTCTTTAAGGGGTCGAAGTATGACAAGGCCCTTTATATGCAATTGATGGGTCTTCTCTTTGAGATTCTTGCGAAGGTCCGTAAGGAAGGATTGATGGCTATTGAAAATGATGTGGAAGAGCCTGAGCAGAGCCCGATATTTTCTAAGTATCCGGCAATTCTAGCCGAGCACCATGCCATTGAATTCATCACTGATTATTTGCGACTCATGGTGGGTGGGAATCTTGATGCGATGGAGATTGAGAACCTGATGGATTGCGAGATGGATACCCATCATCAAGAGGGTGCAATACCCGCAAGCTGTATCCAGAAGGTAGGAGATGGTCTGCCCGCATTTGGTATTGTCGCTGCAGTGATGGGGGTGGTTCATACCATGGAGTCGGTGGGTCTCCCACCCCAAGAATTGGGGATGCTGATCGCAGCTGCATTGGTTGGAACCTTCCTCGGAATTTTGCTCTCGTATGGATTTGTAACCCCATTATCTTCGAAGCTGGAGCAACGGTTAGAGGAGTCTAGCAAGATACTCGAGTGCATCAAGGTCACGTTATTGGCGAATCTTAATGGCTACTCGCCCGCACTGGCAGTGGAGTTTGGTAGAAAGGTATTGTTCAGCACTGAGCGTCCATCCTTCCTGGAGTTGGAAGAGTTTGTTAAGTCGACCAAGACTAAATAATGTTCCGCACTGATCGAAGCAGGGGCATTCATGGCTGAGGGAGCCGAACAGAAATCTGGGGGACCCACACAAAAACCATTTGTCATTAAACGCGTTAAGAAGCGTCATGGTGGTGGACACCCGAGTGGAGTGTGGAAGATTGCATATGCCGACTTCGTAACCGCGATGATGGCCTTCTTCCTACTGATGTGGTTATTAAGTAGTACCGATGTAGGGACCTTAGACGGAATCTCTTCCTACTTCAAGACTCCGCTAAAGGTAGCACTCTCGGGGGGTGACAGGAGTGGTGATAGCGTCAATCCAATTAAGGGTGGCGGTAAGGATGTAGTGGAACGTGATGGTCAGGTGAAGGGTGGGGACTCTAAGAAACAGAAAGAAGCTAAGAAGCTCGAAGCTCAGAAGGACGAGCTCAAGCGTGCAGAGGCCGTTCAGCTCAAGAATTTAAAAGAAAAGATTGAAGAGGCGATCAAGACCAATCCATCTCTGAAGCAGTATAAAGAGCAGTTGATGGTGGATATCACGACAGAGGGCCTACGGATTCAGATTGTGGACGAACAGAATAGGCCGATGTTTGCCATCGGTCGTGCGGAGCTGCAGTCCTATACCCGGACCATACTTCGAGAGATTGGCAAGACCCTGAATGGAGTACCAAACAGGGTCAGCCTATCTGGTCACACCGATGCTAGGCTCTATCCAACTGGTGATAAGGGGTATAGCAATTGGGAGCTCTCAGCAGACCGTGCCAATGCCTCTCGTCGGGAATTGATTGCAGGTGGAATGGATGAGAGCAAGATTCTGCGAGTGGTTGGATTGTCCTCAGCGGTGATGCTAGATACTGAGAACCCGTTAAATCCAATTAATCGACGCATCAGCGTCATCGTCATGAATAAAGAGTCGGAAGAGAATGTCACCAAAGAGAATGAACGGATTGTGGAGATTGGTATTAAGGAAGGAACGAATAAGGAGAAGATGATAAATGCAACTCCAAAATCACAATAAGCTAGTCATACCCCGAGTATTTCCATCTGTCTCAATATCGATGATGCCGCCGGTATTAACGGCGCTGATCTCTCAGATTGTCGCTTTAATGGGGTCGAGCATAGTCACTGTCTTGATCTCACAGTTTGCGATGGAGTCATCACTAGATCCGTTGTGGTGGGGATTGATGCAGGGAATTTTTTCAGCAGCGGTTGGTCATTACTTGGGTATGGCCAGGTGGTGGTTACCAATCAATCTGATGTTTGTGCCTGCTATTTTATTGGTGTTAGCGCTGGACTTGTCACCGCTTTGGTTCTTGGGGGCATTCCTCCTGCTCCTCCTGATCTATGGGAAGGTATACCAGACTCAAGTACCTCTTTACCTCTCCAGTGGAGAAGCGATCGAGGCGGTCGCGTCACTACTACCTAAGGATCCTGGATTTTCATTTGTCGACCTTGGGTCTGGATGCGGTGGCCTCCTTCAGCAACTTAATAAGGCTCGACCAGACGGTATTTATCATGGGATTGAGGCGGCTCCATTGCCATTCATACTGAGCAAATTCCGTAGTCTTATTGGAGTATCTGACTGGCGTGTTAGTTGGGGTGATTTCTGGCAGATGGATCTTTCACAGCATGATGTGGTCTACGCATACCTCTCACCGGTACCGATGGCATTGCTATGGCGCAAGGTACGGGAAGAGATGCGACCTGGCAGTATTCTGATCAGTAACAGCTTCGTGGTTCCTGGAATTGAGCCGGAGGTGACACTTAAGCTGGGTGATTTTTCTGGTTCGACGCTGTATTTATGGCGCCTTTAGGAGGATGCCATGACATTGGTGCCAACTGAAAGTAAACAGGTGGGGTCGTCATTTCTAGGCAGAGATCTCCATCATCTAAAGGCGAAGGGGGTTCTTAGCAGTAAGAACATAACGAGTCTTGAGAAGTGGTTAGATTTCTTTAGTTATGTAGATATTCCGGTATTACGCAGTACGATTGATTCTCTCAGCCAACTCAGAGAGAGAGAAGACAAGATCACGGCACGTGAGATTTCAGCGGTCGTTTTGCGCGACCCAATGATGACTTTGAAAGTATTGATTTATATGCAGGAGCGTCGCGTTCACAGTCATTCTGAAGAGATCACCACGGTCGAGCATGTCATCATGATGATCGGCGTTACATCTTTCTTTCAGCAATTTCAGAAGATGCAAGTGACCGAAGAAATCCTTGAAAAAAATCCAGAGGCGATGGACGGCTTTATGGCTACCATTGATCAATCTCAACGAGCGGCCTTGTATGCCTCTGATTGGGTCACTTTACGGCATGACATGGAGTCCGATGAGGTCATTATCGCGACCCTTCTGTATGACATTGTTGAGATACTGTTATGGTGCTTAGCACCAGAGTATGCAATACGAATAGCGCGAAAGATGCGTCAGGATCATTCATTAGATAGAGTGGCTATTCAGAAAAGTATCTTGGGTGTTAGCCTGGTGGAGTTGCAGTTACACCTGAGAGAAAAGTGGCATCTACCGACTCTCCTACAGACTCTGATGGATGATATTCGTAATGATTCACCTCGAGTTCAGAATGTCACATTGGCGGTTAAACTGACCATGCATTCATCTGATGGATGGGGTCACCCCTCGCTGAAAGGTGATTACGTCGCGATTGGGAAGCTTGTTGGCGTCACCCGTCATGAAGTCATGATGAGGGCTCGAAGAGCATCTTTGAAGGCGATCCGTGGGCTGATTAATGACGGCATGACACGACCCGCATCCTGGCTGCCACCCCTTCCTGAGGATGAGGATGCTGGGAACGATCCGAGTGCAATTATCGCGAGGGTGACGGGACTTCTGAGTCCATCTGCATCTAAGGATATGGATTTTGTTGAAGTTCTGTCTATCATTTTCCATGGTATCCATGCCGGGATCGGACTGAATCGAGTTCTCTTTATGGAGATCGATGATGAGCGTAGTCAGGCCACGGCAAAATTCGTGATGGGTACAAAGGAGGCCTCTTTACTCAGAAGGATTCAGATTGACCTGGTTCATCAACATGTTTTTTCAAGATTGATGGGTAAGATGGAGTCGGTCTGGTATAGCGCAGAGACCAAGAATGAGCTTCAGTCACTCCTGTTAGAGGAGATGATCAAGACCATCTGGAAGGGTGTGGGAAATTGCGAATTTTTCGCTATGCCGATACTGGTGAATGGGGTGCCCATTGGACTGGTCTATGCGGATGGCGGTTTAAATCACCCAGTCTTGAATCTGAATGAGTATAACGATTTCCAGAGACTCTGTTTGGTGATGGCAAGCTCATTAGAGCAGGAATAATTCTTCTAATTTTCTGCAGCCTGTGACATTGAAAGAAAGCTGACTATCGACAGGTTCATCTTCAGGTGTAATGGCATTGTGATGGGTAGCACAGTCGGTAATAAACCAGTGGAACGTTCTGAGAATTGTGATCTTGATCTGCAACAAATAATGCCTGTGCAAGTTTTTTAATAATCTGATTTGGCGAGGGTTATTCAATCCCGCCCTATCCAGCCTCATCATCAAATCATTATCAATCCTAAATAACGGCATAAATGCCTATCTATTTGAGAGATTGAATTCATGGCCGCCAGTCAATAATTAGGGATAGATACGAGGAGTCCGCATGGCTGGTGGTGGTCAAGAGAGCGATCTTGAAAAAACAGAACCCGCAACGCCCAAGAAGTTAGAAAAGGCGAGGGAGGAGGGCCAGGTTGCGCGCTCACCAGAGCTGACGACCTTTATCGTGCTTTTCATCTCAGCGAGTGGGGTATGGTTCATGGGTTCTGGATTGATGGGCCAGATGTCAGCAATCATGAAAAAAGGCCTTCAGATGGAACGAGAGCTTGCCTTTGATTCTCAGCTCATGATACCCAGATTGGGTCAGTTAGGTTCGGATGCTTTGCTGGCACTACTTCCATTATTTGGCATATTGGTCATTGCTGCGCTATTTGCACCGATGGTGCTGAGTGGTTGGCTGTTCAGTGCCAAGGCCATTCAGCCAGACTTAAAGCGCATTAGCCCGATGAGCGGCCTGGGAAGGATGTTCTCTAAGAAGAGTGTGGTCGAGTTGATCAAGGCAGTTGCGAAGACCTTGGTGATTGGGGGAGTGGGCGCTCTGGTGATATGGAACTTCAGGGATGCAGTTCTCTCCCTAGCCAGTCAGTCGGTCGATCTCGGGGTTATTCATATGGGTAACTTGCTTGGACTGAGTTTCTTCATCATCGTCGGGTCGATGCTACTAATAGTGCTGATCGATGTTCCCTTTCAGATTTGGGATCATGCTGAAAAGCTTAAGATGACTAAGGAAGAAGTACGAAAGGAGATGAAGGAGTCCGAGGGTGACCCACATGTCAAAGCACGGATCCGGAGTCTACAACGAGATGCGTCACGCAAACGCATGATGGAAGAGATTCCAAAGGCCGACGTAATCATCACCAACCCGACCCATTATGCTGTGGCATTGCGTTATCAAGACTCTGGTATGAGTGCACCGAAGGTTGTGGCGAAGGGGAGTCAACTGCTAGCGGCACGTATTCGTGAGTTAGGTCAGGAACACCGGGTCCCTATCCTTGAATCGCCACGTCTGGCACGTGCGCTATACCACCACACTGAGATCGGAGATGAGATACCGGAGACCCTTTATACCGCAGTGGCAGAAGTTCTAGCCTATGTATTCCAGCTACGACGTTACCGTGAATACGGCGGCGCTGTACCTCAGCTATCGCAACAAGTTCTAGTTCCGGAGGAGATGGATCCCCTCGGTCAGAAGCAGTCAGGCAATAACGAGCAAGAATAATAATGAATTTAGACCAAATCTCAAGTTGAGACATGAATGGCGAACCCAATAAATAACACACTCACTGCATCAGCAATGCTAAGCGGCGGTAGCGTACGCAACTTTGCCGGGCCTTTGCTGATCATCATGATCCTGGCGATGATGATTCTGCCATTGCCTCCGTTCATGCTGGATATTTTGTTTACTTTCAATATCGCGTTGGCGATTATCGTGTTATTGGTGAGTTTACGGACAACGAAGCCTCTCGATTTCTCGGTATTTCCGACAGTACTTCTGGTGACTACATTATTACGACTCTCTCTGAATGTGGCCTCCACTCGGGTGGTTCTTTTGGAAGGTCATACCGGACCCGATGCAGCCGGTAAGGTGATTGAGGCGTTCGGTCATTTCCTGGTGGGAGGTAATTACACCGTTGGGCTGGTGGTATTCGTGATTCTGGTGATCATAAATTTCATGGTCATCACCAAGGGCGCTGGTCGTATCGCTGAGGTGAGTGCTCGTTTTGCGCTGGATGCAATGCCGGGTAAGCAGATGGCAATTGATGCCGATCTTAATGCCGGCCTAATCGGTGAGGACGAGGCACGTACTCGCAGACTGACCATCTCTCAAGAAGCTGATTTTTACGGTTCAATGGATGGTGCGAGTAAGTTTGTGAGGGGTGATGCAGTCGCTGGAATTATTATCTTGCTGATCAACGTGATCGGTGGGCTAATCATTGGGGTGATGCAACATAATATGGATTTGGGAGATGCTGCTAAGAATTACACCATGCTTGCTATTGGTGATGGACTGGTTGCACAGATACCAGCCCTAGTGATCTCGACCGCAGCCGGTATGCTGGTCAGCCGTGTTACGACCGATGAAGATATGGGTCAGCAGATGATAGGGCAGTTATTTAATCGGCCACAGGCACTGATACTGACAGCCACTATTCTCGGTGTGATGGGCCTGATACCGGGTATGCCACACATTGCATTTTTATTGCTGGCTGGATTATTGGGTGCACTGGCGTATTACGTGACACGGCAGTCTTCCTCGGCAGAAGTAAAAGCACCCACTAGCGAGGAGGTCGCGGCTCCGGCGTCTCAGGATGCCAGTTGGGAGGATGTGGTGCCAGTCGATACATTGGGCCTAGAGGTAGGATATCGTTTGATCCCGCTGGTGGATAAGGCGCAGGATGGAGACTTATTAAAGCGTATCAAGGGGATCCGTAAGAAGTTTGCGCAGGAGGTCGGATTTCTACCGCCGTCTGTACATATTCGTGACAATCTTGAACTTAAGCCCAATGCTTATCGCATCACATTAAAGGGTGCAGAGGTTGGAAATGGAGAGGCTTACAATGGAATGTTCTTAGCCATTAATCCAGGACGAGTCAGCGCGCCACTCTCTGGCATTACAACTCAGGATCCCACCTTCGGTCTGCCAGCGGTGTGGGTAGAGGCGGCTTTGTATGAGCAAGCGCAGACGCTCGGTTACACGGTAGTGGATGCCAGCACCGTGGTCACCACGCATATCAATCAATTGATACATGGCCATTCTTCCGAGCTATTGGGAAGAAAGGAGTTGCAAGAGCTGCTGGACCGTCTGGGCCGTGATTCGCCGAAACTGGTTGAAGACTTAATACCAAAATTACTACCGCTATCCACGTTGCAGAAGGTGTTGCACAATCTGTTGGAGGAGGAGGTCCATATCCGCGATATGAGGACCATCATAGAGGTGCTCTCAGAACATGGTTCACGTACACAAGATCCTGACGAACTGACTGCCGCTGTCCGTGTGGCACTAGGACGTGCAATCGTTCAGCAACATTATCCGGTCGGCGCAGACCTTCAAGTCATTTCACTAAATCATGAGCTAGAGAGAATATTAATGCAGGCAGTTCAGACGGGTACTGGTAGCAGTGCAGGTTTCGAACCGGGATTGGCAGATACATTACTCAAAGAGGCGAACGCGTCGGCACAATATCAGGAGCAGCTCGGACTGCCGGCAGTACTGTTGGTGCCGGCTCAGATTAGATTGCTATTATCTCGATTCTTGAGGCGTGCTGTTCCGCAACTGAAGGTGATCTCGCATGCCGAGGTACCAGATACTAGAAATATAAAAGTCACATCCATTCTCGGGAGTAATAAATGAAAGTGAAAAAGTTTTCCGCTGACACCGCACGCGAGGCAATGCGCCAAGTGAGAGAGTCACTCGGCCCCGAGGCAGTTATTTTATCAAATAGGCAGGTGGCCGGGGGTGTTGAGATCATGGCCTTGGCCAGTGCAGATATATCGTGCCTGATGTCCACACCAGGTCAGGAATCAGAGCCAAGTAATTCTGAGTTATCTGACTCTGTATCTCGAGTAGATGGAGCAGGGCAGGTTTCCCAGGCTTCCGTGACGGAGCCAATGGCTCAGAGCATTATTAGTGAAATTCAGAATATGAGGGGGATGCTGGAGGGTCAGTTATCATCCCTTGCTTGGGGTGATCTGCATCGGAGGGAGCCTGCCAAGGCGGAAGTATTACGTTCCATGCTAGGTGCGGGATTTAGCCCAGCACTGTCTAGACAGATGTTGGAAAAAATGCCCATTGGATACGACCAGAATCAAGGTCTGGATTGGGCTAAAAATATTCTGACGCATAACCTACGGATGGCCGCGGGGGACGACATCGTCGATAAGGGCGGAATATATGCTCTGGTTGGTCCGACTGGAGTGGGGAAGACGACCACCACCGCTAAATTGGCAGCACGTTGTGTGGTCCGTCATGGGGCTGATAAGGTTGTCCTTCTGACGAATGATAGTTACCGGATCGGAGGTCATGAGCAGTTACGTATTTACGGAAAACTGTTGAGCGTTCCGGTTCGCACCATCAAGGATAGCGAAGACTTGCAATTGACTCTGTCAGAACTCAGTGAAAAGCATCTGGTTCTGATTGATACTGTAGGGATGGGTCAGAGAGATCAGATGGTGGCCGAGCAGGTGGCGATGCTGTGTGAGTGTGGTTTCGATGTGAAGCGGTTATTGTTATTGAATGCCACCAGCAATGGGGGAACGCTGGATGATGTGGTGAAGGCCTATCTGGGCAGTGGTCTGAGTGGATGTATCATTACCAAGGTGGATGAGGCTGCGAGCTTGGGTATGGTGCTGGACACGATTATTCGTCGTAGGTTAGCGCTATATTTCGTGACGAATGGTCAGAAGGTACCAGAGGATTTACATCAGACGAATTCTCAGTATCTGTTGCAACGTGCATTTAAAAAGACACAAGAGAATTCACCCTTTGCACTACAGGATGCAGAGTTCGCGCTGGTGATGGCGGGTAATGGAGAGATAGGATCTTCTACCCCATCGACGAAAGTAGGCTCACATCTCAGCGGTCAATCATGATCAGGATCGTGGGGGATCAGGCCGAAGGGTTGAGGGGCATGCAGTCCAAGGAGAAGGTCCGCATCATTACGGTCGCTAGTGGCGGCAGCGGTGTAGGCAAGACAAGTGTAGTGGTCAATATGGCAGTGGCATTGGCTAAGAATGGCAAGGATGTACTCATCCTGGATGAGAACCCCTGTCACAATAATGTTTGTGCAAATCTTGGGATTAAGGCGAGGTATGATCTATTGCACGTGATTAACCAGGATAAAACGCTCGACCAGGTCATTCTAAAAGGACCGGAGGGAATTTCGATCTTACCCGCTTTGAGGGGGGTGAATTCCTTATCTAAATTGCAGCCTTCTGATCAGGCCAGACTCATCGATAGTTTTGATAATTTACAGCGATCGGTCGATGTGGTGCTGGTGGATGCTGCGGTTGGCAGTACCGGTCATGTACTATCAATGAGCCTGGCCGCTCAGGAGGTCTTAATGGTTCTGTCTCCCTCCAAGTCCGCTATTACCGGGGCCTACTCATTGATTAAGTTGATGAGTCAGGAGTATGCGAAAAGAAATTTCCGCATCCTGATCAATAAAGCGGAGTCGGAGGAAGAGGCCAAGTCGATCTTCGATAATGTTCACAAGGCGGCTCAACGGTATCTGTCATTATCACCTGACTTCATGGGATTTATTCCGCTCGATAGTAAGCTTCAGCGATCCGCTCAGTTGAGTCGGGCGGTGGTGGAGGCTTTCCCCAGTTCAGCATCCGCGGTCAGTTATCGAAAGTTGGCAGCGGGTCTGCAGGAGTGGTCCCGTATCGATAATTATGATGGCGGTGTAGAAAATTTCATGCAAAGACTGATCCGAAGTAGTCATCTGGGTGTGCCTAGCACCGCATTCTAACGAGCCATGTATACCTCAGAGGGGATCATGAACCGTGAGGAGTACCTCACCGAGTTTGCGCCACTGGTGAAGCGTACTGCTCATCATATGATGGCGAAGCTGCCTGCGAGCGTACAGGTTGATGATCTCATTCAGGCCGGGATGATTGGACTGATGGATGCAATCGGTCGTTATCAGGGTTCCCTCGGGGCCAAGTTCGAGACCTATGCGGTACAACGCATCCGCGGCGCAATTCTGGATGAGTTGCGCCAGGCTGATTGGCTGCCGCGTAGTCTACGCAAGAATATGAGAAGTATTGAATCAGCGGTCAGTACCCTTGAGCAGAGATTTGGTCGTGCTCCGAACGAGCAGGAATTGGCTAGTGAGATGAATATGTCCTTGCCAGACTATCAGGAAATGCTGCAGGATTCGCGCGGGTGTCAGTTAATCTATTACGAGGATTTCGCAGGTCAGGATGACAATAGTATTCTAGATTATCACTGCCAAGATAATACGAATAACCCGCTTGAATTATTACTGGATGAGAATTTTAGGACAGCACTCATCAAGTCCATTGAAGGCCTACCAGAACGAGAGAAGGCTGTGATGGGGATGCACTATGAGCAGGATCTCAACCTACGTGAGATCGGTGAGGTGTTGGGGGTGAGCGAGTCTAGGGTATGTCAGCTTCATTCTCAAGCCATCGCAAGGCTAAGAAGTAAGGTCGCGACCCGGTAGTTGAGGGAGGGGTCTCGATCGTTGTCTGCCGATAGAGTCATTACCGGTCATACTGGGTCGGAGATTTAGACCTGACCGAACTGGCGGCCGCCTTTTACGTTAAAAGTCCTGCCGGTTGGGCCGTACAGAGGGGGTGATTCGCCGGTTGCATTCTGTAATACGTTCAGTGCTTGTTGGTTATAGCGAAGGCGTGTGTTGATCAGATCGCCATTGGTCTGGTTGAGTTGTTGGGCAGACTCTGCCAGCTTTAATAACGCGTTCCATTTCGCGGTTGTCGACTTAACATCCTGGCAACTTGCAAGCAGGATCTCCATCCCCTTTCGATCAGAATTTAATCCCCGTGAATGCAGCCTCTGGTCTCGTTTCTTGGACATCTGTGTGAGTTGTATCACCAACTCCGCCTTGTCCTGCGGAAGGGTTTCTAAGACCTCTAGGTTAGCCCCGATCAGAGCCTTCTGCTCTTTATGCAAGATATCGATAAAGGCCTTAGTGATAGCCAATTCGGTCAGGAGCTCCTCATCGAGGCCACTATTGTCTAACTGGCGAATCACTGTTTCTTCTCTTTGCTGGACTGAATCAGGTCTTTCACCGTGACCATCAGTTGATCTGCTACAGCGCTAGCATTCACGGTGAAGCTTCCATTGCTGATGGCCTGTTTAATCTCTGCTACTCGTCTAGAATCGACCGCACTACTATTCGAAAACTTGGTCTCAAGGGCCTGGAGTTGCGAGGATAGAGAGCTGAGGTGAACGTTCTCAGAGGTTTTTTCAGGATTTGAGCCGGACGGGGCAGGCCTGTCGGGGCGTTTTGTGTTGTCACTGGTAGGGATGGCAGCGTTGGGGGTAGCGTTATTGATTTTCATAGAAATTCCTTAAATTTAGGATGTCTCGGTATTGATAACGGCAGATGATATGAGAACTTTAGGGAATTTTGAAAAATATTTTTTTACATCCAAGATCAGCTGTCTATTAAGACCAAATCTATTTTCAGTGCTATTGCTATCATTAGGGGCGTACCTCAACCACTCCCCCGGGACGAGCAATGCCGCTGATGGTTCTGCCGGATGTAATCCGTACCTGGACCATCTGACCATCAGATGCCGCGGATAGGGCCTTACCCTCAGCAGTCGCACTGAATCCACGTCCCTGAGTCTGTAGCATGACGGTTTGACCTTGCTGAATAATGATCGGTGAACGTAGTTGATCCTGACGCAATGGCTGACCGGCAGCAATATTGCTGACCACGGTCTTTCCCACTGCCTGATCAATCGCCGTCAGGCTCCCACCTGATAACTGTGTCAGATCAGCCTCTTGCAAAGCGATATCCGTTACTGCTACCTGCTGTCCATGTGAAAGTGGCCTTGTGGCATATACAACACTCGCAACCACCTTGATGGTGGCAGGGACATACATAGACCAGCCATTCTGTTCATTACAGCGTACCCCGACCATGGCTTGACCCCAAAGACGCGCTCCTGTCGGGAGAAATGGTTCTAGCGTTGCATGACAGGCTGGGAGTTTGAGATGAGGATCTACAGCGCCGAGATGAAAGCTAACCCGTCCTGGAAGGTTTGCAGTTTCACTCCTCACGAAGTTTTCCACCACCGTCAGAATGGGAGGGATCTTCTGCCGCTCCAATGAGTATGCTGGCCCAGCAACACCTGCAATGATCAATACGCCGCAAGATAGGATCAGTCTTCGTAGGGTGGAGGTCACGTGATCGGCCTATCCGGTTAGAGCAGTCATTTTAGCAGGAGACTGGGGGAGGGAGGGGTCTTAATTATGCTCGGACGGAAATCCTTTTCGTCCCTTAAATCCAGCTCTTGCCGTGTACGGCAAGAATTGCCGCACCCCCTTGCAGAGGCTGACTAGGGTACAGATTCAAGTCAGGAGATGGCATGCATTTAGGGTCTTGTTCATCAACCAACTTATTTTGAGTGATATTTAGCTTAGCTGGCACGATAAATGCTTTACGACAAGTGTAGCGATTTATTGAGGAGTTTTTCATGAGCAGCAAATTGGATGAGGTTTTTCAGTTTCACCAGACCGCGATGACCGTGAGGGGTTACCGTCAGCAGTTACTGGCGAGCAATATCGCCAATGCAGATACGCCAAACTTCAAGGCTCGTGATATCGATTTCTCCAAGACGATGCAA
>CANIWY010000018.1 GCA_947471695.1 Nitrosomonadaceae bacterium
CCCTCGGTACGGTTGAAGCCGTACGCACGCTTTCCAGGCGTGTACCTTAAACCACTCGGCCATCTCTCCGATCAAAGGAATCCGGCTGACCGGAACCGATAAGGCTGCAAAGGATAAACCAGAATAGGCTCGCCGGCAAATTATCAGGATGTTATTAATGCTTGGAGCTGGTGTTTGATTGCCTTGATAGTAGTTGATCAACTGTTAGCTACTTGCTGCCGAATGGTCTAGCCAATTTTCCAGTCCTAGGGAATTGAGGTCAATATCAATTCGTAGCAATTCATGAATCTTTTCCTGTGGCAGTTTGCAGCCGTGTGCTGTCAGTCGTCGTAACAATAACAATCCGAGTTCTTTAACTAGCGTTGCATGCCTGTCAGGGCTATCGTTGGATACCTCTTTAGCGATCGACACATGGGCATCAATCAGCTCATGCATTTCGACAGCATGTGCCGGTAAGTGACTGATGCGGCCATAGTGAGTGAGGAAGGCATGCTCAGGTTTATAACTAATCAGTCGATCCAGAGAGGCGTGTGCCGCAGTCGGGTCAAACTGTACAGGTGTAGTGGTTGGAAATACAAATTCCATCCCATCCACATCGAACTCGCGGTAGGAGACGCCGAATGTGTCACCGGTAAAGAATGAGTGACTCTGCTCATCAAAGATACAGTAGTGATGGCGTGCATGGCCAGGGGTATCGAGAAATAGAAGAGACCTACCATTAAGACCGATGCGGAATTCATCTGGCGCTTCAATGATACGTCCTGCGTCTATTGGATGAATCTCGCCATACATGCGGCTAAATTCCATTGCACCATATACCGCTTTGGCGCCTTCAATGAGCTTGGAGGGGTCAGCCATGTGGCGAGCGCCGCGTGGATGAACGACTAGCTTTGCATTGGGTAGGCATTGCATGAACTCACTTGCACCACCGGCATGATCGAGATGGATGTGGGTAAGAAAGACATAGCTTACATTTTCGGGTGCGAGATTCTTATGCTTCAAAGTTTCAATTACGCCGGGAACAGAAAACGCGGTTCCTGTGTCTACTAGTGCTACATTGTTACCTTCGACAATCATATGAATCGCAACCAATCCCTGGCGGTGGTACTGAGCATCAATAGTGCTAATGCCGTGGTCGTGGTCGATTATGCGCGGTAGGTCCATGGCTCTTTGTTTGACTAACTAGTTTATGGATTGCCGCAATTGCTCAAGTATTGCCGGGTTCTCTAGGGTGGAAATATCCTGAGTGATTTCTTCTCCTCTGGCAATGGCACGCAGCAACCGGCGCATAATTTTTCCGGAGCGAGTTTTTGGCAAGTTATCACCGAAACGAATCTCATCCGGCCTGGCAATCGGGCCAATTTCTTTAGCGACCCATTCACGTAATGATACGGAGATATTGTGTGCATCCTCCCCATGAGGGCGGATGCCTTTGAGAACAACGAATGCAATGATAGCCTCACCCTTGATGTCATGCGGCTTGCCGACCACTGCTGCCTCCGCCACAAGAGAATTCGACACCAGTGCCGATTCTATCTCCATGGTTCCCAAGCGATGGCCGGAAACATTGAGTACATCATCGATACGGCCCATGATCCAGAAATAGCCATCCAGATCACGGCTGGCGGAATCACCCGCAAGATAATACTCGCCGCCTAAGTCTTGTGGAAAATAAGTTTTCCGAAAACGCTCAGGATCGCCCCATAAGGTGCGAGCCAGTGAGGGAAATGGGCGCTTGATGACAAGGAGTCCACCCTTTCCATTCTCCACTTCATGGCCTGTTTCATCCACGATGGCCGCCATGATGCCGGGTAATGGAAAGGTGCAGGAACCGGGTTTTAGAGGAACCGCGCCAGGCATTGGGGCGAGCATATGCGAGCCTGTTTCTGTTTGCCACCAAGTATCCACGATGGGACAGCGGGACTGACCTACGACAGTGTAATACCACATCCATGCTTCCGGATTAATGGGTTCACCGACCGATCCTAGTAATCGCAATGACGATAGGTCATATTGTCGGGGTAAATCTGGACCTGACTTGATTAGTGAACGGATTGCGGTGGGGGCAGTATAGAAAGTAGTTGCTCTGTGGTCTTGGATAATTTTCCAGAAACGACCTGCATCAGGATAAGTTGGGACTCCCTCGAATATAATCTGGGTGGCCCCCATTGCCAGAGGGCCATAAGCCACATAGCTGTGACCGGTGACCCAGCCTACATCGGCCGTACACCAGAAAATATCAGAGGGTTTATAATCAAAAATCCATTTCATGCTGAGCATTGTGCCAAGCAAGTATCCCGCTGAAGAGTGCTGTACCCCCTTAGGTTTGCCGGTTGAGCCGGATGTGTAGAGGGTAAATAGTGGATGTTCTGCATTGACCCATTCTGGTTCACAGTTACTATCCTTGTCCTTGATGAGGTCATGCCACCAGACGTCACGCGTGGTATGGCACTGAGCAACCATACCAGAGCGTTGATAGATCACCACGGATTTCACAGAGTCTGTCCCTCCCATGGAGAGGGACTCATCTACGGCAGATTTCAGGGGGATAGTCTTACCACCACGGATTTGCTCATCGGCGGAAATCACGGCGACTGCACCGGTATCGATAATACGTTCATGCAAGCTTTTAGCGGAGAAGCCACCAAACACCACCGAATGAATTGCACCGATCCGGGCGCAGGCCTGCATTGCTACGACCGCTTCAATGCTCATTGGCATATAGATGATGACGCGATCACCCTTGCCAATCTCTAGAGATTTAAGACCATTGGCAAACTGACATACTCGGTGGTGAAGATCTCTATAAGTGGATCGAGTGACTTTGCCATCATCTGCTTCAAAAATGATGGCAACCTTATCCGGCTGAGTAACGAGATGCCGATCAAGGCAGTTGTATGAAATATTCAGTTCACCATCGTCGAACCACTTGAAGAATGGATGATTGCGCTCGTCTAGTACACGAGTGAATGGCTTGTGCCATAGGATCTGTTCCTTTGCTAATTTCCCCCAGAAACCCTCATAATCTCTTTTGGCCTCAGCGCATAATGCATGATAAGAAGCCAAGCCGGCCAGATTGGATTGTTCAACAAATACTGCACCTGGGGGGAAGGTCTCTTTTCCATGCAGAATAGATTTGATTTCTGGCATGTTCATTCTCCAGTATTGAGGTTTTGGACTGCTGGAATTGTATCACTCGTGGCAACTGAATCAGATCCATCCCTCTGCGCTTTCGAATGGATTCAAGGGGCAATTATTTCGGGCTACATTTGTAACTTGATTGGTACAAAAAGAGCCGCTTATGGGGGAGATAACGTTATCAGACAAGACGTTCTTATGAAGTATCTATTTCATTAAGTATAAAAATTTGCTAGAATGGCCACTTAATTTTTATGGGCTTGTTTGGCCCATTTTTTGTTTGTAGCGAGGCTATGGAGCTACATGAATTGTTGGAATTGACCCTGTCTGGGATGGGTTATGAGCTGGTTGACGTGGAGCGGTCGCCACGCGGTAAGCTATTACGGGTATTTATTGATAAGCCCAATGGTATTACTGTGGAGGACTGTTCGATCATCAGTGACCACCTGGGCCGATTGTTTGCGGTTGAAAATATTGATTATGATCGACTGGAGATTTCCTCTCCGGGGATGGATCGGCCATTGAAGAGGACATCTGATTTTGTTCGTTTTACAGGAGAATTGGCCAAATTGAAGTTACGTGTAGCATTGCAGGGCCAGCGGAACTTCGTCGGAATCTTGCGTGGTGTAAGTGATGAGGTATTGAAGCTGGAAGTGGATGGAGCGATGCTTAATATTGAATTGAGTAATCTTGAAAAAGCCCGTTTAGTTCCAAAATTGTAGCTATCTAAGAATTCGGTCGGAGGTAGTATGAGTCGCGAAGTTTTATTGTTGGTGGACGCGTTGGCGCGTGAGAAGAATGTTGAAAAAGACATTGTTTTTGCAGCACTCGAATTAGCGTTAGCATCTGCTACTAAAAAGCGTTTTCATGATGACGCCGAGGTGCGTGTGTCGATTGACCGTGAGACGGGTGATTACCAGTCTTTCCGTCGTTGGCAGATCATGACTGATGATACTGTTGAAGATCCTGCACGTCAGATCTCTATGACAGCGGCATCGCAGCTTGATGCTGGGCTCCAGTTAGGTGAGTTCGTCGAGGAACCCCTTGAGCCTGTAGAGGTTGGACGTATTGGTGCTCAAGCAGCCAAACAGGTTATATACCAAAAAATCCGGGATGCCGAACGCGAGCAAATTCTGAATGACTTCCTCGAGCGGAAGGAGTACATGGTTAGCGGTACCATTAAACGCATGGAACGGGGTAATGCCATCATCGAGTCTGGCAGGGTAGAGGCTGTTTTGCCTCGAGACCAGACGATCCCTAAGGAGAACCTGCGAGTCGGTGACCGTGTTCGTGCTTACTTGTCTAAAGTTGACCGTACGGCTCGGGGCCCACAGTTGGTGCTATCACGGATTGCACCGGAATTTTTGATGAAGCTGTTTGAGTTAGAGGTGCCAGAGATCGAGGAGGGATTGCTAGAAATTAAGGCTGCAGCGAGAGATCCGGGTTCTCGAGCGAAGATTGCAGTAAAGTCTAATGATCAACGTGTCGATCCGATTGGTACTTGCGTCGGTATGCGTGGGTCTAGGGTTCAGGCAGTGACCGGCGAATTGGCCGGAGAACGGGTGGATATCATTCTCTGGTCGGACGATCCGGCTACCTTCGTCATTAATGCGCTGGCTCCTGCCGAGATCAGCAGCATCATGGTGGATGAGGAAAAACATAGCATGGACATCGTAGTGGATGAGGATAATCTTGCTCAAGCCATTGGCAGAGGTGGTCAGAATGTTCGTCTTGCATCTGAACTGACCGGATGGGAGCTCAATATTATGAGCGTGGATGAGTCGCAGACGAAAAATGATGAAGAGTCCTCGGTCACTCGTCAGCTCTTTATGGATAAGCTTGATGTGGATGAGGAAGTTGCGGAAATCCTGACACAGGAAGGCTTTACCAGTTTGGAAGAAGTGGCCTACGTACCAATTGATGAAATGTTGGAGATTGAATCATTTGATGAGCAGACTGTAACTGAGCTTCGTAATCGGGCGCGGAATGTACTTCTGACCGAGGCCATTGTCAGTGAGGAAAAAGTAGGGCATATGGCAGAAGACCTGCTGTCAATGGAAGGGATGGACAGTCAGACTGCGCGCGATTTGGCGGCTAAGGGTATAAAAACTCAAGAAGATCTGGCCGACTTGGCAGTGGATGACCTGTTGGAAATGATTGACATAGATGCCGAACGCGCCAAGACGTTGATTATGGCAGCTCGTGCACCGTGGTTTGCCTAATCTTGGCAGATCGAGCAATAGGATATTAAGGGCTACTAATTAATGGCGCAAATGAGTGTGGAACAATTTGCTAGTGAACTGGGACTGTTGCCAGCAGTATTGCTGGAGCAACTCCAGGCGGCTGGTATCAGCAAAGAAATTGCCAAGGATGGCCTGACCGAGAAGGATAAAAACCAGCTTCTGGATTACCTGCGTAAGGTCCACGGTGCAACAGCGGATAAAGGAAAGATTACTCTAATCCGTCGGCAGACAACAGAGATTAAAAAATCAGATAGCACTGGAAAGGCTCGAACTATCCAGGTAGAGGTTCGCAAGAAGCGTGTTTTTGTAAAGCGCGATTTGGTGGACGGTGTAGAAGCAGATAACGATGAGGCTATTGAGCCGGCAGTGCCAGTAGCGGCTGCGTCGCCAATTCCATTAGCCCCAGTGTCGGTAGTGGATGCCGCACAAAAAGAATTGCGTGCGGAAGAATCAAGAAAACAAGCTGAGTTAATTGCGCGGCAGGTTGCGGAAATAAAGGAAAAGAAAGAACGCAATAAGCCTATCTTAGCTGAAGCTAAAGGAACTGAACTAGTTACAGAAGCTGTTGCGGTTTCGGTTCCAACTGAGACGGCAACACCCGCTCCAACTCCAGCCGTAGTTGCAACAGAAGGGACTCTGCATAAACCTGTCGTTAAGCCGGAAGATAAAGCTGCTAAGGCTGAGAAGAAAAAGAAACAGACTAAGCAGGTTATCTGGAAGGATGAGAGTTCAGAAAAACGAGGACTTAAAACACGCGGCGATCTATCTGGAGGCAAAGGGTGGCGTACACGCAGAGATAAGCATAGCAAGGGCTCGAGTGAGGATCAGGGAAGTCATGCCTTCTCAGCGCCAACCGAGACGGTGGTGCATGAGGTGATGGTGCCTGAAACAATCTCTGTTGGAGCGTTGGCGCAAAAAATGACAGTCAAGGCTGCCGAAGTCATTAAGTGTCTGATGAAGATGGGTAATATGGTTACCATCAATCAGATGTTGGATCAGGAAACTGCCATGATCGTGGTGGAGGAGATGGGCCATGTGGCTAAGTACGCGGCTCTGGATAGCCCCGAGGCTTTCTTGGTGGATACCGAGCTCCCCACAACGGAGTATCAAACAGAACCACGTGCTCCAGTAGTCACTGTAATGGGTCACGTTGATCATGGTAAGACCTCATTGCTGGATTATATCCGTCGCACACGCGTAGCGAGCGGTGAAGCAGGGGGTATCACTCAGCATATTGGCGCCTATCACGTTGAGACCGAACGAGGCATGATCACTTTCCTTGACACGCCTGGTCATGAAGCATTTACGGCAATGCGCGCACGGGGTGCTAAGGTCACCGATCTGGTCGTGCTGGTGGTAGCAGCAGATGACGGCGTAATGCCACAGACTATAGAAGCGGTCCATCACGCTAAAGCTGCCAAGGTACCGATAGTAGTCGCGGTCAATAAAATAGATAAACCAGAGGCTAATTCAGAGCGCATCAGGCAGGAACTAGTAACGCAAGGCGTAGTGCCAGAAGATTGGGGTGGCGACACCATGTTTATCGAAGTTTCAGCCAAGACGGGTCAAGGGATCGATGCCCTATTGGAGAGCGTTCTTCTCCAGGCTGAAGTGCTGGAACTTAAGGCAGCAAAGGAGGCGCCAGCCAGGGGTATTGTAATCGAATCACGTTTGGACCGAGGACGAGGCCCGGTGGCAACGATCTTGGTGCAGTCCGGGACCTTGAAACGAGGGGATATCCTGCTGGCAGGAGCCGTATTTGGTCGGGTACGGGCAATGTTAGACGAGAATGGTAAGTCAGTTGAGAAGGCAGGTCCTTCTATCCCCGTAGAGATTCAGGGTTTGTCAGAAGTTCCAGTGGCAGGGGAGTCAGTAGTCGTCATGATTGACGAGCGTAAAGCACGAGAAATTGCTCTTTTCCGTCAGGGTAAGTTCCGTGACGTGAAACTCGCCAGACAGCAGGCAACCAAGTTGGAGAACCTATTCGAGCAGAAGGGAGAGGTCAAGATACTCGCTTTGATCATCAAGGCCGATGTGCAGGGCTCCTACGAGGCGCTCACCCATGCATTGGATAAGCTGTCTACAGATGAAGTTAAAGTAAATATCATCCATAGCGGAGTGGGCGCGATTACCGAGTCCGACATCAATTTGGCGCTCGCTTCCAAGGCCGTAGTGATTGGCTTCAATAGCCGTGCTGATACAGTTGCGCGAAAACTGATCAGTTCGACCGGTGTAGATGTGCGCTACTACAGTATTATTTATGAGGCGGTTGATGAAATAAAAGCGGCCTTGTCCGGAATGATGGCACCGGAACGCAAGGAAAGTATTATCGGGCTCGTCGAAATCCGTCAAGTATTCCGTATTTCTAAAGTGGGTGCTGTGGCCGGTTGCTATGTACTTGAGGGTGTCATTAGACGTGGTTCATCAGTGCGTTTGATCCGTAATGGGGAGCTCATTCATACCGGTGAACTGGATTCACTAAAACGTTTTAAAGACGATGTAAAAGAGGTCAAAGGTAATTTTGAATGCGGGCTATCATTGAAAAATTTCAATGATATTGAGGTGAGTGACCAGTTAGAGGTCTATGAGATTATAGAGGTCGCCCGTAGCTTATAAATCAAGGCAAGGTCATCTTTGATATCATCTAATCCTGTAAAGACTGATCAATAGTATCGTGAAGTATCTTGATGGCACCTCTTGATCGTAGAATATAATGCCTAAAGACTATTCCCGTACTCTTCGTATTGCTGACCAGATCCAACGTGAGCTGGCTGATATAATCTATAACGAGTTAAAAGACCCCCGCATTCAATCGATTACTCTGACTGGCGTTGAGGTAAGTCATGACTATTCCCATGCGAAGGTCTTCTACACTTCACTCGGCAGCGCCGGTGATAACTTTCTAACAGATAAGGGTCTTGAACACTCTGCTGGTTTTTTGCGTAGTCGGTTGTCAGGTCGATTAAAGTTACGTGTGGTTCCACAGTTACATTTTATCTACGATGAATCAGTTGAACGTGGGATGCGTCTTTCACAACTGATAGATCAAGCGGTCGCCTTAGAAGGCCCGGCAGAATAGGCGCAATACCCTGTACGTTGTGAATTCTAAGCCTTTACACTCCAAATACATCAAACGTAATATCAGTGGCGTCCTGCTACTTGATAAGCCCCACGGGATCTCATCAAACCGGGCATTGCAAATTATCAAACGCAGTTATGCTGCAAGTAAAGCTGGGCATACGGGGACGCTTGATCCACTGGCAACAGGTCTACTGCCAATCTGTCTCGGCGAGGCAACTAAATTCTCTTCAGCATTGCTGGGTGCTGACAAGACCTATGAAGCAGTGATGAGACTGGGTTATATCAGCACTACTGGAGATGCCGAAGGAGAGATTTCGGTGGTAGGTGATATGAAGCTAATGTCTCAAAATATTGGACAAGTATTGCAAGATTTTACCGGGAATATTACACAGATCCCACCGATGTACAGTGCGTTAAAGCATCAGGGAAAGTCCCTGTATACCTATGCCAGAGAAGGAGTAGAAATTGAACGGAAATCACGCCAAGTAACAATCTATGACTTGAAAATTGATGCTCTCGTGGGTGAGGAGATGTTCATCAAGATCAGGTGCAGTACGGGTACCTATATCCGTACCTTGGCAGAAGATATCGGTCGGGCCTTAGGATGCGGCGGGGCCTATCTCACCGCCTTACGCCGGAGCGCTGTACATGATTTTGGCTTGTCTCAATCTTACACACTTGATCAGATTGAGGGAATGTCCCTACCGCAGCGAGATATCTGCCTATACTCAACCGACAGTCTCTTACATAACTTTTCTGCCGTGACGCTGGAAAGTGTGCAGGTGAAGATACTTCTGCAGGGACAGATAGTGACTTCACCTGTTTCAGCAAATGGTCTGATAGTGGGTGAAAAGGTTCGGATGTATGACACGGAAGAAAACTTTCTGGGATTGGGAGAAGTTACAGCAGAGGGTGAAATAGCGCCAAAACGGCTAATCTCAGATGGGACACTTACGGCAAGAGAGGATCAGTCATAAGGCTGTCTGGTATTCACATCGAGCCTCATTTGTATGTCTTTGTGGTTCATTAGTCGCATACTTAGTCAGATGTGTTGCACCTTTTCTGGTTCTTAGACTAGTAAAAGATGATGCATCAATTTGAGTTAGAATAGCGACCAATCATGACGATAATTGCCGTATTCAATCAGAAGGGTGGCGTAGGAAAAACTACAACTACACTCAACTTAGCCGCCGCTCTCGTGCGCCGTGGAATTAACCCTTATGCCATAGATCTTGATCCCCAGGCTCAGCTTGGGACTACTATCGGCGTCACTGCTAAAAAGGGAGATGAAACTGTACTAAGTCTATTTCAGAATAACCGCCGGCTGAATGAGTTGGTTCGTGAGTCCCCCAGCGGCATCAAAGTCATTCCATCGCATATCGAGCTATCCAAGGTAGATGCTCTATACGGCAAGGGTTACAATATTGTTAACCGGCTTAATATTGCACTCCGAGAAGAAAAATTTGGAGGTAAGGAGGCCCCCCTGATAATGGACTGTAGCCCGTTACTGGGTGTGCTCTCCTTAAATGCTTTATTTGCGTGTACCTGCCTGATCGTTCCGATGTCCGCCGATCATCTTTCCATCAAAGGAGCAATCCAGATTGAAAAAACGCTCAAGGCGTTGGAGCAGGTACTCAAGCGCCGGGTGCAACGACGATACTTACTGACTCGTTTTGATGCAAGACGACGTATGGCGCGGGATGTGTTACAGCTGGCTGAAGAGAGGTTTGGGGGGGAGGTTTGCCGTACGAGAATCTCTGAAAATGTCAGCCTTGCAGAGAGTCCAAGTGCTAATAAGACTATTTTTGAGTATTCGCCCAGTAGTCGTGGAGCAAGAGACTATGAAGAGCTGCTGGAAGAGTTGATGTCCGAAGGGCTTGTCGATAACTAGGTTTGGTTACTGGGCGATCAAAGATAGGATGTCCTCTATCGAGGAGGCCTGATCAAGCTTTACTTCATTTCTTTTTACCTCGCAGCGGGTGACTTCGCAGTTGCTGTACATCTGACGTAGTCGATGTTCTGCATCTGCCTGGTCTACTCCCCCGATACGAATATTGTCGACGCTCTGCCCGCTCCGTGTCCTTATCGAAAAATGATATTTCAGCACTCTTCCTCCTAATGTAGACAAAACTCTACCTCATATATGGCACTATTAAAACATAGAATCTCTGGAAATATATATATAAATGGGATGATCTATGAGTTCAACGATATTTATAAAAGCGACTCCCTGAGTCATGTTGATGATAGGAAAAGCATCGCAAACCCCTAATTTTCTGATGAAGGGGAGGGGCTGACTGGTTGGTCCATAAGTGCATCTGCAATGCGTTGGATACCAGCACGTATCTGATACTCATTAACCGAGGAGAAGCCGAGTATTAGGGTGCGTTCGCTATAGTTACATCCTCCATAATCATATGCGGTACTGGAGCTTACAGAGTAGATTCCTACGCCATGTTGGAGTGCAAGTGCCTGAAGCCTGTGCGCATCTGGAAAATCGTCTGGTAGGTGCCAGGCCAGATGGAGTCCGCTTTCCAATCCAGAGAGTCGCACTGAACCGAAATGGTGATGTAGGGCCTCGATGAGACAATCACGGCGCTTAGAATAGAGATGGCGCATACGCCTCAGGTGATTACCGTAAGCACTGCTGCGAATAAATTCCGCCATTGTGGCTTGATCTAACCAGGCATGCCCATTATTTAGCAGCGCCTTAGCGGAGCGGGCTGCTTGTATTAGAACTCGGGGAACAACAAGGTAACCAATCCGCAATCCGGCGCCCATAGACTTTGAGAAGGTTCCTAAGTACATGACGGAGCCATAATCATCGAGCCCCATGAGTGCTGTTAATGGCGAGCCGCGATACTGAAAGTCTGAGTCATAGTCATCTTCAATAATATATGCACCACAGCATCTGGCCCATTCGAGGAGCTTCATACGCCGCTCAATTGAGAGTGTGAAGCCGAGAGGGTACTGATGTGAGGGTGTTACATAAAGTAGTGTTACTCCATTTTCAGGGAGCTTGTCGACATCCAATCCGGCCTCATCCACAGGCACAGGCAGTAATTTTGCATAATAGCTTTCAAAAACAAGAGCCGCCCCCTGGTAGCATGGATTCTCAGTAGCGACTAGAGTGGCATCTTTAACTAGAAGCCGCGCTGCTATGTTCAACCCTTCTTGGGAGCCTGCCGTGATGATAACTTGATCCGATGAGACGCTGATTCCTCGGGCCATACCGAGATGATCTGCAATCATTTCCCGGAGGTTGAGTAAACCACCCGGATCACTGTACTCACTGAAGTGTGTGTTGGTGGCGGTGGATACCTTATTAATATAGCGTAACCAAATTTTATGAGGAAATAAATCAGGGTCTAGCCGATCAGGAAAGAAATCAAAGTCCAGATGCCTAGTCTTTCTCTCTGACGGTGTTTGTCCGATAAAGGGGATGAGTGGACGATTGACTGTCTCGGTAGGAGTTAGCGATGAAGTAGCAACTCGTCTCGCTGCAGCGAGACTGGTTTCAGGTAATTCAATGTTTACATAAGTGCCAATTGCTCGGCGTGATTGAAGATAACCCTCAGCAATCAGCCGATCATAAACAAGCAGTACGGTATTACGGGAGATGGAGAGCTGATCAGAGAGTACACGACTTGCTGGAACCGGCGCTCCGGGCTTTAGTTTTCCACCAAGGATCAGCTGTCTTAACTGATCAAAGATTTGGCTTTGTAGTGATTGGCGGCTACTGTGGTCTAGAACGATAGGAATTGCCATGTGCGCTCGGGTTTGCTAGGTGAGTCTTTACCTTGCTAATATTCCCGTACTGAGAGAGGGGAACTCTACCGATAGGCAGTGAATCTAAGAGCCAGTCCACTGCCCGGGGAGGGCAGTGGGGGTACTGATCAGAGGAGGGTATTACTCCTCATCCTCATCTGGATCGGCCTTGACCTCTTTTAAGACCATCTTCTTTTGGGTACGACTGGCATTCAGATCCGTCTCAGCCACTGCCTTGTGTACCAAGTTCTGGTGACAGTCGATACAGGTGGCCCCTTCTGTTTCCATCTTCTTGTGAGCAGCCTTAGCATCCGCACCCGGTGGCTGTGGATCGCGGTGACACTCGCGGCAGGTAACACTATCCCATTTCTTAAGATTCATCCGCGCATCATGCGCCATGATCAGACGACGCTCGTTAAATTTCTCCAGCGTGGAATAGTCCTCAGCAAACTCTAAATACAACTCCCGTGCACCATCCACCGCATGGGTGTAGAGCGCTAAGTGGAAGTTCTCGAAGCCCTGTGGGATATGACAGTCCTTGCAGCCAGGATTTGCACCCAGTGCCCCATAGTGGGAAGACTTCTTTAATTCCGCCACCGGATAGGTCATTGAATGACAGCTCGTGCAGAACTTGTCGGTGGAGACAGCCGCTTCGCCGCCAAATACCACCGCCACCATTACGACCCCCAGTAACGCCCCAATCAGTAGCGTTCCGCCTGCTTTACCCCCACTTGTAGCCATTAGTCGTCCGATCCTTTCACGCCAACCTTAGCAGCTGATTGGAAGTCCTTGTGGAACATGAACTCAGGCTCGCCCGTGAAGGTACCATCTAGCTTGTAATGCTCATGCATCGCCTTGCTGTCGCGGACATACTTCTTGAAGTCAAATGTGTACTTCTTGTCGACCTGTGGTGTGAATGGGGTGTATGGCTTCTTAGCACCCTTCCAGCTCGAGCCTTCATAGTTCAGATGGCATGCATTGCAGCTCTCTTCAAAGGCAAAGTCCTGACCCGCATCAGCCAATCCTTGGCGGGGTGCGTTCTTCTTTGATTTCTCAAAGTCTGCCCCTGCCTTACGGTGCATCCCACGGTACTTGGATCCAGGTCCATGGCAAGACTCACATCCAACGCCGGTTAAGAATTTGCTGGGTTCAGCAATGGTGTAACCACCCTCGCGGTTGAAGCCATCGACGTGACAGCCCACGCAGTCTTTGTCCTTGGTGTAATCCTTAGTAGGGTCCAGCTTCGCCTTGGTCTTTGCTTCAGACTTGACCTTGGGCTTCAAGGACTCCATCGCCTTAGCATGGGCAGTGGTACCCCATGACTCGCCCTGGCTCTTATGGCACGAGCTACATTTCTTGCGGCCTTCAAACTTGTCGGCCAGTACACTGCCCGAAAGAACCGCAAGCATCGTGGCTCCTGCCAGTGCGAATGTCATTGATTGACGCATGATTTCTCCCTCATATCCGTTGTTATATATCGGCCGAACCTACCCGTAACGGGTGCACTTTATCGCTGCTTTGTACAAACTGGTAGAACCAGTACCATCACTCTTCCTGGTACCACTGATACCGCAGTATACAACGACTTAATCAATTCGTCGCGACTGCAGCCATCGGAACTCGGTACAGCCAATACCCCCCATGCTGGTAAACCAGTTCCAATGCCGCGATATCCAGTGGCTGGGTATTAGTAAAGGGGAGCGTCTGTGCCAGTAAGGTATTGCTACTCTTGGCATCCCTTAGGAAGTAGGCACGCACCTCACTGTCTGAAATGGATTGTAATGCATAAGTTTCATACTTGTTGTCCTGCATCCAGCTCTTGAGATAGCCAATCAGCCCATGCATGTTGCCCCCCATCGGGAACACTTTATACGCCATATCAAAGTGAGTCGGCCGCATCAGGCCAAGCTTGTAGAGATCGGTCACATGAACCACCAGGTAGGCTTCGCGTGGACCTGCAAGTTCACGCAGGATCTTAGCCCCCGCATCGGGTGCAGCCACGAGGGCATCGGCAAAGCGTTGGAACTTCTGCCGCTCGTCGGTAGCAGCGGGTGCGCCCCAGAACTTGTCCTCATACTTAAGAATGGCATCACGACGCTCATTCCACTGCGGTGGGATGATGAGCGGCTCACCAACACGGTTGCTAAATAGGGTGTCAGATCCAATCAGGAGCTTTAACTGGCGTGAGGTATCCCACCAAGACAGGATCAGTGCGTCTTTAGGGGCATGCTTGGCAATGGCGCCTGCGAGCGTAGTGAGTTCAGAGAGCTTGCCGTCAAGGGCAAGGACCGGCTCACTGATACGACTCTCCCAAGTCAGCAGAACCGGTGCACCGGTCTCGCGGTTCGCAGTATGGGCTACAGCAATCGGGTTATCGACTTCCGGGACTCGTACCTCGTACTTGCGAATGTTGAGATCCGGCCAAGCATTTAGCCGCATGTCCGCAAACTGATCAACGCTCCCTTCGGTTATCAGTTGGTACTGATAGGGTGGGGGTTTAGGGTTGAACCACAAGTAGGCAAACCAGGCGAGCAAAAGAAAACCTCCCGTAACCAGGAGAATCCCCAGTGCCGGGAGGAGTTTGTTTCCCGGACGCGCCGTCACTTCGGCGCTCCGGGAAGAGTCAGAGGTCAATTTCCGCTTTTATCGCGGCGACGGCGCCATC
>CANIWY010000019.1 GCA_947471695.1 Nitrosomonadaceae bacterium
AGGGAAGCGCCGACGAACAGCGAACTCCAAATGGCTTCGAGACTGGCACTGTCTTTCGCGAGGCCGCGCAATGCAATGCGGGCCGCGTCTTCGCGTTTGCCCGCCCAGTTCAACACCTTGGCGATATTGTGTAATCCCAATCCCTCCTCGCTTGGAGTCAAGCGCGCCATAATCTTCGTGTGCACCTGCGCCATTCCATTCTGTGTGAAACTTGCGGAAGGATGCACCACGTTCATGCGCACCAGTTCGTCGAAGATTCCATGCGCTAGAATTCCATAATCCTCCACGTTCAAATGAACGTGATCCAGAAAATCAGGTTCGCCAAGAATATTATGACCTTGATCGCGTTGCGTTTTTTTTTCCATAATGTCCACGAAATCCATGTAATGGCTTTTCGTTTCCAGCGCGGCTACACGGGTGATTTCACGCAGGGGAGTCAAAGCCCGCAGCGGGCAAATATCTTCGTCCAGCGCTTTCCGAAAGAGGATTTTGGCTTCCGGATAATTTTGAAGCGCAAGGGCCGCGCGACCAGCCTCGTAAAGGACTTCCGCGTTGCGTGGATCGAGATTTGCAGCCTCGTTCAGTTTCGCCCACGCTCCTTTTGCGTCGGTATTTTCGAGTTGCGCGACACCCTGTTTTAACAGCTGTGCGGCGCTGTCCCTCTGTGTTTGTGAAATCGACGGAGTGGATTCACTTTTGAAAGGTGAACAATCCTTTTCACTTGAGGGTGTGCTCAAGAACAGTGTCGTCGCGCCAGTGGAATGGGCGATGCGGGCGATGCGGCGCAGGGACAGATCGTAATGCTCCATCACCTGCTTTTTCAATTCATCATCCCGTGTGTAAGAAGTCGGGCCGATGGTGTGTTCCAGAATGTTGGTTTCCTCCGCAGCCATCTGCGTCTTGTTCGACTTTTCCTTTCCTCCCGAAAAACTCCGCAATGCCCGTCGCATCGCGGAATAGGTTCTTGTCCGATCCATCATGGCCGAAGCTTCGCGCATCCATGCGGGGAGTTCGCGGGTTTTGCGATAAGTGCGTTCTTCCAGAAACTCGTTGTGTCCCGAATAGATCACGAATAAATCCGGTTCGTAGTGGCTGAGTTCCTCGACGAGTTGCGCTTCCCGGTAGCTGGCGTAGCTGATGCCGCCGCAATTGATCACTTCAAACTTCCGGCTCGAGTCCGCTTCCGTCAGAATCTCCCGCAACCAGCCGCTATAAGAAGTCGGGTCGCGATAGGGGTGTCCATAAGTGGTTGAGCCACCCAAGGTGAAAATCCGATATGTCCCAGCGGCCTTCTTTATCGGAAAGCTTTGCAGGTTAAAGTGGGTCAGTTTTACGGGATTGGTTTCATACCATGCCCGTCCTTCCACATCCGTTTTTTTGATAAACAGGGGCTGGCCTGTGGCGAATCCCACATACGGATCTTCGCTTAAGGACAGCGGCCTCACGCCTGCAAGGGCCAATACCCCTTCGAGAACAGTGATGGAAATCACCAAGCTGCCCATGGCTACTAGTGCATTGATCCACGGTTTTTTTTTTGGGGTAGGGGATTTGTTCATGCCTTTATCCATGCCCATTAGCTAAAAATCATTTCAAAGAGTAGGGTTTCTTTTTTCCGGGGAGAAACTTTCTATTTTCAGGCACGTAACCAATTGTAATTTTTGCTTCATACCCCAAATAAATAATCCTATAATTTCAACCCGAAAAGTCCCAAATTCTGTACATTAGCATTTGAAACGCAGGGGGAAAGCGGAGAAAACCGCTGAACTCCCGAAGAAGTTTTTTTGGTAGTAACCTGACAAGATAGAGGAGAACAAGATGAAAAACATGATCGGATCCGGAATCCTTTTGCTGGGCATGGCTGTGGCCGCTTCGGCGGAAGATTATAACCAATGGGCAGCCTACAAGGACATTACCGTCAACACGACGAGTGCCGGAGCAAATGTTGCCAACAATGTCCTTGGCATTCCCGTATTGGTCCGTTTGACGAGCAGCAACTTCTCTGATTTCGCGGTTCCAGGAACCAAGGCCAGCATTCGCTTTGAAACCACGTCTAAACACCTTCCTTATCAGGTGGAGCGTTGGGACAGCACGGGTGGCAATGTTGCGGAAGTCTGGGTATTACTCGATACCGCCAAAGGCAACAATTCGTCTCCGTCCATCCGCATGCGCTGGGGCAAAGCCGGTGCGGTCGACAGTTCCAATGGTGGTGCAGTGTTCGCCCAGTCCAACGGGTTTGTTGGTGCATGGCACTTGGGCGATGCGCCCGGTATTACCGCCCGTCCCAATGCCGTTACGGGAGCTCCACCGGCGACACCTTCCAATGACGCCGGAACTTTCGGTGGTGGCACGTATGTCACTCCAACCGGAGTGATTGGCAAGGCCGATGTGATTCGCGGAGCAGGTACTCGAAATGCGCCAGTCGCCAACAGCGATTATCTGGATATTGGGAGCGGAGCCACGGGTTCCACCCAAAGTCCCTATGACGGAAACAATACGTATGCAGGATACACGGATTTCTCAACGGGTTTCACTTATTCATTTTGGGTGAACCCTGGCGCTGCCGCAGGCAACTTCACTTACATGCTGGAACTTTCCAACACCAATGGTGGTACGAATAACATTCAGTTTTTCCGCCCCAATACCGCCACCACCTATCGATATGAACATGTCAATGGGGGTGCCAGTGCCGGCACCAAAACTACTGCCAGCGGCAGTTTAGTTCAGGGTTCTTGGCAGCACATCGTGGTTACTGTAGGTACGGGAGCCACGCCCTCCGTGACTATTTATAAAAACGGAGTTGTCAGTCTTGCGGCTTCAAATGAAACAGCCCCCATGGAGGTCATAGCGCGTACGAATGCGTGGATTGGAAAATCCAATTACGGCGGCGACTTTTATTTCAACGGCTCCTTCGACGAACCTGAAATTTCCAATCTGCCCCGTTCGGCGGATTGGGTCAAGTTGAGCTATGAAACCCAAAAGATCGGATCGACGGTTCTTACGTTCGGTGCCCAGGTCAATTCGCCTCCCACCAACCTCAGCTACTCCCCCAATCCTGCCGTGTACACGGTGGGTTATGCAATTCCGGCAAGCTCTCCCTCCGTCGTTGGAGCCGTCACCCGTTACTCGGTAGCTCCCACCCTCCCTGCAGGATTGTCACTCGACACCAACACCGGTGTAATTTCCGGAACACCGACTGCCGCTGTGGCCCAGACGGATTATGTCGTCAGTGCTACCAATGGCACGGGTTCCGACACGGAAACTGTTCGTATCACAGTGAATGCAAGTCTGGTCGCCCCGACAAACTTGAATTACACGGCACTGACAGCAGTTTATGGTGTGGGCGCTGTCATCACACCCAACAATCCCACAGTTACGGGTACGGTGACCAGCTATACGGTTAGCCCGGGTCTTCCTGCGGGGCTTGCCATCAGCGCGAGTACGGGTGTGATTTCCGGAACGCCGACTGCTGCCAGTGCCGCAACGACTTACACAGTAACCGCCTCCAATTCGGCGGGTTCGACTACCAAGGCTTTGAGCATCACGGTCGTGGCACCTCCCTCGGCGCTTAATTATTCCACTGTCACCGCTGTATATGGACTCAATGCAGCGATTACAGCAAATACCCCCACGGTCACCGGAACAGTTACGAGTTATTCGGTCAGTCCGGCCCTTCCTGCAGGGTTGACTCTCAATACCACCAGCGGTGTGATTTCGGGAACTCCGACAGCGATCACTGCCGCAACGACTTACACTGTAACCGCGTCCAATTTGGCGGGCTCAACCACCAAGGCGCTCAGCATCACGGTGTACGGTCCTCCCTCCGGGTTGTTCTACACATCGAACCCCGTTATTTATGTCACCGGTGCGGCGATTTCCCAGAATTATGCCAGTGTTACCGGCACGGTAACTCGCTTCTCCGTCACGCCTGCTCTTCCTGCGGGATTGGTCATGGACACGTTGACAGGAAACATCTCGGGAACTCCGACAACGGCTTCTGCGGCAGCCAACTATACGGTCACGGCCACCAATGGCGCAGGCAATACGACGGTGACGTTGAACATTACCATCATAACCCAGACGGCGATTCTACCGCATCTTCAGAATTTGTTGATGATCCGCGTCTCCGACGCATCCTCGGTGTCGTTTCAGATTCCAAATGGGGTGAATTCGGTTCGCGCCTCCATTGTGGACATGTGGGGCCGCACCGTTTGGTCGCGTTCGATTCAGTCCTCCGGTGTGGCGGGAATTCACCAGCTTGCTTGGGACGGCCTCTCGCCCAACGGCAACAAGGTCTCAGCCGGACTTTATGTAGCCCGTGTTAAAACCACAGGTTCCAATCCCGGTTCTTCGAAAACCATCGAACGGAAAATCAACTACACACCGTAATCGAAATGCTTTGTTCCAAGGCCTTGGAAAACCCCCGGAAACGGGGGTTTTCTTGTAAAAAAGGGTCTTGTAGGAAAAAGCCTTTTTGTGTTCTCAATAACGGAAAAGGATAACCCTGAAAGTCCATTTTTGGGGTATATTCAATGGCCCGGATTTCCGCATTTGCGGAAATCATTCTTGGTGATTCGCGTCACTGAAAGTGAGCACGGGGTTTGTTTTAAAATGTTCTCGTGCGGTGACTGTGCAATGTGGGATAGGTTTGTGGGTAACGTAGTTGCAAAATGGGTTTGGGATTTTAGAAGGGTGGGGAATATGAAAATGAAGATCGGCAAACAACTTGGAATTCTGGCTTTGTTGGCCTCCGTCACTTCTGTGTTTGCCGGCCCGTACGATACCTGGTCCAATTACCGGGACATCACCATCAATACCACCAGTGGGGGCGCCAATGTTAGCGGAAGCGTCGCCAATTTTCCCGTTCTTGTCCGGTTAACCAGTGCCGATGCGGCTCATGGCAGCGATGTTCTTTCGGCAGCCCTGGCAAGTGGAGCGGATTTGCGTTTTTCCGATTCCACCGGCACCACGGCCCTTTCCTATCAAATTGAACGCTGGAGTGCCTCCGCCGCTGAAATCTGGGTTCTAGTTCCCAGCGTTGTGGGAAACAGCAACACCAAGGTCCGCATGTGGTGGGGAAAGGCCTCTGCCACCACCGAGTCTAACGGCCCCGCCGTGTTCCAAACCTCCAACGGATTTCTCAGTGTGTCGCACTTGGGTGACAGTACGGGCTCCAGTCCGCGTCCCAATGCCGTTTCAGGCGCTCCCAAAGCAGTACTGAGAAATTATCCAGGAGGCTACGCCCCAGTGTCTGGTGTCGTCGGTTTGGCTGACACTCTCCGCAGAGCAAATGGCGCTGCCGGTACAAGCCCAACCGGGGATGACTACATCGATTTGGGCAGGGACGTCAGTTTTAACAACAACAATTATTTCAATTTGAGCGGTGCCTGGACGGTATCGGAATGGATTTATGATGTTGTTCCGACCTCTACCGAACGTTTGTTCAACCTTGCAAACGACTCGGCTTCTGCGGGAGGGGCTCCTACAGCCAGTACGGGACAACGCATTCAGATTTTGGGCGACAAGAATGCCAGCACCACCGCTCCCAACCTTTCCATGCGATATACAGTGGCAGGGACTGGGATAACAGCTCTTGACGTGACCCCTACTTTTACATTAAATGCATGGCATCATGTTATGGCCACAAAGGCTTCGGGTACGACGGGCATAATTTTGTATCAGGACGGCGTGAGGGATTCCATCACCACCACTTTGGGCAATTTGGCGAATACTGCCAATAATTACGTGTGGCTGGGTCGTTCCAGTGACGCGACTCTCTTTTTCAGAGGCAAGTTTGACGAAGTCGTCGTTGCGAATCAAAGCCGCACCGCCGACTGGGTTAAGTTGAGCTACCAGACTCAAAAACCCGGGGCCACCACTCTTTCTTTGGGTGCAACCCAAAATACCAGTACCGATCCACCTTCCGGCATGAGCTATTCCAGCAATCCGGTCACTTACATCGTGGGTCTTGCCATTCCCACCAATACCGGGACCTTGGCGGGTGGTTTCTCTTCTAATTGGACTGTGAGTCCGGCTCTGCCGACAGGTTTGACATTGAGCACCACTTCGGGTACCATCACCGGCACTCCGACATCCGCAGCTTCTGCTGCCGATTACACGATCACGGCTACCAATTCTTTCGGCAACACCAACACCTTGGTGAATATTACCGTCAGAGCAGCCGCCATTCCCAACCTTTCCTATTCGAACAATCCCGCAACTTATACCTTCGGATCCACCATTTCTAACAACACTCCGACTGCCGGAGACACGGTGACGAGTTGGGGTATTAGTCCCGCGCTTCCCGCCGGGCTGAGCTTCAGCACGAGTACGGGCATTATTTCCGGTACGCCTACTGCAGTTGCGACAGCGGCGAATTACCGGGTGATTGCTTCCAACCCATCCGGATCGGATACGGAGTTTGTGAATATTACCGTGAATCCCACTGCACCCTCGGGTCTTTCATATCCGACACCTACAGCGACCTATCGTGCAGGTGACGTCATTACTTCCAACACCCCAACCTTGGCAAACAATGGCGGAGGAGGGATTTCTTATTCGGCTTCCCCTTCGCTGCCTGATGGCTTGAACTTGAATACGGTCACAGGTGTTATTTCCGGCGCCGCCACGGCTGCAGTTTCTGCGGCCAATTATGTCGTGACGGCGACTAATGCAGCCGGCTTCGCCCAAGCTACCGTGAATATCACGGTGACCGCAGGCGAAGACTATTCCCAATGGACGTATTCCAGAGACATGACTTTGAATACCACAACCGCGTCTGCCGGCGTGACTTCCGGTTTGGGAAGAATTCCCGTTCTGGTTCGACTGACTGGCAAGCATGCCGTCGTATTCAACCAGGCATTGTCAACAGGAGCGGATATCCGCTTCGCCAATGGGACGGGAGGGCATCTTGCTTATCAAGTGGAGCGTTGGAGTTTTACTCCGGGAGATACCTCCGCCGCCATTTGGGTTCTTGCAGATACGGTTGCCGCCAGTGGTACCACGACGGTACGCATGTATTGGGGCAATGGTTCCGCCACGGACGATTCCCGCCCCACCGTAGTGTTCGACACCACAGCGGGTTTCCAGGGTGTCTGGCATCTTGGAGATGCGACCGATGCCAACGCCAGTGATGCCACGGTCAATGGTTTTGTGGGTACGCCCGGAACCACGGGTACGGGTGGCAACCCTTTTGATACGGTGGGTGTCGCAGGCCAGGCAAAGAGTTTCCGCATGACAACCAGTGAAACCAACGGCGCTTATTACGCCATGGCCGGTACTGCGAGCGGAAAGCTGAACTTTGCGGAAGGTGCCAAGTACACGATCTCCGCATGGATTAGGCCTTATAACATCACCAGCTCGGGTAAAATAGTGTCCAAGGGTGATCGGCAGTATTATCTGGCGAAACGAAACAGCGGCGCGAGTTATGAATTTGCCGAGAACGAGGGTTCAACGCAAAACTGGTGGCGTCTTGCGGCCACGGCCAATCAGTGGAGATATTTCGTGGGAGTCCGGCAGGGAGGCCTTGGAACCACCGGGGTGTCTGCCATGTACATGGATGGTGCGACGGCGGGCACGGTCGGGACGACATCTTCGGGCGCGGACATCACCACCAACGATCTGAACATCGGACGGGATCCGGGTCAAGCTGGAGCCGGCCCCTCGTATTATTTCACAGGCGCAATTGATGAAGTGACGATTTCGAATGTTGCCCGTTCCGCCGCCTGGGTGAAGTTGAGCTACAAGACGCAGAAACCAGGTGCCAGCCCGATCTTCGATCTGGCTTACACAACTCCTGCGGCATCCTACGCATTTGGTTCACCTATTACCGCCAATAATCCATCAATGGCGGGAACTGCCGGACGCTTTTCTGTGTCTCCGACTTTGCCCACGGGCTTGACCTTGAGTACCTCTACCGGTGTCATTTCCGGCACCCCGACAGGTTCGGTATCTTCCGCCACGGATTACACCATTACGGCCTTGAGCGATAGCGCATGGTCCACGACCGCCACGGTGAATATTGCAATCACGGCCGCATTGCCGACAATTGCCTATACACCGGCATCTGTTTCCTATCGCGCCGGAGATATTATTTCCAAATTGACGCCCGTATTGACGGCGGGAGGGGAGGCACCTGTCATCACAGTTTCGCCTTCATTGCCTGCCGGACTCAGTCTGAATTCAGCCACCGGTGTTGTTTCGGGTGCTCCGACTTCCGCGCAAGGTGCGGCTGACTACGTTTTTACAGCGACGAATAGTGCCGGTTCCGCCATGGACACTGTCAGTATTGCTGTCTCTGCGGGTGAGGATTATTCCTCGTGGACCTATTTCAGTGATATGACCTTGAACACCACCACCGCCGGTGCGAATGTTACCACGGGTGTGAGCAATTTTCCGGTTTTGGTTCGATTAACCAGCAAGCATGCCGCAGTGTTCATTCAGGCTCAATCCACTGGCGCGGATATTCGTTTCGCAAATGCGAGCGGAGGTCATCTTGCTTACCAGACCGAACGTTGGAGTTTTGCCCCGGGCGACACTTCCGCAGCCATTTGGGTCCTTGCGGACACGGTGGCACCAGGTGGCACTGCGAACCTGCGCATGTATTGGGGCAATGGTTCGGCTATTGATGATTCCCGCCCCACGACCGTTTTTGACACTGCAAATAATTTCCGGGCGGTGTTTCATTTCAACAATAGTGTGGCGAATACCACGCCATTTACGCTCGTTCCCTTTGACAGCGGCACCACCAACTCCTCGACCGTTGCCGCCATCGGTCAGGCGCGGAGTTTTGGAACCACGGGGGGCGGGAGCATCAATCTGGGCGCAAATTCCAATGCTGCTCTTTTGCAAAACAGTACGACAGCACATACAATCGGTGCGTGGGTCTATGCAACAAATCTTACTTCAGGCGCGAATCAATGGAATGTCATCATGGAGCATGGAACGGTCAGCAACATGGAGGAGGCGCTTCGTTCCACTTCCTTGAGCGCTACGAATGCTCAATGGGGTATGGGTTATTACACGGGCACCAACAATTTTGCCAGTGTCAACGGTACCACCGGTGTGCCTTTTGCAAACATGACCAATGCTTGGCACTATATCGTCGGAACGGTCAGCGGGGGAAGCATCGGCAGCACCCTTAAGGTGTTTGTGGATGGCAGTTCACAAGCCTCTTTTACCACCACGACAGCCTTGACCAACCCCGCTACAACCTGGGTTTTGGGGAGATTTGGCAATGCCATCGGCCGTCAATGGAACGGTTATATGGATGAAGCGCGCATTACAGGCGTTGTTCGTTCCGCAGACTGGATTAAACTGGAATACAAAAACCAGAAACCTTCGGTGACGCCAGTGTTCAATTTAAGCTATCCGGTTTCGTCTCCGACCTACACAAGTCTCATTCCCATTCCGACGGATTCCCCGACAGTTGCGGGTACCGCGACGCGCTTTGTGATTGACTCTGCTCTTCCTGCGGGCCTTAGCTTTAGCACGACGACGGGTGCCGTTACGGGAACTCCCTCGGTACCTTTTGCTTCGCGCAACTACACGGTGACGGCTTACGGTGACAGCGCGTGGTCCACGACGACAACCTTGAACATTACAGTGAATGCTAACGCGGGTCCTCCAACGAACCTGGCCTATTCAAACAGCAACCTGTTGTTTGGTGCGAATGTTGCCGGAACGAGCGTCACTCCCTCGGTTATTAGCGGGGACACCGTCGTCCGTGTTTACAGCTCCGATGCACTTCCTGCGGGCCTCTCCATCAACAGCGCCACGGGTGTGATTTCGGGAACACCGACGACACCGCAGGCTGCGCAAAGCTACATGGTCCGGTTCACGAACAGCTTTGGTTATGATTCGACGCTTGTGAGCATTCGTGTGACGGTGGCTCCAAGCAACCTGCACTATGCCATCAACCCTGCGGTGCTGGTGAAGACCATCCTGTTCACGGACACTCCGACGGTGACCGACACGGTGACGAGTTATTCCATCGATACGACATCGATCAAACTTCTCCCCACCGGCATAGCGTTCAGCAAGACCACGGGTATTTTCTCCGGCACACCGACTGCGGTGAAGGTGGCGACGAGTTACATCGTTACGGCCACCAACCTTGCGGGTTCGGATACCGAGACGGTAACCCTGACCGTGAACCCTGCGGCACCGGCGGCTCTGAGCTATGCGGCATCGGCATATTACCAAGTGGGGGATGTGGCAAGTATTACCCCGACATTTACTGGCGAAGGCTTGACCTTCTCAGTGAATCCGTCCTTGCCTTCGGGCCTGAGTCTTAGCTCCTCCACGGGTGTCATCTCGGGAACCACAGCTGCGACTGCCTCTGCCACCGATTACGTGATTACAGCCTCGAATGCAACGGGTTCCATCATGGACACCATCAACATCACCGTGGCGTTTGACGATTACAACACGTGGGCGCATTCCGCGAGTTTGACTTTGAACACTACGGCCTCTGCTGCGAATGTCACGAGTGGTGGCGTGGGCCGCTTCCCCGTGCTGGTTCGTTTGACTCCCAAGCATTTGGCGGTATTCCAGCAGGCACTTGCGGGTGGAACGGACATCCGTTTCTCCAACGCCGGTGGCACGCATCTTCCGTATCAAATCGAGCGTTGGAATTCCACTGCGGACAGCGCCGAGGTCTGGGTGCTTGCGGACACGGTTGCGGCGAACGGAACCACCACCGTCAACATGTATTGGGGTAATGGCGCAGCGGTGGATCGTTCCAGTGCTTCAGCAGTATTCGATACTGCGAATGGTTTTACGGGCGTTTGGCACATGAATGAAGCGCAGGGCACGGGTCCACAGGACGCCACGGTCAACGCTCTTAACTTCACCGCCAATGCGAGCGTGACCTCCGCTGCGGGTACCATTCTCAAGTCCCGCACCTATGCGGGAGGCGCAGCCAGTACGCCGGACTCCATAGCCAACGGCAGCATCTTCAACATCGTGAATTCGACGTTCACCGTGTCCGCTTGGGTGAATCGTCCCGCGGCTAATACGGCTGCGTTTGAAGGTATCCTGGGAAGATGGCGTTATTCCGCCGGTAACTATCGCTCGTGGATCTTAGTGGAAAAGAATACCGGTGCATATGCGATGCAAGTTTCTTCCGACGGAGCGGCGGACACCCGTATTCCTCAAACTACCGCCACATTTTCCAATGCGGCATGGCATCACGTCGTGGGTACTATGAGTGCCACCCACCCCATCCGCATCTTTGTTGATGGTGTTCCTCAACCTTTGACGAATGATTCTTCTGTTGTGGTGCCTTTTGCCACGACCAACGCTGCGGATCGTCCTTTGATTGGCGCCATGGAAAGGGCCAATACACAGGGATTCATCGGCCAGATTGACGAAATTCATTTCTCCAACAAAGCCGATCGCAATGCCAACTGGATCAAGCTGGAGTACAAAACACAGAAACCTTCAGTGACTCCTGTGTTCGCATTGACCTATCCCGTAACGACGGCGAACTTCAACCAGAACGCAGCGATTACAGCGGACTCTCCGTCGGTGATGGGTACATCTACGCGTTTCACGATATCCCCGACCCTTCCGACGGGCCTTACGTTCAGCACGACCTCGGGCAAGATCTCCGGTACCCCGACAGTGTCCTCCTCCGCCGCGAACTACACGGTGACGGCATACGGCGACAGCGCTTGGTCGACGACAGCGACCTTGAACATCGCCGTGACAGCAGGCCCCGTGGTATCCTATAGCCACGGCATCAGTGGCACCAAGGGTGTTGCAGTGACCCCGGACACGGTTGTTTCCACAGGCGGCCCTGTGAACACCTACGCCGTGACTTCGGGCACACTCCCCGCCGGTCTGTCGATTGATTCCCTGACAGGCATCCTCAGCGGCACCCCGACAGTAGCTTCCGCGTCTTCGAACTACGTGGTGACGGCAACCGGCCCTGCCGGGAGCGACACGGCCCGCGTGACCATCGCAATAGCGGACACGGCTCCGAACATCTCCTACACGCAGTCCACCATCAGCACCATCAAGGGCGTGACGATTACCCCGGACACGGCAGTTCTCTCGTCTGGCAGCGGCGCAGTGACGAGCTACTCTGTTCTTCCTGCTCTCCCGACAGGTATTTCGCTCAACACCTCGACAGGCATCATCTCGGGCAAGTCGAGCGTTGTTCTTTCTTCCACGAACTTCACGGTGACCGCAACAGGTCCCGGTGGCAGCGGCGTGAGCGTGGTGAGCATCGCAGTGGGGGACACGGCTCCGAACATCTCTTACACGCGCTCCTCCATCGCCGCCATCATGAGCGTTGCGATTACCCCGGACACGGCGGTTCTGTCCTCCGGCAGCGGCGCGATTACGGTCTTCAGTGTATCCCCGACTCTTCCCGTCGGCCTTTCCCTGGACAGCGTGTCTGGCCGCATCAGCGGCACGGCGACAGTGGCGCAGGCTTCCGCTCCTTACACGGTGACCGCAACGGGCCCCGGTGGCAGCGGCGTGAGCGTTGTGAGCATCTCGGTAGCGGACTCGACACCCATCATCTCTTACAAGCGTCCGACTATCTCTGCTGTTCGCGGCATCACCATCCTTGCGGATACGATTGTGTCGACAGGGGGTAGCGCGAGCTCGTTTAGCATTCTTCCCACCCTCCCTGCGGGCCTTTCTCTGAACCCCTCCACGGGTGTCATCTCAGGCAAGGCCACGGTGGTATCGACCTCCACGAACTACGTGGTGACCGGCACGGGCGTTGGCAGCGACACGGCTCGTGTGACCATCGCCGTTGCGGATACAGCCCCGAACATTTCCTACCGGCAGCAGACGGTGGTGTATCCTCTGAACGTGGCCATCACTCCGGACACGGCAGTAGCCTCTGTGGGCAGCGGTGCGATTACGGTCTTTAGTGTGAGCCCTTCTCTTCCGACGGGTCTTTCCATGGACTCGTTGACGGGCATCATCTCGGGTACTCCGACGGTTGTTCAGTCTGCGGCGAACTACACGGTGACGGCAACCGGCCCCGGTGGCAGCGGCACGAGCGTTGTGAACATCACGGTGGCGGCCCCTCCGGAGATAGAGTACGTGAGTTCGAATATTTCCGCGACAAACCGCGTGACCATCATCCCGGACTCGGTGATGTCGACGGGCGGTGCGATTACGGGCTTTAGTGTGTCTCCCTCCCTTCCAACGGGTCTTTCCTTGAGCACCACAACGGGTGTCATCTCGGGCAAGCCGACGGTGGTATCCCCGCCGACTCCTTACACCATCACGGCAACGGGTCCCGGCGGTGTGGGCTTTGCATCGGTCTTGATAGACGTGGCCGATACGGCTCCTGCGTTCAGCTACCTGCATCCCACGAGCATCTACCTGAAGAACGCAGCCATCTCTGCGAACACGGTTGTGTCCACGGGCGGTGGTGTGACGAACTACTCGGTCATTCCCTCTCTCCCGACGGGCCTTGTCATCGACTCCCTGACAGGTACCATCTCCGGCACCCCGACGGATTCCTCGGATGCATCCCCTTTCACCATCACAGGTGTTGGTCCTGGCGGGACTGGGATGGCTGTTGTGAGCATCGCAGTGAGCAATGCCCTTCCCCCTCCTCTTGTGTCTTACGTGCGTCCTGTTCAGAGCTTCGTGAAGCACGTGGCCATCACCCCGGACTCGATACTGTCCTCCGCAGGTCCTGTGGATGTGTACCATGTGAGCCCGGCTCTTCCTTCGGGTCTGACTCTGGATACGGTGACGGGTGTTCTCTCGGGTACCCCTCTTGTGCCATCGTCCTCCACGGTGTACTCGGTCATCGCCTCGGGCGTGGGCGGTTTGGACACCGCGACTCTGACGCTGACGGTAGCGGACACAGCCCCGGTCATCTCATACAAGCGTCTGACGATAGTGGCGGCGAAGAACCTTTCGCTTGTTCCTGACAGCATTGTGCTCTTGAGCACAGGCGCCATCACGAACTTTGGCATCTCTCCGTCCTTGCCGACGGGTCTGCATATCGACTCCTTGACGGGTACCATCAGCGGCACCCCGACAGTTGTTTCCTCTTCGGTGAACTACACCATCAGCGCGACGGGCCCCGGCGGCGTGGGCATGGCCGTGGTGACCTTATCTGTGGTGGATTCCTCTCCGGTCATCTCGTACACGCGCCCCAGCATTTCTGCGGTGAAGCATGTGTCGATTGGGACGGACAGTTCCCTCTCCACGGGCGGCATCATCAC
>CANIWY010000020.1 GCA_947471695.1 Nitrosomonadaceae bacterium
CCATGACCGGCGTCGCAAAACCATTATGGACCAGCATGTCACCGATATCGTGCATATCAGTGAATCGATTAATATGACTGTAATTATCTGCACTACGAAAGGACTGACGTAGCTCCTTCAGAGTATCCGGTCCAAAGGTACTAAACATAAAAAGACCTCCCGGCTGAAGGGCCCGTCGAATCTCTGAGAATGTATGGCGCATATCGTTACACCACTGCAATGCCAGGTTTGACCAGACTAATCCTGCGCAGTCATTCTTTACCGGTAATGATTCAATATCCCCGCACGTATAAATTGTTTGCCTCCCATGTGCCGAGGAGAATGACTTCCACCATGGCACCGGAGGACGTGCCTGAAGGTGCATCGATACGGCAATATCGATCGCTAAAATTTTAGCTGCAGGGAATCGCGTAGCCAGATTCCGACTTCCATAACCCGTACCACTGCCCGCGTCCAAAATTAAATCTGGACTGTACTTGATGTAACTAAGGCGCGCCAACATCCGATCACATACCTCGCGTTGCAGCACTGCCGCACCATCATAACTCGGCGCTGCACGCTCGAAAGATCGTCGTAACTGATGCTTATCTAGAGTATGGTCGTAATTCATTTAGACCATCTGAATCAGTTTTGTTATAAATTGATCTGGATGTGACAAGAAGGGTGCATGCCCACAGCTAGGCACCATTACCAGCTCCGAACTTGGCAACTGCTGGTGCATCCATCTTGCTGCAGAGGGATGAGTGATGATGTCGTTCTCCCCATGCATCAGCACAACCGGCTGACTAATTTTTTCTATTTTGTTGCGTAAATCGGTCGTCAGTAAAATTTTCAGCCCCGCCTGTAGTGAATTTTCATTTAGCTTGCGATCATGAGAGAAGCTTGCTCTCAATTTTGCTAAAACTGCCGTGGTATCGATACTGCCTTTCACCTGTAAACTGAGGAATCTATCCAGAGTCGTTACATAATCACGATTCAAGTTCTTCATAAAGAGTTGCAGCATCTCCTCCTCCATACCCCACTGCCAATCTTTATGTTTAACAAAGCAGGGGGTGGTCGAGACCAGCATCAGCTTCTTAACACGTTGAGGCTGTTGCAATGCAAGCTCGACAGATACCTGACCCCCTAATGACCAACCACAGACAGTGCAGTCATAGGGGAGTACCTCTGCAACCTTCTCTACCATGCACTGCAATGTACCCGTTTCACATGCTGGACTACCACCATGACCGGGCAAATCAACTAGATGCAGACGAAAATGCCGTGCCAATTGACCACGCACACCGTCCCAGATATCGCTGTGCATGGCCCAACCATGCAGTAGAACAAGGTCCGGACCAGCGCCAAGGGCTTTAACGTGGAGACTCATATCCCGAGTCCACCTCCCTTAATGCCGCTAACAGTTGATCCACATCCTCCTTACTGTGTGCAGCCGACAGCGAGACCCTTAGTCTTGCTGTACCCTGCGGCACCGTTGGTGGACGGATTGCGGGTACCATTATCCCACGTTCTCGGAGTGATTCGCTTAACTGTAAGGCCTCATCATTCCCGCCAATGATGAGAGGCTGAATTGGGCTCGTGGAGGGTAATAATTTCCAATGTAGCGACTGCAGACCCTGCTGAAATTGCATGATGAGCTGTGATAACCGTTCACGCCTCCATTCCTCTTGCTCGATCAATGTCAGACTACGCAGCAGTGCATGGGATAGCAGTGGTGGGGTAGCGGTGGTATAGATGTAGCTACGAGCAGACTGGATCAGGGTCTCAATGATCTCCGTCTGAGCAGCAACAAAGGCTCCAAATACACCTGCCGCCTTGCCGAGGGTCGCCATATAAATAATACGTGGCGAGCTGAGATTAAAATGAGATGCCACCCCCCTCCCCTGATGACCCAACACACCGAATCCATGTGCATCATCAATCAGAAGCCAAGCATCATACCTTTCACACAGAGACAGCAATTGAGGTACCGGGGCGATATCCCCATCCATGCTAAACACAGCATCGGTCATCACGAGCTTGCGTCTGGCCTGAGAATTGGCCAACCGCCTCTCCAACGCAACCAGATCAAGGTGTGAGTAACGGCTCATCTTGACGCTTGAGAGAAGTGCAGCATCATTGAGAGAAGCATGATTAAGCTTATCCGCAAAGATTGCATCACTACGTCCAATCAATGCAGTCACCACACCGGCATTGGCCATGTATCCGGTTGAGAAGAGTAACGCCCTAGGGAAGCCTGTAAATGATGCGAGAGCGCTCTCTAATGCATGGTGAGCCGATGAGTGTCCGGTGATGAGGTGAGAGGCTCCTGCACCCACCCCATACTGCCTTGCGCCCTCACAGGCCGCCCCAATCAGTTGAGGATGACCAGCAAGTCCGAGATAATCATTATTACAGAATGCAAGGTAACTACGTCCGTCGATGGTGATATGCGCATTCTGATGACTCTCTGTCGTTATTCTACGACGTTTCAGGCCTGCATCTTCCCAGGTACTGAGCTGTTCAGAGAGATCGTAAAGCATTCTGGCTAAATCGAATGAATTCCAAGTTTTTGGAATAAATTATCATCTCTCTGAGATTCTGGATTTCCTGTGGTGAGTAGCTTGTCACCATAAAAAATAGAATTGGCCCCCGCAAGAAAACACAATGCCTGTACCGCCTCAGACATTTCCTGCCTTCCCGCAGAGAGACGTACCATCGCTTTTGGCATGGTAATGCGGGCCGCAGCAATGGTCCGCACGAACTCAAAATGATCCAGAGCCTCTGTACCGTGCAGTGGTGTACCGGGCACTTGAACCAGGTTATTAATTGGAACAGAATCAGGATAGGGATTGAGATTCGCTAGTTGAGCGATCAGCCCTGCACGTGCTTGACGTGACTCGCCCATACCGACGATTCCACCACAACACACATTCATTCCGGCAGCCCTTACCTGATCCAGTGTATCTAGCCGGTCTTGATAGTCACGGGTGGTGATCACTTCACCGTAGAATTCCGGTGCTGTATCGAGGTTATGATTGTAGTAATCAAGGCCTGCCTGCCTGAGCTGATCAGCCTGCCCCGGCTTCAGCATCCCCAGAGTGGCACAGGTCTCAAGCCCCAACGCCTTCACAGAGCTGATCATTTCTGAAATTTTACCGATATCTCGCTGCTTAGGACCTCTCCAGGCTGCACCCATACAGAACCGTGAAGCTCCCTTTGCCTTTGCCGCTCTTGCTGTATCAATCACTTCTGTCAGCGACAACATCTCCTGATCTTCCACGCTCGTATGGTAACGCGCCGCCTGAGGGCAGTAGCCACAGTCCTCAGGGCAGCCACCTGTCTTGACTGAAATGAGTGTCGATAGTTGCACCGCATTAGCATCATGATACTGACGATGAATCAACTGAGCACGGTGAATCAGGTCGCTAAAAGGCAGATCCAGCAAGGCTTCAACTTGAGGAACCATCCAGACTGATGGCTTTATGGAAATTACATCGGAAACGGATTGATTCATTCTGAACCCTGTATGAATTGGTAACTGGATGATTAATCTAGGTGTTCGGTTATCATTACTCTAACAGCGGATTTGTGACGATCTGTTCTGAGATGAGCTGTATCATCAAGGTGAATGACCTTGTTGTCAATTCAACACTTGGTGTTTTTCAACGATAGATTAAAAATAGATCAAGTTGCTCCCATAAGTCATTAGTCAACAGAGGGAATTGAATATGACGGCCAAAAGAAAAGCCTAGCGTACCGTTCACGGGATAAGGGCGCTAAATAACTCATGAGCGTTTACCCTGGCTGCATAGATTCAGTTGATATAGAATCCTGAATGACAGTGAAATAAATGGGCCGATTATAGAGACTTGGGCTCTGATCGGCTCACGGTAGTTGTTATGGTATAGGTATATCTAGCGAAGGTTTAAATTTAGATACTACTTCAACTCAATATTAAGGAGTTACACGTGAAAAAAATAATCCAATCACTACTGATCGTATCTTCCTTCGCCTTTTTAACCCCATCAGTTCATGCTCACGATGCAAGCTATGTGACTCATGTGGGAGACAAGCTAGGGTATGGTATCGCTAACATCGCGACCGGTTGGGTCGAAGTTCCCAAGAACATAATGATAGTTGGACAGAGGGATGGTGTTGCTGCTGGGGCAACTATTGGTCTGTTCACCGGTTTATTTCAGACAGTTGGCCGCACCGCATACGGAATTATGGAGACTGCGACATTCTTGATTCCAACCCATCCAATCGTAAAACCTGGCTACATCTGGGATAACTTCGACAAAGAAACCAGCTACCATAAGTAATCAAAAACAGATTACAAATATAATGGGATGGCAGGTCACGCGATACATACACGGTGACCTGCCAGGCCTTGAGAGCACCGATAGATTAAGAGAGTGAAAAAAGTTTATTTATAACGCAGAATCAAATTCATATTACATTGGCCTAGGGTATTTTAGAGGTGTGCATTTTAAATTAGAAGTGATGCCTCGTAGGGCATTCTGAATCTCAGTACTTTTTTCTAGTCACTAACCAACAGCATATTCCACCCCGATCTCTTGTTCAGCTTCAGCACCTGCATCATCCCATCCATCCGATACCCAATCCATTTTCAGGCGAAAGTGCGAATGATCTGATTTCATATTCAGCACCATCCGAATTAAAAAAAGGCTTAGATAACCTTTCACCAGAAACGCAAAAAATAGAACAGATTAAGGATTGAGGGCTCTGGCCTCGGACTGATGGCATTTTTAGATAAACGACAGATGATGTTTAACATAATCCTATTTCAACCAGAAATTCCACCCAATACTGGCAACATCATTCGCCTCTGTGCGAATACAGGGTCAGGGCTGCATCTAATCAAACCATTGGGATTTACACTGGAAGACAAGAAACTGCTACGAGCCGGCTTGGACTATCATGAATTTGCCAACATCAAGATCCATGATAATTGGGAAGACTGCCTCATCGATCTACAAGGCCGCCGTATTTTTGCGGTATCCACCAAGGGAACGCAGCACCATCACATGGGCTCATATCTTGCTGGAGATACTTTTCTATTTGGCGCGGAAAGTAGTGGGCTAAAGACCGAGATACTGGAGAGTTTTCCTGCAGAAAGACGTATCCGCGTTCCGATGGTACCGGGTAGTCGTAGCCTTAATCTATCTAACACCGTCTCGGTTGTGATTTATGAAGCTTGGCGACAGACAGGATTCGGCGGGGCAATCTAAACAAGACCAGCTACTGTTTTCATAAAATTGATCGGCAAAGGGGCCGAAAAGATGCGACCAATCCCCTTACTTAGCCATTCTCGGTTTTGGGCTCCCGATTGAGCAATGACTCTAATGCTGCCTTGGGTGATACACCCTCGTACAGTATGCTGCAGACGGCCCGGGTGATCGGCATATCGACATCCAGTTCCAGGCTTAGCTGGAGAACCTCTCGTGCGGTATACACCCCCTCCGCAATATGTCCGAGATTCTCCAGAATCTCCGACAACGGCTGACCCTCTGCCAGCATTAATCCCACACGCCGGTTGCGCGATAAATCGCCCGTCGTAGTGAGTATCAGATCCCCCACTCCTGCTAATCCTGAGAAGGTTTCCATATGCCCACCGAGCTTAAGTCCTAACCGAGTAATCTCGTGCAGCCCTCGAGTGATCAGGGCTGCACGAGCATTATGACCAAGACCCATACCATCAGAAATGCCGGCCGCTATGGTGACTACATTCTTAACCGCACCGCCAACTTCTACACCAACGACATCGGTACTTGAGTAGATCCTGAGACGGGGGTGATGTAACTGTGATGCGATACTTCTCGAGAATTCTTCATCATGAGATGCCAAGGTTAAGGCGGTGGGCATCCTTTGTGCCACCTCCTGCGCAAAACTTGGGCCTGATAGAACCCCACAGGGTGCGACCCCAGCATACTCATCACCCGCCACCTGGTGAGGTAGTTTAGCGGACTGTCCTTCGAAACCCTTGCACCCCCAGATAACTGGTATCGCTCTTCCGGTCGCAACAATTCTACGTAATGTCTCACGCAATCCCGCAACCGGAACGACAATCACCGCAAGATCAGCCGTATCAATCGCATTTGCGATCGAAGATGTCAGTTCTAGTGGGCCAGGAAGCGGAAATCCGGGAAGAAAACGATGATTAATTCGTTGCGAGCGCATCTCGTCCAGATGCTCCGTAACGGGTGTCCATAATGTGACCTGGTGGTGCGCATTAAGATTAATCGCAAGCGCAGTTCCCCAGGCACCAGCACCGAGGATCGCTATTCTCATGCACCCCAGACCAGATGTATTCTGACGTATCCGGTCTGACCATCTCGATGACGGACCTTGACCCAGCCATTCATGGCGGGCTCTAGCCACTCCATCACCACATTTTGTAGGGCCTCGAATACCAACCCAGAACCCACATCCGCCGATTGATATGCTCCGGCCTGGGTGGCAATTACGATCACATATCGCTTACTGCTTAATGCCTTCTCTTCAACCCAGGCAAGACCTCCTCCACTATCACGTACCTTGACCCAGCCCTCTACCTTGACGATCGCCTCAACCGGAAGGTAACGACTGGCCACGGACACTTTTCCAGCCTTAAGGGATGGTGCGTCATACATAATGACCGCGCTATCGGCTATGGAAAAAAAATCCATCGATGCAAGGGCATGCCCATGCATCATTAATAACGAAGATAACAGCAGCGCCTGGATTTGACTCCGCCGTGAAAAACTTTCGAGGAGTGATGCGTATTTCATTTTCAATGTGCCTTCTTGGCCTCATCTAATGAACCCGACGCCGCTGCGCTCAATTCAGCCCTCTGCTTGTCCTGCTGGTAAGTTACTTCAAAATTTATCGGATTGAGAATGACAGGAGGGAATCCAGCACGGGTGACTATATCTGACACGACCTCTCGTAAATAGGGGAACAAAATATTAGGACAGGCAATACCTAATATGGGCTCCATCTCGGTCTCTGCGACATTGCGTATTTGGAAGACTCCCGCCTGCTGAGCTTCTACCAGAAACATGGTCTTATCATTGACCTTAGCGGTGATAGTTGCGGTTAAAAGGACCCCGAACATCCCCTCATCGATACGCTCTCCTGCCGTATGTAACTGCACATCCACCTGAGGGGGCTCACGCTCTAGAAAGACTGCGGGCGCATTAGGAATCTCTAAGGATAATCCCTTGACATAAATCTTCTCGATACGGAAAACCGGCTGCTGCTCTTCACTCATGATAGATTCCAATTTGACTGATTTAAAAAATGGCACGCCATGCTAACAGCCAGTATCATGGGGTTGCGATTGTTTCGGAAAAGCGTCAAGTTACGGGCAGATATGCGTCATTCCATCAACATCTTTTCCAGCTGATGATCATGATCAAGTTGCACCAGATCATCGTATCCACCGACATGGGTATCGTCGATATAAATCTGTGGGACAGTTCTACGGGAGCTTCTCTCCATCATCTCGACACGTCGCGCGGGATCTAGATCGACCCGAATCTTTTCGATCTCGGTCACCCCTTTAGATCTCAAGAGACGTTCAGCCATGACACAGTAAGGGCAGCTACCGGTTGAGTATAGGACTACTCTGGCCATCTCGCTATCTCTACTTCTTTACGATGGGTAGATTTGCCTTCTGCCATGTATCAATACCTCCGGCGAGATTGTGCACATGAGTAAAGCCATTCTTACTCAGAATCGAGCCGGCCTTGCCCGTGCTATTCGCGCCGCTACGGTGGATGATTATGATGGGGGTGCTTTTAAATTTTTCCAGTTCCTGTATCCGGCCCTCAAGCTTGTCAGCAGGAATGTGTTTTGAATTAACGATATAGCCACTCTCATACTCGCTTCCTTCCCGAACATCGAGTACCAGTGCATCCTTGTAGTTGATAAGCTGAACAGCGACCAGGGTATCGACCTCACTACCCGATCGACTGGAAGATAGAAAAGACCACAAAAGCATACCCCCGCTGACGGCGGCAGCCATGATCATGGCAAGATTATTTTGTACGAATACTGAATCCATATCTATTTACTCATCCCAATAGTTTTTTTGATTTTATCAGAGACTGTAACATCCTGTGACCCTCTTGTTTCAGCCGATATAAAACAAGTTTTAGTGGGCGAACTGATAAAAGCATCATCTTTTAGGTACTTTCTCTTATAAGACACTCTGGAATTTTACTGCCCTCTCAAATAATCGGTTGCTGCAGTATGTGGCAAAATATATTAAAATACATGGGATTTCAAAACGTTTCATAGATCATTGCATTCTGTTTATAAAGTAAAGGAACACATGAAGAAGCTTGTTCTCCTGCGACATGGGGAAAGTACCTGGAACGAGGAAAATCGATTTACGGGTTGGACCGATGTAGATTTGTCGAAAAAAGGTCTGGAAGAGGCTAGGAATTCAGGAAGGCTGTTGCGTGAGAATGGATTCATATTTGATGTCGCCTATACCTCGGTATTAAAACGTGCCATCCGTACCTTATGGATTGCTCTGGATGAAATGGATCAGATGTGGATCCCGATCAATCTCTCCTGGCGGTTAAATGAGCGGCACTATGGCGCGCTACAAGGTCTCAACAAGGCTGAAACAGCGGCCATATACGGGGATGAGCAGGTGCGGATCTGGCGACGGAGCTACGACATCCGACCGCCTGCATTAACGGTTCAGGATGACCGGTACCCTGGATCTGACCCCCGCTACTTGAGCATGGCCCAGGAAGACATCCCCCTGGCCGAATGTCTACAGGATACAGTATCCAGATTCCTCCCTTACTGGAATGAGATCATTGCCCCGGCGCTACGGTCCGGACAGCGGGTCATCATTGCCGCCCATGGGAATTCTTTGCGGGCACTGGTTAAGTATCTCGACAATATTTCTGATGGGGATATCCTAGAATTAAATATTCCGACCGGCATACCGCTGGTATACGAGCTTGACGATGATCTAAAACCCATCCGGAACTACTACCTGGGTGATCAGCTGGAGATTGAGAAGGCCCAGCAGGCTGTGGCCAATCAAGGAAAATCTAAGTCATCATAAAGTTTAATCCTATCTCATGACTCTCTTCTGGCGCAATCACGATTGAAAACATCCATGTATCTCCGTAGGGAGTTGCTGGAAATGCTTTTAAAATTCATTCTGCCCTGCGTTCTACTGCTGTCGTCTTCAGTCCATGCGGCCCCTCCTAAAAACAGCCCGGAAGATCTAAAACAGCTCCGGCAGCGCATCGATGCATTGCAGAAAGATCTGACAAGTAAGGAGGAGTCTAGATCTGAAGCCGCAGATGCGTTACGTGAATCAGAGCAAGCTATCAGCGGTGCAAGCCGTAAGCTGGCCGAACTTGCTCAGGAGCAGCGGGTGGCCAATGGCTCACTCAGTGCGCTACAAACCCGATCCAATACAGTTAAGAGCGATACCGAGAGACAACAGCTTCAGCTTGCCAAGTTACTCTATCGGCAGTACGTTGGGGGGCAGCATGAGTATCTACGCCTGCTGCTCAATCAGCAGGATCCTAACCTGGTTGCACGTGAACTGCATTATTACAATTATCTTTCTCGTGCGCATATCGAGAGTATTAATGCACTGAGAACCAGTCTTAAGCAGCTTGATCAACTCACCCGTGAGAGCCACAATAAAAGTTTAGAAATCGCAGCCATTCGAGCTGAACAGGCAAAGCAGAAGAAGCATCTAGAACAGGAAAAAGCGGGTCACAAAAAACTACTCGCGAGTATCTCTCTCCAAGTCGAGCAGCAGAGACGAGAGATTAGCAAGCTCAAGAGAGATGAGGAGAGGCTCTCTCGCCTGGTCGAGAGAATCAGTAAGCTCCTCGCACAAAAAAGTCGTTCATCAACCTTGAGTAATAGCAGGTTGCCAGATGCATCCACAGATGGAAATCCGTTCGCAGCACTCAAAGGCCGATTAAGTCTGCCGATAAGGGGGGAACTCATCAACCGGTTCGGCAGTCCAAGATCTGATGGTGGTATGACATGGAAGGGTCTATTCATTCGTGCATCAAGCGGTGAAGAGGTCAAGTCCATTGCAAGCGGCCGTGTTGTATTTGCGGACTGGTTAAGGGGATTCGGAAATCTCATGATCGTTGATCATGGGTCTGGTTATATGAGCCTATACGGTAATAATGAGTCTATTCATAAGCGGGTGGGTGACTCTGTCAATAGCGGAGATACCATTGCCGCAGTAGGAAACAGCGGCGGCAATGCGGATTCCGGTTTATACTTTGAACTACGCCATCAAGGGAAACCATTTGACCCCCTGAACTGGGTCAAAATAAAATGACCGGCAACAATACAAGTCTGGAGAGAGTGTAATGCGCAACAAGATGCAACAATTTGGATTGATCCTTGTGGGTGCTGTCGCGGGCATAATGCTCAGTCTTAACTTCTCTGCTGTGGCCAATAAGGATACGAGGGAGGTCCTACGCCCACTTCCGGTTGAAGAGTTACGCGCCTTCACCGAGGTATTCGGCCGTATTAAGAGTGACTATGTTGAACCGGTAGAAGACAAGAAACTCATCAATGAGGCCATCAACGGAATGCTGACTGGTCTTGATCCACACTCTGCCTATCTTGATATGGATGCCTACAAAGAGCTTCAGATTGGCACTCAGGGCGAGTTCGGTGGACTGGGTATTGAGGTCACCATGGAGGATGGATTTGTTAAGGTGGTCTCACCCATTGAAGATACCCCCGCATTCCGAGCAGGGATTAAGACCGGAGATCTAATCGTCAAGCTAGACGATACCGCAGTCAAGGGTCTGTCTTTAAGCGACGCCATTAAACGTATGCGTGGGAAACCGAATACCCAGATCAGTATCACCATATCGCGTAAGGGTGAGAATAAGCCCCTGATATTTACGTTGACACGGGCCATCATTAAAATTCAGAGCGTTAAATCGAAACTGATCGAGCCTGGCTACGCGTATATTCGTATCACCCAATTTCAAGAGCAAACCGGCGAGAATCTTGCCAAGGCAATCGATAAGCTTTTTAAAGAAAGTACAGTACCGATGAAGGGTCTGGTTCTGGACATGCGTAATAACCCGGGTGGATTATTAAATGGTGCAGTTGCGGTATCTGCTGCCTTCTTACCATCTGACTCACTCGTGGTGTATACCGATGGCCGAACCGATGATGCCAAGATGAGACTTAAGGCCAGCCCAGAGTTTTATTTGCGTGATTCCAAAGGTGACTACCTAAAAGGATTGCCACCAGAGATTAAGACCGTTCTCATGGTCACGCTGGTGAATGCTGGATCGGCCTCTGCATCTGAAATCGTTGCGGGTGCATTGCAAGACCATAAACGCTCCGTCGTCATGGGAACACAGACATTCGGCAAGGGATCAGTGCAAACGATACTACCTCTTGGCAACAATACCGCCATCAAACTCACGACAGCACGGTATTACACACCCAACGGACAGTCCATCCAGGCCAAGGGAATTACGCCAGACATCGCTGATGCATCAGCAAAGGATGAATCTTCGCGTCTGCGCGAAGCCGATCTGGATCGCCATCTGAGTAACGGAAAGGCCGACAAGACTAAGCCTCCTGAAGTAGTAAAGGCCGCTCCAAAGCCTGCCATCAAGACACCCGCCAAGCCTGAGGATGAAGATGACAGCAGTAAGAAACCTAACCTCCCGATGGAGTTTGGGTCCAGTAGTGATTTACTGCTGATTCAGGCGATGAACCACCTCAAGGGGATCGTTCCAGAACCAGAAAAGAAGCCAGCAGAAAGTAGCAACTGACCGCACTGGCAGTGACTGCTGGATAAAATGGGTCACAGATATGAATGATAACCAGCTGCTACGCTATAGTCGCCACATCCTGCTCCCTCAGATTGGCATTGAGGGGCAGGAAAAACTAGTCCAGTCACATGCACTCATCATCGGTGCCGGTGGCCTAGGCTCCCCCGCTGCGATGTACCTAGCTTCAAGCGGCATTGGCAAGATCACTCTGGTCGACCATGACAGGGTCGACCTCACCAACCTTCAAAGACAGATCATTCATCACTCTTCAGCGGTCGGCATCCCCAAGGTCGAATCCGCAAAGAGAACTCTTGCAGACATCAATCCGGAAGTAAACGCGGTCGCTCTGCACGAGCATGTCGATCAGGATCGCTTAAATCAACTAGTCTTAGAAGCTGATGTGGTGCTGGACGCGAGTGACAATTTCAGCACCCGTCATGCCCTGAATAGGGCCTGCTTTAGCAACAGGAAACCCCTCATATCCGGAGCAGCGGTGCGTTTTGAAGGTCAGGTCACCGCCTTTGACTTCCGTTATAACGATAGCCCCTGTTACCACTGTCTGTTCCCAACCTATGGCGAGGATCACGATATGCAGTGTTCGGTGATGGGAGTATTTGCACCACTGACCGGCATCATCGGATGCATGCAAGCGGCTGAAGCACTCAAGGTTTTGATTGGGTTTGGTGAAACTCTGAATGGCCGTCTGCTACTACTCGATGGCCTGACGATGCGCTGGCGCTCAGTCACACTGAAAAAAGATCCCTCATGCCCGGTATGCGGTGTCCAGGAAGGGGCACAAACAAACTAACGGATTGAGTGATGACTACCGGACAATAATTTTTGTCTCTGCGTCTCCCAATACTCCAGTGGGTCGCGCTTGAAACCACTCTTGGCAAACTGGTGCCAGCGACCGATAACGTAACACATCATTAGATTCGCTTGTGCCCCTGCATCCTGACCGGATGCGATCTCACCCTCACCTGCAGAGAACCGTAGTGCCTGCTTTAATGTCGCCTCGAGACGGTCATGAAGCTGATTGATCCGTACCTGTAGACGGTCATTCTCGTTTACCAGAGCATCTCCGATCAGTACCCGGGTCATTCCGGGATTCTTCTTTGCAAAACCCAATAACAGTGACAGTATTCCATCGATCTGCCGGATGCCATTCTTCTCATCAGTAATGAGTTTATTGATGAGACTAAACAGCGTCTGCTCAATGAAATCGATCAGACCCTCGAACATCTGAGCCTTGCTCGCGAAATGGCGGTATAGGGCTGCCTCGGACACCTCGAGCTTAGCCGCTAGGGATGCAGTCGTAACCCTTTCCGCACGCGGATTCTCCAGCATCTCTGCCAGGACCTGCAGGATCTGAAGCTTTCTTTCACCGGGCTTGATTGGCATGTCTGTCTCACTTGCTTAGAGGGTTCTTCTGTAATTTCAGAGACCAATATCTAAAAACTATCACTCCGCCTTGATCAGCGTTCCCACACCCTCGTCTGTCAATACCTCCAGCAAGAGCGCGTGATCCACCCTCCCGTCAATGATGTGACAGGATTTAACGCCGGCCTTCACTGCATCAAGCGCAGACCCAATTTTAGGCAACATTCCACCAGAGATGGTCCCATCTGCGAACAATTGGTCCACGCTCTTAGCCGTGAGTCCGGTCAGTAAGTTGCCATCCTTATCCAGCACACCAGGAGTATTGGTGAGTAAGATCAGCTTTTCTGCATTTAAAATTTCTGCCAACTTACCGGCCACCAGATCCGCATTGATATTATAAGATTCGCCATTAACACCCACACCAATCGGTGCAATGACCGGGATAAAGTTGCGTGTATCAAGAAGCGCGATCAGCGCAGGATCGATACTCTCGATCTCTCCAACCTGCCCGATATCGAGCCACTCTCCTGCCCTCTCCTTGTCCGGCATCAGCATCTTTCTTGCACGGATGAAGGCACCATCCTTACCCGTAAGACCAACCGCAAGGCCACCATGACGGTTGATGAGGTTGACGATATCCTTATTGACGAGTCCTCCCAGAACCATCTCCACCACATCCATGGTCTCTGAATCAGTGACCCTCATACCCTGAATAAATTCACCCTTCTTGCCGATCCGCTTGAGCATCTCGCTGATCTGAGGCCCTCCCCCGTGAACAATCACCGGGTTCATCCCCACCAGCTTTAGTAATACCACGTCACGGGCAAACCCCTGCTTCAGGCTCTCCTCAGTCATGGCATTACCACCGTACTTGATCACAATGGTCTTTCCATGAAAGCGCTGGATATAGGGCAGCGCCTCAGCCAGGATATTGGCCTTTTCTTTAGCGGTGGATGGAGACAGAGGCATAACGACTCTCAGTAAATTTAGTCTATTTTACACCGGGAA
>CANIWY010000021.1 GCA_947471695.1 Nitrosomonadaceae bacterium
AGCGTATAACTCGGTCTTCCATGTATATGCCGGTCCCAACAACTCAAGTCCAGCGAAAGTGGTAACAAGCTTCATCGCAGATGCGGGATTCATCGCCGTATTGGCATTGATAGTAATCACCGGTTGAGCTGCTCCGATTTCATGCACGTAGATAGCTGTGGAAGACTCGGGGATGCCCGCTTGCTTGAGTATCTGGACGATAGGGCCCGGCAGATTTTGTGCGGTAGCAGACACCGATACAACAGAAAATACAAAGAAATGGAGGGCCACAGCTAGGGTAGGCCTGATCATATTCAGAATGTAACCGATGTCAGTTGCGCAGGAAGGCTCACCTGCCAATGTAAACTTTGTTGGATCACTTCAGCCAGGGCGGCAGCATTGCTCGATTCACCATGCACCACAAAGGTCTGATCTGGGGGGGCAACAAAATGTCCCAGCCAGGTCATCAAGCCTGCCTGGTCAGCATGAGCCGAGAGGCCCCCGATGGTGTATATATCGGCCCGTACGGGTATATCCTGACCAAAAATTTTCACGTGGTTGACCCGGTCGACTAGCCTTCGTCCTAATGTCCCTTCGGCCTGGAATCCGGTAATGAGAATGCTGCACTCAGGTCTGCTCAGATTGTATTTAAGATGATGCTTGATGCGGCCAGCATCACACATACCGCTGGCGGAGATGATGATCGCGCCATGCTGAACATTATTGAGCCGCATAGACTCTTCAACATCTTGCACAAAGTGAATGCGAGGCTTTCCCGCGCTCTGGGTTAACCACTGCATTGTGTTAACAGCCTCCTTGTCGAGCAGTTTCATATGTTTCAGAGTGATGTCGGTTGCAGCCAGCGCCATGGGCGAGTCCACATAAATATCCATCTCTCCGAGCTTGCCCTGTCGGTAGAGATCGATTAGCAGAAACAGAAGATCCTGAGCGCGTCCTACGGCGAAAGAGGGGACGATTACATTCCCGCCTTTTCGCTGCAAGGTATCGTTGACGACATGCACCAGTTCATCTAACGTGTCCTTCATGTTCCGATGCAAACGGTTGCCATAGGTTGACTCTACCAGCAGCACATCGGCCTGCTGAATCGGGGTGGGGTCGTGCACGATAGGATGGCCAAGCTGTCCCAGATCACCGGAGAACACCAGTTTCTTGTGACCTTCATTGGTTCTTACCCACACCTCGATGATGGCCGATCCCAAGATGTGGCCGGCATCGCGGAAAATGCAGCGCACTGATGGGTGAGGGCTGATCTCTACATCATAATCGACGCCCTTTATCTGTCGGAGAAAAGCCTCGGCCTGAATGACGGTATAAAGTGGCGCGATTTCGTGGTGAGGTTTGCGTTGATCGCGATAGTCCATTTTGTTCTGCCATTCTGCTTCTTTTTCTTGAATATGAGCACTATCCTTCAGCATCACTTGGAGCAGGTCGGCGGTTGCGGAGGTGGTATAGACGGGACCTCTAAAGCCCAGTGCTCCCAACCTGGGTAGCAACCCGGAATGATCGATATGGGCATGAGTGAGCAGAACAAAATCGAGCTTCTCAGGGTTGAATCCAAAGGATGCGTGGTTCTTGTGATCGGCTTCGCGTCCACCCTGAAACATGCCGCAGTCGACTAAGAAGTTCATACCGTCGGCCTCGACCAGATAGCTTGAGCCTGTGACTTCACCGGCGGCACCTAGAAAGGTGAGTCTCATGAGTAGGTGCCATTGCAGTGGATGATCAGCATGAGTCTAGTGCTCGTAAAGTTCCTGTTACTAACAAGTCCATCTCCTGCTCATTGATCACATAAGGAGGCATGAAGTAGACGGTATTCTCTAGTGGCCGCAACAGTAGTCCTTGCTTGAGCGCCGCCTGAAAAAATTTCCCAGAAAATGCGGGATCGCTTGTTTCTACTTCAAATGCCCAGATCATGCCGCAGTTACGGAAGTTCTTTACCTTGGGATGAGATGTGATTGGTTCTGACACTCGGTTGAGATACCGTGCCTTGTTGCGATTTGCAGCAATGACTCCATCCTGTTCAAAAATATCCAGCGTAGCGAGCGCAGCCCGACAGGCGAGGGCATTACCGGAATGGGTATGTGAATGCAGAAAGGCGCGAGCGGTCTCATCATGATAGAAGGCTTGGTAAACACTGTCAGTGGTCATGACCACGGATAGAGGCAAATAACCGCCGCTCAGACCTTTTGCGAGGCATAAAAAATCCGGTGCAATATCGGCCTGCTCACAGGCAAAGAGGGTTCCAGTTCGGCCGAAACCGACTGCAATTTCATCGGCGATTAGGTGTACCTGGTACCGGTCACAGATCTCACGTGCATGCTTGAGGTAATCGGAGTGATACATTCCCATGCCGGCCGCTCCTTGAATTAAGGGCTCGAGAATCAGTGCTGCCGTCTCAGTATGGTATTTTGCTAAGAAGTCTTCAAGTTCGGCAGCAGCGCGCAGCGCGTAAACTTTAGGGGATTCTCCTTTGTCCGCATACCGCCAGTCGGGGGTGCGGACATGGTTACTATGACGCAGCAGCGGGGAGTAGGTCTCCCTGAATAGGGCCACATCGGTGACCGCTAATGCGCCCAGAGTTTCTCCGTGGTACCCATTCTGCAGACTGATGAAGCGGGTCTTCCCTGGGTGGCCTGTGTTGTGCCAGTAATGGAAGCTCATTTTTAGTGCAATCTCTGTAGCAGATGCACCATCGCTACCGTAGAAACAATGACCAAGTTTACCCGGTACGATCTGAATCAGCCGTTCAGATAGCTGCACCACCGTTTCGTGCGTGAATCCTGCCAGCATGACATGCTCTAGCTTATCCAGTTGATCCCGGATGGCAGCATTAATGCGTGGATTGGAGTGACCGAATAAGTTGACCCACCATGAGCTAATGGCATCGAGATAGCGACCGCCATCAAAATCGTGCAGCCAGGCCCCCTCCCCTCGGGAGATGGGAACGAGTGGCAGCATTTCGTGCTGTTTCATTTGAGTGCAGGGATGCCAGACCGCATTTAGGCTGCGTTCTAATAAGTTTTTGTTGCTCATCTACTTGAAATTCCCGGGGTTAGGCACTATTATTAGCACTCGTAGGCGATGAGTGCTAAATATGTTTTTGCAACAATCTCTCAGAGAGCCGACATAATGCATATTGGTTTTATGAGAGTTTTCATGATGTTAACTTTAAATAGGAGAGGAATATGAAAATTCGTCCGTTACATGACCGCGTTATTGTCAAGCGGCTGGAAGAAGAACGCAAGACTGCATCCGGTATTGTCATCCCAGACAGCGCTGCGGAGAAACCCGATCAAGGAGAAATTATTGCCGTGGGTAAAGGCAAAGTTGGCGACGACGGCAAGATTCGTGTATTGGATGTCAAGGTCGGCGACAAAGTGCTGTTCGGGAAATACTCTGGTCAGACGGTTAAGGTCGATGGGGTAGAGCTCCTGGTGATGCGTGAAGAAGACATCATGGGTGTGGTTGAAGGCTAGTCCTGTCAGTGACCACCATAAATAATATTTCTAGAATTTAGGAGAAAGATCATGGCAGCAAAAGACGTGAAATTCGGTGATTCAGCCCGTCACAAGATGGTGGCCGGGGTTAATATTCTGGCTGACGCAGTCAAAGTCACCTTGGGGCCTAAGGGACGGAACGTAGTCTTAGAGCGTTCTTACGGTGCACCTACCATAACAAAGGACGGTGTCTCAGTAGCAAAAGAGATCGAACTGAAAGATAGGTTTGAGAATATGGGTGCGCAGATGCTGAAGGAAGTCGCGAGCAAGACTTCTGATGTGGCCGGTGATGGTACTACCACCGCGACCGTACTAGCGCAATCCATCATTAAGGAGGGGATGAAGTTTGTCGCCGCAGGAATGAACCCGATGGATTTGAAGCGCGGGATCGACAAGGCTGTGACTGCGACGGTTGCAGAGTTGAAAAGACTCTCCAAGCCCTGTACGACGGGCAAAGAAATCGCACAGGTGGGCAGCATCTCCGCCAACTCGGATACTGAAATTGGCAGGATTATTGCAGACGCCATGGAGAAGGTTGGTAAGGAAGGCGTCATTACAGTTGAAGATGGTTCCGGATTGGAAAACGAGCTGGAATTGGTCGAGGGGATGCAGTTTGATCGGGGTTATCTCTCCCCCTACTTCATCAACAATCCAGATAGACAGATCGCATTACTGGAGAGTCCTTTCATCTTGTTGCACGATAAGAAAATTTCTAATATCCGTGAATTACTGCCGGTGCTGGAGCAAGTGGCCAAGGCCGGAAAGCCGCTATTGATCATCGCTGAAGATGTCGATGGAGAAGCACTTGCCACTCTGGTTGTAAATAACATCCGCGGCATTCTTAAGACTTGCGCAGTCAAAGCACCGGGCTTCGGTGATCGCCGTAAGGCCATGCTAGAAGATATCGCCATACTGACCGGTGGTACCGTGATTGCTGAAGAGGTCGGTTTAACTTTGGAGAAGATAACACTTAAGGATCTGGGGCAGGCCAAGCGCATCGAAGTGGGCAAGGAAGAGACCACCGTCATTGATGGTGCGGGCGATGTCAAGACCATTAAGAACCGGGTCAAGCAGATACGCTCTCAGATTGAAGCAGCCACCAGCGATTACGACAAGGAGAAACTGCAAGAGCGGGTAGCGAAGCTTGCCGGTGGGGTTGCGCTGATTAAGGTCGGTGCCGCTACTGAAGTCGAAATGAAGGAGAAGAAGGCACGTGTGGAAGATGCCTTGCATGCAACCCGTGCCGCGGTAGAAGAGGGCATAGTCGCAGGCGGTGGCGTTGCTTTACTGCGTGCGCGTACTGCGGTGGCTAAAATCAAGGGTGATAATCATGATCAAGATTCCGGGATCAAGATTGTTCTGCGTGCTCTCGAAGAACCACTTCGTCAGATTGTGACCAACTGTGGAGATGAGCCCTCAGTCGTGATCAATAAAGTGGTCGAAGGTAAGGGTAACTTTGGTTACAACGCTGCTACCGGTGAATACGGAGACATGGTGGAGATGGGTGTTCTGGATCCGACTAAGGTCACGCGTTACGCTCTACAAAATGCGGCTTCGGTCGCAAGCTTAATGCTGACTACTGATGCAATGGTGGCAGAACTTCCTAAGGAAGATGCTGGCGGCGGGGCTGGTGGTATGGGCGGCGGCGGCATGGGTGGCATGGGCGGGATGGATATGTAAAGCATGCCACTTGCCTTCGGCTAGGTATGCAAAAAGAACCCCGCCTCGGCGGGGTTCTTTTTGGGACGAGTAGGTCGAAGAATTTAGAATTCATTTACACACCATGCGTAAATTCCTGTAAATTGTTCGCCGTTTGGGGACTCATTGGTGAGTGAGTAGATGGGTGTCCGCCATTACAGAATCTCCCGAAGGTCTTTCAGTTTCCCTAGTCGTTTAAAGACAGCCCTTTCTCCAGAATAATTGCATATGACCCCTGACCAGTATTGCCAGCAGAAAGCTGTTCAGAGTGGATCCAGTTTCTATTACAGCTTCCTCTATCTCCCGCTCGAGAAACGTCGTGCCATTACTGCACTCTATGCATTTTGCAGAGAGGTAGATGATGTCGTAGACGAGTGCACCGATCCGACTGTGGCGACCGCAAAGCTCGCATGGTGGCGACAAGAGGTCGGTTCTATCTTCAGTAAAGAGCGGGGTGTTAATCCCAGCCACCCAGTAACAAAGGCACTGGCGGGCGTGGCCCCATCGTTTAATCTCACTGCTGAACGGTTGAATGAAATCATCGACGGGATGGAAATGGATCTGAACTATAACCGTTATACTGATTTCAATACCCTACGTCGTTACTGCTATCATGTGGCGAGCGTGGTGGGCCTTTGCTCGGTCGAGATTTTTGGCTATCGTAATGTCACTACCCTGAAGTATGCGCAAGATTTAGGTCTTGCTTTCCAACTCACCAATATCATCCGCGATGTGGGCGAGGATGCGCGACGCAATCGCATTTATCTGCCTCAGGATGATCTTGTTCGTTTCGGTGTGTCTGAGGAGGACATACTGCAATCTCGTGAGAGTGACAATTTCAAGCGTTTGATGGAGTTTCAGATTGAACGTGCGGAGAGCTACTATGAGAGTGCATTTGCGGCACTGTCAGATGAAGACCGCAAGAGTCAACTCTCTGGCATCATCATGGCGTCGATCTACCGTACCCTGCTACAGGAGATCAAGAAAGACGGATGCCATGTCATGCAGCATCGCATCAGTCTCACACCGGTTCGTAAGTTGTGGCTGGCATGGAAGACCTGGATCAAGGGATAGCCTTAGGGTCCTTCCAGTTAAAAATTTCCCCTCACCGTGGCGGACTCCATGACGATGAGTAACTTGACAAAATACCAACCACCAAAAGATCTGCTCAAGGACCGCGTCATTCTGATCACGGGTGCAGGTCAGGGCATGGGTCGCGCCGCAGCCCTGGCCTATGCGGTTCATGGCGCCACTGTTATCTTGCATGGACGAAAGGTCGAAAAGTTAGAAAGCGTCTATGATGAGATCGAGGTTTTAAGAGGGACGCAGGCCGCGATTTTCCCGCTTGACCTTGAGAAGGCCACGGACCAAGATTTTGCCGAACTGGCTCAGTCCATCAAGCTGCAATTAGGGAGACTGGATGGGATACTACACAATGCAGCGCTGGTTTTTGGTTTGGCCCCACTGGCGAATCAGACACTTGAACAATGGCTGACCATGCTGCGAGTCAACCTAGCTGCACCTTTCTCGCTGACGAGAGCATGCTTACCGCTATTGAAAATGGCTGCTGATGCCAGTGTTGTCATGACCTCGGATACTCATGGACATGCCCCGGCTGCGTATTGGGGTGGTTTTGCAGTGGCTAAGGCGGGGGTGGAGGCGCTGGTAAAAATTCAGGCGCAGGAGTGGGAGATACTGCCGAACCTGCGCATCAATACCTTAATTCCAGGGCCGGTACACACCCCCCAACGTAGCAAGACCCACCCAGGAGAGGCTAAGCATAATCTGCCTCAGCCGCATGATCTGATGACGCCTTACCTGTATCTCATAGGGCCAGATAGCAAAGGGGTTAGTGGCGAGACCTTCTTCTGTTAGGGGTCTACCGGGTAAGGCTGCGATGAAGGGGATAAGAAGGTATAATTAAACGATGTCGCGCGAAAGTGGCGGAATTGGTAGACGCACCAGATTTAGGTTCTGGCGCCGAAAGGTGTGGGGGTTCGAGTCCCCCCTTTCGCACCAGGGAGCTGCTGCTTGTAAAGCGGTATTGCGCGCAATAAACTGCCGCGCTCTTCTCTGGTTGTTGTGACGTTGTATGAGTATATCAATCAGCTGGGAAATATAATGCAATCGAATGTAGAAAACATAGGTGGATTGGAGCGCCGTCTGAGTGTTTCAGTTCCTCATGAAGCACTCGAGACGGAGATGGAAAATCGCCTGAAACGCCTTGCGCGAACGGCGAAAGTGCCGGGCTTTCGTCCTGGCAAGGTGCCGTTACATATTGTCCAGCAGCAGTATGGCCCGCAGGTACGTCAGGAGGTACTTGGCGATGTGTTACAGAAGAGCTTTAGCGAGGCTGTGCGAGAGCAGAAACTACGGTTGGTAGGGTCTCCTCATTTCGAGCCGAAAACGACCACAGGAAACACCTCCGAATTTGAATTCAGCGTAACCTTTGAGGTCTACCCTGATGTGGTATTGGGAGACCTGAGTGGGGTCAGTATCGAGCAGCCCGTGGTTAATGTTATTCCCGCCGATATCGACAAGACTCTGGAGGTGGTGCGTAAGCAGAGGGTTATGTATCAGTCGGTAGAACGCCAAGCAAACGAAGGTGATCGAGTTAGTATCGATTATAGTGGGACGATTGATGGTGTGGAATTTGCCGGGGGTAAAGCCGAGGGTTTTTCCTTAGTGTTGGGTGAGGGTCGGCTGCTTAAAGATTTTGAGGGGCCGTTGATTGGTATGGTCGCCGATCAGAGCAAAACATTTGAGGTAACCTTCCCGGCGGACTATCATGGCAAGGATGTGGCAGGAAAGATTGCGACCTTCGTGGTGAAGCTTAACTCAGTAGAAGCACCTGAATTGCCAGAAATAAATGCCGAATTTGCTAAATCATTGGGTGTTGTCGATGGTGATGTCGAAAAAATGCGCGGAGAGATCCAGATCAATCTTGAGAGGGAGATCACCAAGCGGAAAAAGGCGAGAATTAAATCACAGGTGATGCAGGCATTGCTTGATACCACTAAGATTGATGCGCCTAAGGTCCTGGTAGAGCAGGAGAGGGCCAGGTTGATGCAGGATGCACGTAGGGACCTAGAGGCTCGTGGCATGAAGACTACGGATATTTCCCTGCCCTCTGAGTTATTTCAAGAGCAGGCGCAACGCCGAGTAAATCTGGGATTGATACTAGCTGAATTGGTAAAGGTTCAAAAGTTGCAGGCCGGTCCTGAACAGGTGCGTGGGGTGGTGGAGGATTTAGCTCAGAGTTACGAGAATCCGGGTGAGGTGGTCAATTGGCATTACTCCTCACCGGACCGGCTTAGTGAAATTGAATCAGCAGTTCTAGAAGACAATGTGGTGGCATGGGTGCTAGAAAAAGTTGCGTCGGTAGACAAACCAGTAACTTTTGACGAATTGATGGGAAAATCTTAATATGATACAACAACTTGATTGGGGGGGGCGTAACCAAGAGACGAAGAGTTTGGGTCTGATCCCGATGGTGATCGAAACCAGCGGACGGGGCGAGCGCGCTTACGATATCTATTCCCGCTTGTTGAAAGAGAGGGTGATCTTTTTAGTGGGGCCGGTTACCGAGACTTCTGCTAATCTGATTGTGGCGCAGTTGCTATTCTTAGAATCTGAAAATTCAGATAAGGATATCCATCTTTATATCAATTCCCCTGGTGGGATAGTGTCAGCCGGGATGGCGATTTACGATACCATGCAATATATTAAGCCCGATGTCAGTACGCTATGTATCGGTCAGGCTGCGAGTATGGGCTCCCTTTTATTGGCAGCAGGAGCAAATGGCAAACGTTTTTGCCTACCCAATTCGCGAGTCATGATTCATCAGCCCATGGGTGGCTTTCAAGGACAGGCCTCTGACATCGAGATTCATGCCAGGGAGATTTTATTTCTCAAGAGTCGGCTGAATGAAATTTTGGCGAAGCATACGGGTCAAACTATAGAAACAATTGAAAAAGATACAGACCGTGATAATTTTCTTAGCGCGGAGGAGTCGGTAAAATATGGCTTAGTCGATTCGGTCTTGGCCAATAGAGAAACAAATCCGGTCTGAAGAGTTGAGCAGGGCTTGGATCAAAGAATTTAGCTAATTTTAACTTTCGACGGGCTGCTAACGAGTTACGGGTGCTTTGGCCCGAATAAGGCGGAATAAAATTATGTCAGACAAAATTGGTGGCGAGAAACTTCTTTATTGTTCCTTCTGTGGCAAGAGTCAGCACGAAGTAAAGAAACTCATTGCTGGGCCGTCAGTATTCATCTGCGACGAATGCATTGAACTTTGTAACGATATCATTCGTGAGGAGATACAGGGTGCTGAGGCCGTTAAGCTGACCAAGTCAGACCTGCCGGTACCACATGAAATCTGCCAGATTCTGGATCAGTACGTAATCGGTCAGGAACCAGCAAAAAAAATCCTCGCAGTGGCTGTATACAACCACTACAAAAGATTGCGTAATCTGAATAAGGTTGGCGATGCTGACGACATCGAGCTGGCTAAAAGTAATATTCTACTGATCGGCCCAACCGGTTCTGGCAAGACGTTATTGGCACAAACGCTGGCACGCCTGCTAAACGTGCCATTTGTAATGGCCGATGCGACTACCCTAACCGAAGCGGGTTATGTCGGAGAGGATGTTGAAAACATCATTCAGAAGTTACTTCAGAAGTGTGATTATGATGCTGAGAAGGCTCAGCAGGGTATCGTCTATATTGATGAGATCGATAAGATCTCACGTAAGTCGGATAACCCGTCGATTACCCGCGATGTTTCTGGCGAGGGAGTACAGCAGGCACTATTGAAGTTGATTGAGGGTACGGTTGCATCGGTGCCGCCCCAGGGTGGACGTAAGCACCCTAATCAGGAGTTCGTACAGGTAGATACCACAAATATCCTGTTTATTTGTGGGGGGGCATTCGATGGCCTCGATAAATTAATACGCGCTCGGACCGAGAAGGGTGGCATAGGCTTTGGTGCAGATGTGAAGAGCCGAGACGATCGTAAGGGAATCGGGGCGGTGCTACGGGGCGTGGAACCGGAAGACCTTATCAAGTATGGCCTTATTCCAGAATTTGTCGGACGCCTGCCGGTGGTTGCGACACTGAATGAGTTAGATGAGTCGGCCCTGATTCAGATACTGACTGAGCCTAAGAATGCGCTTACGAAGCAGTACCAGAAAATGTTTAGCATGGAGGGTGGCGTTGATCTGGAGTTTCGTGAGCAGGCACTCAAGGCCATTGCCAAGAAGGCACTTGCACGCAAGACGGGTGCGCGTGGGCTACGTTCAATCCTAGAAAGTACCCTGCTGGATACGATGTACGATCTGCCATCACTGGATAATGTCGTCAAGGTAGTGATTGATCATGGTTCGGTTGGTGGTGATATCAAGCCGATTCTAATTTACTCTGATCAGCACAAGGTCGCCAAGAGTTCCTAACCACGGTATCGATGCCGTCGGCTGCATTGGCTTGAATTTTTATATGGCACCCCAATAATGCTTTTATTAGACTTTTATAGGTGAGCCGATATGTCTAACTCCGTTAGTAATCCCAACCAAGTTCTGCTGCCATTATTGCCACTGCGCGATGTAGTGGTATTCCCGCATATGGTGATGCCTCTGTTTGTCGGACGGCCAAAATCAATCCAAGCATTAGAGACTGCTATGGAGTCCGGCAAGAGCATCCTTCTGGTGGCTCAGAGATCTGCTGCCAAGGACGACCCATCTCCCGAAGATCTTTACAGTGTGTGCAGTATCGCTAATCTATTGCAAATGCTCAAGTTACCGGATGGTACGGTCAAGGTTCTTGTAGAGGGTAGTCGACGTGCCCGCATCCTGAATGTGATTGATGCTGATACACATTTTACTGGACAGGCTGTGTTGCTTCCCCCGGATGAGATTGATGGTCATGAGGTTGAAGCGATGCGCCGTGCTATGTTGGCGCAGTTCGATCAGTATGTGAAGCTCAATAAAAAAATCCCACCTGAAATTCTGACCTCGCTCAGTGGCATTGATGAGGCAGGGCGGCTGGCTGATACCATTGCGGCACATCTGCCGCTCAAACTTGAACAGAAACAAGAGGTGCTGGAGATATTCGATGTGTCGAAACGTTTGGAGCATCTGTTGGGGCTACTTGAAACTGAGCTCGACATACTCCAGGTAGAAAAACGCATCCGTGGAAGAGTCAAGCGTCAAATGGAGAAGAGTCAACGCGACTACTATCTGAATGAGCAGGTAAAGGCCATCCAGAAGGAGTTGGGCGAGGGTGAGGATGGCGCTGATCTGGAAGAGATCGATAAGAAGATCAAGTCCGCTCAGATGTCCAAAGAGGGTCGCACTAAGGCGGAAGCAGAGCTGAAGAAGCTGCGCTTGATGTCACCCATGTCAGCAGAAGCTACTGTGGTCCGGAACTACATCGACTCACTGGTTGCCTTGCCGTGGAAGAAGAAAAGTAAAATCAGTAAGGATTTGCATGCCGCCGAGACAGTACTCGAAAAAGATCATTATGGTCTTGATAAGGTTAAGGAACGCATCGTTGAGTATCTCGCTGTGCAGCAACGTGTGGACAAGCTGAAGGCACCGATACTCTGTCTGGTCGGCCCACCGGGTGTGGGTAAGACCTCATTGGGGCAATCCATTGCGCGAGCTACCAACCGTAAGTTTGTTCGTATGTCTCTGGGGGGGGTACGCGACGAAGCGGAGATACGGGGTCACCGCCGTACCTATATTGGTTCGATGCCGGGCAAGATTTTACAAAACATGACCAAGGTGGGCGTTAAGAATCCACTCTTTCTGCTGGATGAAGTGGACAAAATGGGAATGGACTTCCGTGGCGATCCGTCCTCTGCATTACTAGAAGTGCTTGATCCAGAGCAGAATGACTCATTTGTAGATCATTACATCGAGGTTGAGTATGACTTATCCGATGTGATGTTTGTTGCGACTGCGAATACGTTGAATATACCTGCAGCGCTGCTGGACCGTATGGAAGTGATCCGGCTGTCAGGTTATACCGAAGATGAGAAGCTCAACATTGCTACTCGTTACCTGCTGCCGAAGCAGATGAAAAGTCATGGCCTGAAAGAGAACGAATTAACGGTAAACAGTTCTGCACTTCGTGATATCACCCGTTATTACACTCGCGAGGCTGGTGTTCGGGCGATGGAGCGAGAAATTTCAAAAATCTGTCGTAAGGTTGTGAAGGCATTGCTGCTCAAGGAAGACCATAAAAAGATCATGATCACTTCACGTAACCTAGAAAAATACCTAGGGGTTCGGCGTTATACATACGGGGTTGCTGAGGAAAAGAATCAGGTTGGACAGGTTACTGGCTTAGCCTGGACCGAGGTTGGAGGGGAGTTGCTGACCATTGAGGCGGTGGTGCTGCCAGGTAAAGGAAATATCCTGCGCACCGGTTCCCTCGGCGATGTGATGAAGGAATCGGTTGAGGCTGCCCGCTCAGTCGTGCGCGCACGCGCTGGTCGGCTTGGAATCAAGGACGACACCTTCGAGAAGACCGATATACACGTACACGTACCAGAAGGAGCGACGCCGAAGGATGGACCTTC
>CANIWY010000022.1 GCA_947471695.1 Nitrosomonadaceae bacterium
CCTTCAGGAATAGCTTCTCGCCTTCTCGGCGGCACTGGCGGCATTTAGGATCTAGATTTCTGGCCACAAATTACTCCCTTAGATACGACGTTTTTTCGGTGGACGGCATCCATTATGTGGAACCGGCGTGACATCCGAAATACTGGTGATTTTAAAGCCCGCTGCATTTAATGCACGTACAGCAGATTCTCGCCCGGGTCCGGGTCCCTTGATCCGTACCTCAAGATTCTTAACGCCACACTCCTGTGCAACCTTACCCGCCTGCTCTGCAGCGACCTGGGCTGCGAAGGGAGTGCTCTTACGTGACCCCTTAAACCCTGCCCCACCCGAAGTTGCCCAGGAGAGTGCATTACCTTGACGATCGGTGATTGTCACAATCGTATTATTAAAGGAGGCATGAATATGGGCGACACCTTCCGCCACATTCTTCTTAATTTTCTTTCTTACCCTGGTGGCTGCTTTTACCATGACTGGCTATTCCTTTACGTTGCGGCTTAAATTCTTCAACTACACAGATTTATTTTGCGGCTGGTTTTGCATTAGTAGAACGGACCGCCTTGCGTGGTCCCTTACGTGTCCTGGCATTGGTACGCGTCCTCTGACCCCTGACCGGAAGACCGCGCCGATGACGGGTACCGCGGTAGCATCCTAGATCCATCAAGCGCTTAATATTCATCGATACCTCACGTCGAAGATCACCCTCGACCGTGAACTTGGCTACGCTGTCACGAACTTTTTCCATTTGAGCGTCTGTGATGTCCTTGACCTTGGTCGATCCAGGGATACCGATTGAGGCACAGATCTGACGTGCTCGAGTCCGTCCGATACCAAAAATCGAGGTCAATGCAATCTCTGCGTGCTGATGATTTGGGATGTTTACCCCAGCGATACGGGCCATACGTTTTTATCCTACAAATAAAAGTGCAAAATTATAACACTGAATGACCTGACTGCCCATTCAACCTTGACGCTGTTTATGCCGCGGATCGGTACAGATCACACGGACAACACGGTTACGCCGGATGATCTTGCAATTCCGACAAATCTTTTTTACTGATGCCCAGACCTTCATAACGTCTTCTCCTTGCGCTACTTGGCACGAAAGGTGATCCGTGCCCTGCTTAAATCGTATGGTGTCAGATCAACCGTCACCTTATCACCCGGTAAAATTCTGATGTAATGCATCCGCATTTTGCCGGAGATGTGACCCAGAACAACATGTCCATTCTCCAACATGACCCTGAATGTCGCATTGGGCAACGTCTCCAGGATCTCTCCTTGCATCTGTATCGTTTCTTCCTTTGCCATCCTATCCTTATTCGACTCTACCGCGCCGACAGTCCACCGCCACCCTTGAAGTTCGTCTTCTTCAAGAGGCTTTCATACTGTTGTGACATGACATACGACTGGACCTGAGACATGAAGTCCATCGTCACCACCACAATGATGAGGAGTGATGTTCCACCAAAGTAAAATGGTACGTTCCACTTCAGAATCAAAAACTCTGGCAATAAACACACCAAGGTGACATAGATCGCTCCTGCCAGGGTCAGACGGAGCATGATCTTTTCAATATACTTAGCGGTTTGCTCACCCGGGCGTATTCCGGGAATAAACGCGCTACTCTTTTTCAGATTCTCGGCCGTCTCCTTAGGGTTAAAGACTAAGGCGGTATAGAAGAAGCAGAAAAATATAATCATCGCTGCATACAAAAGCACATAGACCGGTTGACCTGGCGATAATGCCCCGCTGATATCTTTGAGCCATGCCATTGATTCACCGGTTGCAAACCACCCTGCCAATGTGGCCGGGAATAAAATCATGCTTGACGCAAAGATCGGGGGTATCACACCCGCCATATTCAGTTTTAACGGGAGATGAGAGCTCTGACCCCCATACACTTTATTGCCGACCTGACGCTTCGCATAATTAACCAGTATCTTACGCTGACCTTTCTCAACATATACAACAAATGCTGTGACAAGAGCCACCGCTGCAAATATTCCAAGGGCCACCAGAAAGTGCATCGCACCTGTACTCACTAAATCAAGAGTACCCCCAATGGCACTGGGTAACCCTGCTACAATTCCTGCAAAAATAATCAGGGAGATGCCATTGCCGATTCCCCGTTCTGTAATCTGTTCGCCCAACCACATCAAAAATATTGTTCCTGTGACCAGTGTGACCACGGTCGTCATCAGGAACATCGTTCCTGGCTGTATGACTAGACCCGCCTGTGACTGTAATGCAATCGATATTCCATACCCCTGAACAAGTGCTAGACCCAGCGTCCCGTAACGGGTGTACTGAGTGATCTTCCGACGACCCGCCTCTCCTTCCTTCTTCAGTGCTTCCAAGTACGGGAATGCAACAGTCCCCAATTGCATGATGATCGATGCAGATATATAGGGCATGATCCCGAGAGCGAATATCGAAAAACGCGAGAGCGCGCCTCCAGAGAACATGTTAAACATTCCGAGGATGCCGCTCTGCTGAGAATCAAATAAGTCCTTCAGCACCACAGGATCAATCCCCGGAACCGGAACATGTGCCCCGATCCGGTAGACAACCAGTGCCAATACCAAGAACCAGAGACGCCGTTTCAGGTCACCCAGCTTTCCGGAAAGACCTTTCAGAGAATCGTTAGCGGCCAATCTGTCTCTCCGCCGCGCTATACAGCGCCGATGCTGCCGCCGGCAGTTTCGATGGCCGCCTTGGCACCCTTAGTGACTGAAATCCCTTGTAATGTCACAGCACGTTCAATCTTTCCCGACAGAATGACCTTGGCATGAAGCGCCCCACCCGGAACAACTCCTGACTGTTTAAGAACCAACAGATCGATCATATCCACCGGCAATCGATTCAGATCGGACAGGCGAATCTCAACGGTATTGCCTCTTGTAGGAGAGATGAAACCACGCTTAGGCAGTCTACGTTGTAGAGGCATCTGACCCCCTTCAAATCCGACCTTATGAAATCCGCCGGTACGCGACTTTTGCCCTTTATGACCACGACCAGCCGTCTTTCCGATTCCAGAACCAATCCCACGACCGACACGTCTCTTTGCGTGCTTGGCACCCTCAGCCGGTTTAATTGTATTGAGCTTCATTTCTAGGCCTCAACTTTAACGAGGTAATTGACTTTATGAATCATTCCACGAACCGATGGTGTGTCCTCGAGCTCAGACTTGCTGTTCAAACCCCGTAACCCTAATCCACGGACAGTGGCGCGGTGAGACTGCTTGGTTCCGATGACGCTTTTAATCAGCGTGAGCTTAATCTTCTTGACGTCCCCGTTCATTTTGCAGTCCCCATAATCTCTTCCACGCTCTTGCCGCGTTTGGCGGCAATATCTGACGGGGTATTCATCAACTGCAGTCCATGCAGTGTCGCACGAACAACATTGTAGGGATTGGTGGAACCGATACACTTAGCCAGGATGTTATGAATACCCATCACTTCGAATATGGCACGCATCGGACCACCGGCAATAATCCCTGTACCCTCTGATGCAGGTTGCATGTAGACCTTAGCAGCCCCATGACGGCCAATCACGGGGTGGTGTAACGTCCCGTTCTTGAGGTTGACCTTGATCATTTTACGTCGAGCCTCATCCATCGCCTTTTGTACCGCGACCGGAACTTCACGGGATTTACCCTTTCCCATTCCGACACTACCATCTCCATTACCGACGACAGTAAGTGCAGCAAAACCAAGAATACGACCGCCCTTAACGACCTTGGTCACACGATTAATCGCGACCAATTTCTCCTTAAGTCCATCACCACGATCATCACCCTGTTGGGATTTACCTTGACTCCTTCCTTGCATCTTAGACACTATTTAATCCTCGCTTAGAATTTGAGGCCATGTTCACGGGCAGCCTCGGCCAATGCTTTAACCCGTCCATGGTATCTGAATCCAGAACGGTCAAAGGCAACAGTCTCGATCCCCAGACTTTTAGATTTCTCTGCAATACGCTTACCGATTGTTGCTGCTGCATCGATCGTGCCACCCTTCTGTAAAAGGGTACGAACCTCGGGTTCCAGAGTGGATGCACTGGCCAAGACCTTCCCACCAGTACCATCGATCACTTGTGCATAAATATGACAGTTGGTCCGGTGTATAGACAGACGGACCACCTTGAGTTCTGCGATTTTGGCACGGGTTTGACGCGCACGGCGCAGTCGTGATTCGTTCGAGTTCAGCATATCTTCCTTGATTACTTCTTCTTGGTCTCTTTCATAACGATAACTTCATCCGCATAACGTACACCCTTGCCCTTATAAGGCTCAGGCTTGCGATAAGCACGGACCTCCGCAGCAACCTGGCCGACCTGCTGCTTATCAATTCCCTTGATCAGAATCTCGGTCTGGGTAGGTGTCTCGGCCTTGACCCCAGCAGGCATCTTGTGCGCAACAGGATGAGAGAATCCGAGGGTTAAGTTCAGCATCTCACCCGCAGCCGCAGCACGGTATCCTACTCCAACCAGTAGAAGCTTCTTCTCGAATCCCTTGGTCACTCCATGCACCATATTAGCAAGGAGCGCCCTCATCGTTCCCGACATGGCATTAGATTGTTTTGAATTATTGGCAATCTTGACAAGCAATTGATCACCCGTATGTTCGATGGTGACGTCTGAGTTAAGAGCACGCTGTAAGGTCCCCAGAGGTCCCTTCACTGAAATCTCAGTTGATGTCATCTTGACCTCAACATTCGAGGGCACGGGGATCGGATTCTTTCCTACTCGAGACATGTTCTATACCCCTAAGCTACGATACACAAGACTTCGCCGCCGATACCACTCGCGCGAGCCTTACGTTCGGTCATGACACCCCTTGATGTCGATACGATCGCGACCCCGAGACCATTCATTACTGTCGGGAGCTTGTCGCTGGATTTGTAGACCCTTAAACCAGGACGGCTGATCCGTTCAATCTTTTCAATGACGGGTCTTCCTGCATAGTATTTAAGATTGATCTCTAGGGTCGGCTTGCCATCCGACTCTCTCATCGCAAAGTGATCGATATATCCTTCATCTTTTAATACTTGAGCGATGGCAGACTTCAATTTAGAGGCCGGCATCGCTACCGCGGTTTTTTCAGCAAGCTGAGCGTTACGTATACGCGTCAGCATGTCTGCTATGGGGTCACTCATGCTCATCGAGGGGTACCTCTAGAAATACAATCTATGTCAGAGATTCTGATACCAATATTTATTTTTATTTGCACGACACTCACCTAAAATCTTTGTTATTCTGAATGCTCATAACCATCATAATTACCAACTGGCCTTAGTCATTCCCGGGATCTCACCCTTCATCGCGAAATCGCGCAACTTGCTACGACCCAGACCGAATTTGCTATAAACACCACGAGGACGACCGGTCAGTGAGCACCGATTCCGCAGCCGAACAGGGCTGGAATTACGTGGCAGTGCCTGAAGTTTAATCCGTGCTGAATGACGGTCCTCATCACTTGCCTTGGAATCATTAATCACAACAAATAATTCGGCACGGTAGGCAGCATACTTCTTGACCGTCTCACGTCTCTTCAAATCTCGGTTGATTACAGCTATCTTGGCCATGACATCCTCAATTCTTAAATGGGAACTTAAATGCTGCCAGCAATGCCTTGGCCTCTGCATCGGTCTTGGCTGTGGTGGTGATGGTGATATTCATTCCTCTCAGAGCATCGATCTTGTCGTACTCAATCTCCGGAAAGATGATCTGTTCCTTGACGCCCATATTGTAATTACCCCGACCATCGAATGCCTTTCCTGAGATTCCACGGAAATCTCGTATCCGAGGGATTGCAACACTGACCAGACGATCTAAAAATTCATACATCCGCACACGCCTCAGGGTGACCATACATCCGACCGGATAGGCTTCACGTACCTTAAAGGTCGCGATCGACTTCTTGGCCTTGGTCACCACCGGCTTTTGTCCGGCTATTTTTTGCATGTCGCCAACAGCATTATCCATGATCTTTTTGTCGGCAATCGCCTCTCCCACACCCATGTTCAGTGTGATCTTGCGAATTCGGGGGACTTCCATCATGGACTTGTAGCCAAACTGCTGCATCAGCTGTTTAACGACGGTATCACGGTAATATTCTTGCAAACGAGCCATAATTCCCTCATTCCTACTCAGGCGTTGAGTAACTCGCCATTTGATTTGTAATATCGTACTTTGCGCTTGTCTTCTAACGTTTTAAATCCAACTCGATCGGCCTTCTGAGTTGCTGGATTGAATATCGCTATATTTGAAATCTGAATCGGTTTTTCCATCTCAATGATCCCACCGGTCGTTCCCTTTGCAGGGTTTGGACTCTGATGCTTCTTGACCTTATTGATACCCTCTACCAGGATCAGATTGCTGTCCGCAACACGTAACACGGTCCCGCGCTTTCCTTTATCTTTACCCGTGATGACGATCACATCATCACCTTTCTTTATCTTTTGCATACTGACTCCTTGCCGTGCGCTTAAAGAACTTCTGGCGCAAGTGAGACGATTTTCATAAAACGTGCATTACGCAGCTCACGTGTTACCGGGCCAAATATACGCGTCCCGATCGGCTCTAGCTTCGCGTTTAACAACACGGCTGCATTACTATCGAACTTGATGAGCGAGCCGTCTACACGCCTCACTCCCTTTGCGGTCCTTACAACGACCGCATTGTAGATCTCTCCCTTCTTGACTCGACCACGAGGGGCTGCATCTTTAATAGTGACCTTAATCACATCACCAATCCCTGCATAGCGGCGTTTAGAGCCCCCCAAGACCTTGATGCACATGATCGATCGCGCACCGGTATTGTCGGCCGCTTGTAGAATAGTTTGCATTTGAATCATTTTTACTCACTCTTCCAACTTTTCCATTCAGGTTGCCCTGTGTGGTCAGTTTTGGATCCCGTTTGGGTTATGACGTTGTCAGGTTTTGACCGGCAACGCGTATTAAAAATCTAAAAACCAATTGCCTGAAGAGGCGAGATTATACGGGGCTTTTGTAAAGTAAACAACATCTAAACTTGTTTAAACCAAACTTCTTAATGAAACACCTGCCCCTATATTCAATTACTATTTTCATCCTCAATTCGTCAGATCAATCAGGCTGCATTGCCCTTTTCGATTAGCTTGGTCACTCGCCATGCCTTGGTCTTGGAGAGGGGACGACACTCTTCAATGGTCACCAGATCACCCATATGAAACTCATTGGTCTCATCATGTGCATGGTACTTCTTGGTACGGACCATGATCTTTCCATATAGCGGGTGCTTGACTTTTCTCTCAACCAAGACGGTGATTGTCTTGTTCATCTTATCACTCACCACCTTACCCGAGAGACTACGTCCTGAATTCGTTTCGCTCATGATTGTTTCGCTTTCTGACTAATGATGGTTTTGGTGCGCGCGATATCACGTCGCACAATCTGTAACTGGTTAGTATTACCCAGTTGCTGAGTAGCATGTTGCATCCGTAATCCAAACTGCGCCTTCAGCAATGACATTAATTCTTGCTGCAATTCAGCTGGGTTCTTATCTCTGAGTTCACTTGTCTTCATCATTAACCGCCTAATTGTCTGACAACAAATGTGGTTTCAATCGGTAGCTTAGCAGCGGCCAACCGGAATGCCTGACGTGCCAACACTTCATCAACTCCGTCCATTTCATACAGCATCTTGCCTGGCTGAATCTCTGCCACAAAGTACTCAGGATTCCCCTTTCCATTACCCATACGTACTTCGGCTGGTTTGTGTGATATCGGCTTGTCCGGGAATATACGGATCCAGATACGACCCCCACGCTTGATATGGCGAGTCATGGCCCTTCTTGCTGCCTCAATCTGGCGCGCTGTCAAGCGACCCCTACCCACGGCCTTGAGTCCATACTCACCAAAACTGACCTTAGCACCCCGGGTCGCAACACCCTTGTTACGGCCTTTTTGCTGTTTACGGTATTTTGATCTAGCTGGTTGCTGCATCTTCTGCTCCTGGCTTTACTGTTTTTACGGCCTTCTTGACCGCTGTCTTAACGGGTGCTTTCTCATCTGTACTGACTGTTTTCTTGACTGTCTTTACCGCAACCTTCGTCTCATCGCCAGTCTTGGCTTTCGGCTTGGCCTTGATCGCAGGCTTCGCAGCATCTTCAGCTATCTTAGGTAGTCCTGCTGGCGGCCTCTTAGGGGACGGTGTTGGTAGACGCTTCTTCTCAATCTCGGCTGCAGGGTTCGCTGTAGCGGGAGTACTCGCTACAGCATTTTGTTCGTTATGCCCAATCACCTCACCCTTGAATACCCATACCTTGATACCGATAATCCCATATGTAGTCTGAGCTTCAGATGTACCATAATCCAGATCGGCCCTTAAGGTATGGAGCGGAACACGACCCTCACGGTACCACTCCCTGCGAGCGATCTCGATCCCGTTTAGACGACCCGAACTCATGATCTTGATCCCTTGAGCACCCAGTCGCATTGCATTCTGCATGGCCCTCTTCATGGCCCTACGGAACATGATCCGTTTTTCGAGTTGCTGAGCGATATTATCTGCGATCAGTTGAGCATCAATCTCTGGCTTACGAATCTCTTCGATATTGACATGGACCGGTACACCCATTCTCTTCTGAAGCTCACTACGAAGGACTTCGATATCTTCACCCTTCTTACCAATTACAATTCCTGGACGAGAGCTGTAGATGGTGATCCGAGCATTCTTAGAAGGTCTCTCGATAATGACCTTGCCAACCGATGCATGTGCTAACTTCTTTTTGAGATATTCACGTACCTTGATATCTTCATTCAGCATCACCGGAAAATTCTTGCTATTGGCGTACCACTTCGATGACCAATTCTTCAATACGGAGAGTCGAAAGCCTGTTGGATGTATTTTCTGTCCCATAATTCCCTCTGCGCCCTTTTATTTTTTATTGCCGGCTTTGTCGCCGACAGTGAGAAGTATGTGACAGGTTGGCTTGACGATCCGATTGCCACGTCCCTTGGCACGTGTGCTCGTCCTCATTAGCGAGGGCCCTCGATCGACATATATTGTTGCCACTTTGAGCTCATCGATATCAGCACCCTCATTATGTTCAGCATTGGCAATTGCGGATTCGAGCAATTTACGAATGATGACCGCACCCTTCTTTGGGCTAAATGCGAGTAGGTTGAGTGCACGGTCAACCGGCAAACCGCGAATCTGGTCTGCGACCAGCCGGCCCTTTTGTTCAGATAACCGAACCCCACGTAGTATTGCAGTTGTTTGCATATTCATTACTCCTATTTCTTCGACCCAGCTGATGCCTTCTTGTCGCCAGAATGTCCCTTGAATGTACGTGTGTGGGAAAACTCACCCAGCTTATGTCCCACCATATTCTCGGTTACGTAGACGGGGATATGTTGTTTTCCGTTATGGATTGCAATAGTCAGCCCAATAAAGTCTGGCAAGACGGTGGAACGGCGTGACCAAGTCTTGATCGGCCGCTTATCATTGGTCGCGCGTGCCGCCTCGACCTTGTTTATCAGGTGCAGATCTACAAATGGGCCTTTTTTTACTGAACGTGCCATGATTTATTATCCCTTGTTCGAATAGCGGCGGCGTACGATCATGCCGTCAGTGCGCTTGTTGCCACGGGTACGGTAACCCTTTGCAGGTGTTCCCCACGGACTGACCGGATGACGACCTGCTGCAGTCTTTCCTTCACCGCCACCATGAGGATGGTCGACAGGATTCATGACCACACCTCGTACGGTCGGTCGAATCCCTCTCCATCGATTAGCTCCTGCCTTTCCGATGGATCTCAGATTGTGCTCTTCATTACCCACCTCTCCGAGTGTGGCACGGCAGTCTACATGTACCTTACGAATTTCACCTGAACGTAGACGTAACTGCGCATAATCCCCTTCCCGAGCCAGTAACTGAACCGATGTACCCGCAGAACGGGCTAGTTGAGCACCCTTTCCAGGAAGCATCTCCACGCAGTGTATGGTACTTCCAACCGGAATGTTGCGTAGCGGCAAGGTATTGCCATTCTTGATAGGGGCATCGCCTCCGTTTAGCAGTTGCATCCCAGCGCTAATACCCTTAGGGGCAATGATGTAACGACGCTCACCATCTGCATAACACAACAAAGCCAGATTCGCGCTACGGTTCGGATCATATTTTAACCGCTCGACCTTAGCAGGGATTCCATCCTTATTCCGGCGGAAGTCAACCTTACGGTAATGCTGTTTATGACCCCCACCCATATGCCGAGTGGTGATATGACCATTGTTATTGCGACCCGCGGTATGGCTTTGCTTTTCTAGAAGCTTTGAGTAGGGAGCACCCTTATGCAACTCAGGATTAACGACCTTAACAACAGCGCGCCGCCCCGGAGAGGTTGGTTTAACTTTAATTAGTGCCATTATTTACCCCCTCCTTGTGCGATTTCAGCAAAATTTATTTCCTGTCCAGATTTGATCCCAACAAAGGCCTTCTTCCAATTGCTGCGTCGACCCATGAACTTACCAAAACGCTTTTCCTTGCCCTTGATATTGGCCACTTGTACAGTATCTACTTGAATGCTTTGTGCCTTCCACATTAACTCGACCGCTGCCTTAATCTCAGCCTTAGTCGCATCCTGAACGACACGAAAGATGATCTGGTTATGCTTTTCAGCGATAAGTGTTGCCTTTTCGGAGACCTGAGGGGCAAGTATGATCTGCATCAGCCTTTCAGGGTTGAATGTTTTCGTGGTCATGCCAGCAACTCCTCTATTTGTGTCACCGCACTGCGCGTCATAATGACATGAGCAAAGCGAAGTAGGCTGACGGGGTCGGCATGGCCGACCTCAACGATCATGACATGTGGTAGATTACGTGAAGAGAGGTACAAATTCTCATCCACCTTATCAGTAATAATCATCACCTCGTCCATCCCCAAGCTCTTTAGTTTTTGCGCGAGTGTCTTAGTTTTCGGCGTGTCTACAGTGAAGTTATCGATCACTGACAACCGGCCATCCCGAACCAGTTGCGATAGGATTGCGCCTATGCCAGCACGGTACATTTTTCGGTTTAGTTTATGGCTGAAATTTTCTTCAGGGCTATTAGGGAAGATCTTTCCACCCCCACGCCACAATGGGCTAGAAGCCATCCCCGCCCGTGCACGTCCTGTCCCTTTTTGTGCCCATGGCTTGCGAGTGGATTTAGCAACATCTGAACGTCCTTTCTGAGCACGGTTCGCGCTACGTGCATTTGCTAGGTAGGCTGTGACAACCTGATGGACGAGTGATTCATTATATTCACGTGCGAACAGTGCATCCGATGCCGTAATATTAGAGTCAGACTGACCATCATCTTTAATAAGTTTAATTTCCATTATGCACCCACCTTCTTTCCAGCCTTAGGATCAATCTTGACGAGTGGCTTAGCTCCGACCCTCGGAGTCTTAACGCTGGGATGTACGACCACATCACCACCCCTTGAACCTGGGATCGCACCCTTAATTAAAAGTAGTCCGCGCTCAGAGTCAACCCGAATGATGATCAGATTCTGGGTGGTCCTTTGCACACTTCCCAGATGTCCCGACATACGCTTACCTGGGAATACTCGACCTGGGTCCTGTGCCATCCCGATGGATCCCGGGACATTATGTGATTTTGAATTTCCGTGTGTGGCACGATTTGAAGAGAAGTGATGCCTCTTGATAACACCGGCAAAACCCTTGCCGATTGAAATACCCGTCACATCCACCTTCTGCCCAACTTGGAAGATATCGACCCCAATGACTGCACCAGGCTTGAGACTGGAGAGTTGATCCGTGGTGACGCGGAATTCCTTGAGCATATGGCCAGCTTCAACTGCAGCTTTAGCGAAATGCCCCGCTGATGGTTTATTAACACGACTGGCGCGTCGTTTACCAAAGGTTACCTGCACGGCAGAATAACCATCTGTATCAGGTGTTTTGATTTGTGTGACGCGGTTGTTTGACACATCAAGCACAGTCACCGGCTGGCTTTCACCATCATCCGTAAAAATGCGAGTCATGCCAACCTTGCGGCCGACGAGTCCTAAGCTCATTTTAATTTCCCTTTTTAAAGGTGCCGATTACAATTGACCGGCAGATTACAAGCTTGTTTGAGCTACTTTTTCAAAAAAGTGATCTGAAAATAGTGAACTCAAAACTCTTTTTTATAAAACTACAATTTTATTTCCACATCTACGCCCGCAGGCAAATCCAATTTCATCAGGGCGTCGACCGTCTTATCGGTTGGATCAATGATATCCATTAAACGTAAATGGGTACGTATCTCAAACTGGTCACGAGAGGTCTTGTTGACATGCGGCGACCGTAATACGTCGAACCTCTCAATCCGGGTCGGCAGAGGTACGGGGCCCTTAACAACTGCGCCAGTGCGTTTAGCTGTTTCAACAATTTCCATTGCTGATTTGTCAATCAGACGATAATCAAATGCCTTGAGGCGGATACGAATTTTCTGGTTTTGCATTTATGTTAAACCTCAGTTAAAACTAGGGATGGAGGATACAGGATTCTGGATTCGTTAATTTGTTTTTTTATCACTTATTTCCGAATCCTGCCGCCTTAGTCCGCCATTACTCAATAACTTTCGCCACGACGCCGGCACCAACGGTTCTTCCACCCTCACGGATAGCAAAACGAAGACCCTCTTCCATCGCAA
>CANIWY010000023.1 GCA_947471695.1 Nitrosomonadaceae bacterium
CCAGAACTGTACCAAGAACGATGGAGGCAACGGTCAATCCCTCGATCCAACCGTTGGCAATGACCAGTTTGTCCGGTGGTAGCAACTCAGTCAGTATGCCGTATTTAGCCGGGGAGTAAGCGGCAGCACCTAGGCCTACGACCGCATAGGCAGCGAGGGCGGAGTATTGATGCGCTGCGAGAAAGAGCAAGCTACAGCCTACAATTTTGATGGTATTGCTGATGAACATTACCCTCCACTTCGGCATGGAGTCAGCAAAAGCACCAACAAAAGGGGCGAGAACGACATAGAAAAGTACAAATACAAACTTAAGCATGGGAGTGAGATAGGCGGGAGCATGCAGATCGATCAACAAAGCGATCGCGATCACCAGTAATGCATTGTCTGCTAGCGACGAGAAGAATTGCGCCGCCATGATGGTATAGAACCCGCGTTTCAAGGCGTCACCCCGAAATTTTTTTCGTTATCAGATGTTAGATTGTACAATGGAGACCTAGACTTGCTCTTAGACAGCCGGCTTTATACCATGAAACTGCTACATCGGCTAACCGTAAAAGCCTGATCTGATTCCCGATGATGAGGCTTCTGTCAGATACTATTCGAATGACAGAATTTGTGATTGAATGCTTCGTTAAGCACTCTACTAAAGTCTTGCATCAGTCTGTGGTGTAGCGATTCCGTATGCACCTCACTTAACATAAGATAGATGACACGCCCCATTCAAGCCCTAATCGATCTCTCTGCACTCGAACATAATCTGTCCGTGGTTCGTCGCCACGCGCCGCGAGCACGTGTAATGGCAGTGATCAAGGCGGATGCCTACGGCCACGGTCTGTTGCGTGCTGCCGGCGCACTCAAGAGCGCAGATGGATTTGCACTACTAGAGTTGGATGCAGCAATACGTTTACGAGATGCGGGTTACCGTCAACCCATACTGTTAGTTGAAGGCTTTTTTTCTGTCGAGGAGTTGGCGCTGATCGAGGAGTATCAGTTAAGCGCCGTAATTCATCATGGAGAGCAGTTATCCATGTTGCCTGCGCTCAAGCGGCGAGGGGGTCTGGATGTATTTCTGAAGCTTAATACCGGCATGAACCGCTTGGGATTTATGCCTGAAGAGTTTTCTGCTGCGCTGGAACTCCTGAAGGGTAATCCTGCTATTGGCCAGATTACATTGATGACTCATTTCGCTCGAGCCGATGACCCCGCTGGTAAGGAAAGTGTCAGTTCTCAATTTCAGCTTTTTAATACGGTCTCTGCAGGGCGAAATTTACCATGTTCATTAGCTAATTCAGCGGCAATTTTACGCTATCCTGAAACCCACGCCGATTGGGTGCGTCCCGGCATTATGCTCTATGGCGCTTCGCCATTTTCAGATAAGACTGCCGCTGATCTGGGTCTTTGTCCTGTAATGACAGTATCCAGTAAAGTTATTGCCGTGCAGAACATCAAGGTGGGGGATGTGGTTGGGTATGGCCACGCTTTTCGCGCTGATCGGGCAATGCAGGTTGGAATCGTCGCGGGCGGTTATGCCGATGGCTATCCGCGTCATGCGCCTACCGGTACACCGCTACTGGTGAGCGGCCGCCGCAGCCGTATTCTCGGACGCGTATCGATGGATATGCTACATGTGGATCTAAGTGGAATCGAGGGTGCGGGTGTGGGGAGTCCTGTAATACTGTGGGGAGAGGGGATGCCAGTGGATGAAGTGGCGCAGTCGGCGAGTACCATCAGCTATGAGTTATTGTGCGCTCTGGCACCGCGTATGCATGTAGTAGCCTAAATGCAAAGGGGCGACCATTAAGGCCGCCCCTTTAATCAAGCAACTGTGTTACGGCTACTCGACCTTGGCTTTGGCGCGTAGCTCGCCAACAGCGCCTTCAAACTGCCGCTGCAAGATACGCTGTGTCAGATTATTCTTGATCTCTTCAAAAGGTGGAATTTTGAGTGGACGCACATCCTCCAATCGGATCACGTGCCAGCCGAAAGGTGTCTGCACGGGTTGATCGGTGAGCTGGCCTTTGTTCAGCTTGGTTAGGGCCTCAGCAAAGGGTGCTACATAATTGCCAGCGGGACTCCATTCGAGTTCCCCCCCCTTCCCCTTACTGCCAGCATCCGTAGATTTTTCCTTGGCAATCTCGCCAAGCTTCGCACCTTTCTTGACTCGGGTAATAATATCCTTCGCCTCGGCCTCTGTTGTAACCAAAACGTGGCGTGCTTTGTACTCTTTGTTGCCCATCTGAATTTTTAGTGTTTCATACTCTTTACGCATTACTTCGTCACTGACTGGGTGGGTTTTAATATAGTCGACCTGATACGCACGAACCAGCGCTGTCTGACGGGCAATTTCCAGTTGAGCGATGATTTCAGGATCTCGATCTAACCCCTTTCTTAATGCTTCCTGAGCGATCACTTCCTCGGCGATTAGGTCATCACGCAAGGCCTTTCTGACTTCAGGGCTATCCGGCTGGCCCTGCGAGATGCGTGCCTTCATAATAAAATCGAGTCGCGATTGCGGGATTGCGACCCCATTTACCTTGGCCATAGGAACTGCAGGCTGGGCCTGGGCGGTGGTTACGGCGATCAGGCCAGAAATCCCAACCGCCAGTAATTTCGAAAATTTCATTGGTTTCATATGGTTTTCTTAGCTCCCCTGTCAGTGGACTGAATCAGATTTAAACTCGTCTGGAGTATACGCCTTTACACTAATTGCGTGAATATCCTTGCTCATCATCTCGCCTAATGCGGCATAAACTAGACGATGCCTAGACATAGCCGGTTTTCCATAGAACTCTGGAGAGACAATAGTGAGACGGTAGTGTCCGCCACCACTCTTGGCGCCTTCGTGCCCCGCATGCCGTGCGCTCTCGTCAGAAAGTTCAATGCTCTCGGGATTGAGTGCGGCAAGTTTCTGCTTGATTAGCTCGATTGTTTTCAACTGTATGTATGACCGTTAATTAAGCCGGAAAGACTTTCTTGAATGGTTTAACTGTAACTCTTACGTAGACTCCTGCTGCAACGTAGGGGTCAGCTTCTGCCCAAGCACGAGCGGCTGGTAGTGACTCAAATTCAGCCACGATCAGGCTGCCAGAGAACCCTGATGGACCTGGGTCGGGGCTGTCGACTGACGGGCAGGGACCCGCCAGGATGAGGCGTCCGTCGTTCTGTAAGGTATTGAGTCTTTCCAGATGGGCGGAACGGGCCGCCAGACGGTTTTCTAGGCTATTGGGGGCATCCTCAGCATTTATCACGTAGAGCATCATTTTTCTTTGTCCTCCTTGTCTTCTACATACTTTGCCAGCATCAGTGCTTGTAACAGGACGAAAGTCAGCATCAGGCCCATGAACCCAAATAGCTTGAAATTAACCCAAGCTTCAGTGGAGTAATTAAAGGCCACGTAGAGATTGATCGCACCCATCGACGCAAAAAATCCTGCCCAGCTGGTATTGAGTCGACCCCATATTATTTCGGGCAGATTGATTTGTTCTTTCATCATCACGCGAATCAAGTTCTTATTGAAGAAGCTGTGGGCCACCAACAATGCGCAGGCAAATAACCAGTAGAGCACGGAGGGCTTCCACTTGATGAAGGTTTCATCCTGCAGTATGAGTGTGGCGCCGCCAAATACGCCGATAATGACAAGGCTCACCCATAGCATCGTGTCGACCTTGCGGTGACGGAACCAGACCCAACCAATCTGTAGAAAAGTGGCAGCAATGGCCACAGCAGTGGCGGTATAGATGCCATAGATCTTGAATGCGATGAAGAACAAGATGACCGGGAAAAGGTCGAATAAAAACTTCATAAATACTGGATGTTAGGTTTGTGGTTAGTAATGAAACATGGTTGTGTCGATCAAAACCAGGAAAACTTCCCGATTTCTGAGTTAGTCAAAGTATAGGTCAGTGTAAATGCATTGGCGTTGTTTTTCCCTCTTCGGGGAATTCGGCATGTACTACCTCACCCTCCGGATTTGGGAACAGGGGTGCGCCACACTCCTCGCAGTATTCAAGAGGAAAGCGATTGTCCAGCAGCGTGACATGGGTTACGCCACATTCACGCAGTGTCGTTTCGATCTGCGCCACGGTATCATTAGTTTCGTCTTCCTCGCCGACCAGTGCCCAAACAATGCCGTAGAGCACATCGTCGCGATCCTTGAAGGTGAAGCTGATGCGATATTCTTCTAGCCATTGATCAAAAAACGGCGCAATCACGGCGCGTAAGCCACTTGCGGGAATATTCAGGGTGGACTGTAGAAAATCAATAGTGGCGTGCATGGAATAGGGTCGAGCGAGGCGGTCTGCCATGCGCCAGGCAGAAAAGAAGCCATCCGGCAATAGCAATTCCAGTGCGCAACCTTGAAATAGCGGGCGGAGCACCTCGCTGCCAGGCGTCTGCCAGGCAAGTAAGATCGCTTGTTTTTGGGTTTTAGTTTCGGGCAGCTTCCCGACTTGGCTAGTTCCGATAGACTCCTGCCACTGGAACATCGGTTTCCCCCGAGGCACAGCAATGGCGCCGAGGAGGTATCGGGTGTCTGATAGAAATTTCCCTGTCTCAGCCAACTGGCGCGGGTTCATGTGTAAATCACGATTCTCAGCTGCCGCTACCCAAAGCTTGTTAGCCAGTTCGTGAGTGAGATGATAGCCGCGCGGCAGTTGGTCTGGACTGAATAGGTAATCCGCTAGGGAAAACTGAATATCCGCTGCCAGCACTTGTGCTTGCAGATGCAATCGTAGGTTGGCGAGCATTGGTTCTGGAATGGGGCCAGAGGGGATTGAAAAACGTGACCAGGTCAGTACTGGTGCTGCGAACATTAGCACATCATAGTTGCGGTCTTCATGGGTCAAGACGCTGCATTCGATCGCTGCTTCAATGGCATGAATGAACTCTCCGTAACCGGCTGGATCCGTTTCGTAAAGCTGGTCCAGTGCGGTTTCTAGATTTTGATCATCACTCGTGCGCAACTGACCGTGGATCTTCGCTGTCAGCAGATTCTCCCAGAAAGCATCTTCAATCCGGCTCCCAGAAGCAGCAAGCCCCGCTGCTAGACGCGAGAGCTCCTGAACGGCGCGTGGGGATTTGCTGCGGTGAGGGGCGCGGGGTTTTTTCATAACGGAGGCCGGCACAAAATGATCAGCGGCTCATTTTAACCTAAATGTACTGATTGGACAGGGTGAGTGGGTTGTACGCAGAACTGTCCGTCTCTGATCAGACACTCCCTTCATGTGCTACGATTCGACAATTCCGCTACACTTCATGTTTTCTTCATGATCCCGGAGCTTTCTTCGGTTTGCGGCCCTGCCATCCCCTTTTAATATGGTCATCACACTATGGGAGTGACTAATGTTCATCAGTGTTCTTGAGCTTTTCAAAATCGGGATAGGTCCCTCAAGTTCTCATACCATGGGGCCAATGGTAGCGGCCAGCGATTTCCGCAATCGCATTCAGACCTTAGCCGAAACTACTATAGTTGATCCGGATCTCCATGTTCGCTGCATTCTGAAAGGTTCTCTGGCATTTACCGGAAAGGGTCACGCGGCTGATCGTGCTGTGACATTGGGGCTGCATGGTTATTCGCCAGAGGGTCTAGCCGAGCAGTCGGTGAATGAGCTGATGGAGCGGTTGTGGAATGGTCGATTAATCACGCTGAGTGAGACGCTATCGGTCAAGTTTAGTGCGGCAATTGATGTGGTTTTTGATCGTAGCCAGCCGCTACCGCAGCATCCGAATGGAATGATCTTCGAATTGCTCGACGGTAGTGGAAAAACAATTCTGTCAGAAACTTATTTTTCGATAGGTGGCGGTTTCGTTAATACGCTGGCTGAAATTAGCAATCTGGACGCGCCACTTAAAATGGAGTCTGCTAGTTCGTGTCCATATCCATTTGATTCGGCCGATTCCATGGTTAAGATGGCGGATGACAGCGGTCTGTCGATCGCGACGCTAAAACGGTTGAACGAACACACTAAGATGACCGATACAGCACTGAATCAAGGGCTAGATGCTTTGTGGCGTGCGATGCAGATATGCCTTGAGAAGGGGTTGGTGGTAGAAGGTATTCTGCCTGGAAGCCTTAAGCTGCCTCGGCGAGCAAAAGCTTTATTCAAGCAGTTGCAAGATGCCCCTTCAGAGGCCAATCTGAATGACTGGTTATGCGCCTATGCTATGGCGGTAAATGAGGAGAATGCTGCGGGTCATATGGTGGTGACTGCGCCGACTAATGGTGCTGCGGGAGTGATCCCAGCTGTTCTGTACTACCTTGTCCACCATGAAGGTGGAACCCTGGAGCAGGTGCGGGAGTTTCTTCTCACAGCTGCTGCGGTGGGTGGCATTATCAAGCATCGAAGCTCGATCTCGGGCGCGGAAGTCGGCTGTCAGGGTGAAGTTGGTTCTGCTGCTGCCATGGCTGCTGCTGGTTTATGCGCGGTACGTGGTGGAAGTCCTCAACAGATCGAGAATGCTGCGGAAATCGCACTTGAACATCACTTGGGTATGACCTGTGATCCAGTCGGCGGATTGGTGCAGGTTCCTTGCATTGAGCGTAATGGATTCGGTGCCATTAAGGCGGTCACTGCGGCTTCATTGGCGAAGCGTGGGAGTGGAATACACTTCATGCCGTTGGATGGATGCATTGCCGCGATGAAGCAAACTGGCTTAGAGATGTCAGTAAAATTCAAGGAAACTTCTCTGGGCGGATTGGCGGTAAGCATTACTGAATGCTAGATACACCTGAGTAACATCGCTGGCGGATGATCATGGCTCTTGCCGACACCATCCTGGTTCTTCATTTCCTGTTCGTGCTGTTTGTGATCGGTAGCCTACCTCTCATCTGGATCGGCTCAGCGTGTGGGTTGAATTACGTTCGTAATCGTCATTTTCGGCTTATTCACCTGGGCTCTATTCTGTTTGTAGTCGGAGAATCATTGTTCGGATTTGTTTGTCCGCTGACCGCTTGGGAGGATGAGTTGCGGCAGTCTGAGGGGAGGGGAAGCTTCATTCAGCGCGGGCTGCACTTCATTCTGTTCTATGACTTCCCTGAAGGGGTGCTAACGATAGCCTACGTGCTATTTGCATTGTTAGTTGTTGTTACCTTGCGATGGGTGCCTCCGCGATGAACGTTTCTCAATAGGCTCGAATAGTCTGGCAGTGCAACTGGATGGACTGTAGGTGCTGCACTGTTTCAATGGATGATGATGGTCGGGCGAAAGTCGCCACGTAAGTGACCGCGCATGGACTAAAGATTCAAGCTGTTGCGTATATTCACTATCTCAGCTGTTTCGAATGAGAATGTTTCTTGGTCGAAGGCCATGTCACCATCAGCGTTCGGTTTTCCTTCTGCCCTGAGCCCACGGAAATCATAAAGCGAGGCATCTGCCAGATGTGAGGGCTGTACATTTTGTAGTGCGGTAAACATGGTTTCCAGTCTGCCGGGAAATTTACGTTCCCATTGTTGCAGCATTTCCTTCACCGCCTGGCGTTGCAAATTTTTCTGCGAGCCGCAAAGGTTGCAGGGGATGATGGGGAAGCCCTCTGACTCGGCGTAGGTGGCGAGGTCACTTTCTTTGCAGTATGCAAGTGGGCGAATCACGATGTGTCGGCCATCATCACTCACCAACTTTGGTGGCATTGTTTTAAGCTTGCCACCATAAAATAGATTGAGAAATAAAGTCTCAAGTATATCGTCGCGATGGTGTCCTAGTGCGATCTTGGTAGCGCCAAGCTCGCTAGCAATGCGATATAGAGCCCCCCGCCGCAGCCGAGAGCAGAGACTGCAAGTAGTCTTGCCCTCCGCAATAACACGCTTCACGACGCTGTAGGTGTCCTGTTCAACGATATGAAACGGTATGCCGATGTTGGCAAGGTACTCTGGCAGCACTTGGGCAGGGAAGCCGGGTTGTTTCTGGTCTAGATTTACTGCGATTAATTCGAATTGTAGTGGCGCATGAGCTTGTAGATTGCGCAGTATATCAAGTAGAGCATAGCTATCCTTTCCGCCGGACAGGCAGACCATCACCCGGTCGCCGGCTTCGATCATGTTGAAGTCAGCAATCGCCGAACCAACTAATCTCCTCAAACGTTTGTGTAGTTTGTTTGTGTTGTACTGCTTCTTTCTGGATACAGCTTCCATTTCAAATTTGATTGAGTTCAGGGTAGAAATTTATTGGCATTTTCCCAGATTGCATGCAGCTTGCACAGTGTAGGTCACCAGACGAGGGACTCGGCGAGTCGCTGACATAAAATATCCGCACGGTAAGAAACCTGCTTATATATTTCCTTTTGATATAAGTAAATAGATTGATAGTATTTAATATTATATAGATCCTTTGTTATTCTCTCGGACATCGATCATCAATACATTGTCAGGTGTGTAAATGAGCGTACTTGCTACCTCGGGAACAGAATATGTCGCCCCAGAGGCAGCTGCAAGTCGGTTACCAGCAGATATCAAGCAAAGAATTTTGAATGCCGTTGTAGGCATTGAATATGGTTCGGTCGAAGTGGTCATCCACGATAGAAAAGTCGTGCAGATTGAGTGTAGGGAGAGAATTCGTGTCGGACGTGGTGATTCGGAAAGTAAGGCTACGAACTTGTGATGCTTTGAAAATTGCGGGTTGCCAAATAGAGCTTTTTTAGTTTAGCAACGAAATAACCACCGACCATAAATAATATGGAGGTAAAAATAACAGTCAGATGATGGCAACTAACCGGAATGCCGGAAGCGCTATTCAGGAGAAAATAATGAGGAAATATTGGGAAATCGTATTTGCATCGGCAATCGGAATATTACCCATTGCATCGATTCAGGCAAATGTAGACAATGGACAATCTGGAAAAGAGACATCCACCAGGCAAAGAGTTCAGCAGTTAGCTCAAGCCGGAACATCGATTACGGCTCACAAGCCAGCCGGGTCAGAAGATAATAATTACAAGTGGTCAATTAAGACACCAGATCAACCTATTGCTCCACCCAACCCTAATCAGTATCTGTATTTGGATCGTGAGTATGATTGGTGGGAACAGCTCGAAACAAAATCAGCAGCAGCCCAAAAACCCGTGAGCTATCATCGGCGTGCCGATAGTTATGCGACCAATCCAGACTCTGATCCGCCAAGATATGTTCGTCAATTAAGCGAGATTGGTGTCGAGGCATTCAAGGGCGTGGATTGGTTGGATATTGGCATCGAACACAGGACGCGGTACGAGATGCGTCATAACGATATCCGGCACGTTGAGGGTGGATATGACAATCCTTTCTTTCTTCGCCATCGTGCCTATCTTGGTATAAAAAGAATTATTGATCCTATACGCGGAGCGGTTGAGTTTCAGGATTCAAGGGTTTACAACCATAAATTTCAGAGTACCGACCAAGAGAACAATCCCTACGATTTGATTCAGGCATATGGTGAACTTTATTTCAAAAATGCGTTGGGTCAGGATGATCGTGGACAAGATATACCGGCTAGACTCCGGGTGGGACGTATGGCCTACGAGGCAACTGATCGCCGATTTATAGCGCGAAATGAATGGCGTAATACGACGAATAGTTTTGAAGGATTTCGCTTAAATCTGGGTAAACAGGATAACCCGTGGGAACTCGATCTATTTGGATACCAACCGGTAAAAAGACTGCAGACTCAATTTGATAAGGCTATCGGTACATTGTGGTTTTATGGTGCGATCGGCAATTGGCGCAAGTGGTCAGACATTATCACCATACAACCCTATTACATGGGGCAGAAGCAAACTGCCAATACAGATGGCTGGACGGCCACTAACAAACTTGAACGAGAGATCCATATGCCAGGTATCCGTGCCTATGGAAAGGTGGGAGACTGGTTTGATTTCGATGCAAGCTACAATTATCAACTCGGATATCAGCAGGACACGCTCGGAACTCAATCTGGAGTCAGTAAATTTAGGTATGAAACAATTGATGCACAAGGTTATACCATTGAGGCTGGTCGAACCTTTAATAGTTACTCTTGGAAGCCACGGGTAAGCGCATTTTATGGGTATGCATCAGGGGATAAAAATCCTAACGACAACGTAAGCAATCGATTTGATCGATTCTTTGGTTTTGCGCGACCCTGGTCAGCGGACCACTATGTGATTTATGAAAATATTAAAACTCCTAAAATCAAATTCGATCTCCAGCCGACTCAGAAATTCGGAATAGAAGCAGGGTATACCTGGTTCTGGTTGGCCAGCAAGACAGATCGATTGTTCGACTCCTTTGACGGGAATATTAGCATCGTCAAGGACCCGGGCTTAAATCGTAGCAAGACAGGAGCCTGGGGAGACTATGTTGGAGGAGCATTTGAGGGGAGGCTTCGCTATCAACTCTATCCAAAAGTTAATACCGTACTTGGATACACGCATTTTATGGCAGGAAATTTTGTACACAACGCGATCGCAGCAAATCCTGCCCAGATAGCCCAGCGTTCAGGTAATACCGATTTCCTCTACTTTGAAGTTCTAATAAGCGCATTTTAAATTGAATGTACCTAGACATTATTTTTAAAGGAAAGATTATGAATATGAAAACATGGCTGCCGGCAGTTTTACTGGCGAGTCTAATAATCAGCAGCAATGCATCTGCGGAACGAGCCTTACTCAATGTGTCTTATGATCCAACACGAGAGTTATACCAAGAGTTTAATGCCTCATTCATCAAACAGTGGCAGGCAAAAAAAGGAGAGAAGGTAATCATCAGGCAATCCCATGGCGGTTCTGGTAAACAGGCGCGATCAGTAATTGATGGCCTTGAGGCGGATGTTGTGACCCTGGCTCTGGCGAATGACATCAATGCAATCGCTGAGAAATCGAAACTTTTAACAGAAGATTGGCAGAAGCGACTTGCTCGTAACAGCACGCCCTATACCTCGACCATCATTTTCCTGGTTCGTAAGGGCAACCCGAAGGGGATCAAGGATTGGAATGATCTGGCCCGGCCCGGCGTGGCTGTGATTACCCCCAATCCAAAAACCTCTGGCGGCGCACAGTGGAATTATCTAGCGGCATGGGAATATGGTAAGCGGAACTTTGGTGAGGCCAGAGCCAAAGAGTTTGTTGCAGATATTTACAAGAATGTGCCGGTACTGGATTCTGGAGCGCGTGGATCAACCACAACATTTGTTGAACGTGGTGTCGGAGATGTATTCATCTCATGGGAGAATGAAGCCTTTCTGGCAATTAAGGAGTATGGTCCAGGCAAGTTTGAAATGGTGGTGCCATCACTCAGCATACTAGCTGAGCCCCCCGTTGCAATTGTAGATAAAGTGGTAGACAAGAAGGGTACACGTGATCTGGCCGAGGCCTATCTGCAGTACCTTTATTCAGAGGAGGGGCAGGAGATCGCCGCAAAGAATTTTTACAGGCCATCCAATCAGAAGGTTTCAGAAAAGTATGTCAAACAGTTTCCAGTAATTACGATGTTCAGAATTGATGAGGCCTTCGGTGGATGGAAGAATGCGCACAAGATACACTTTTCCGATGGTGGTACGTTTGATCAAATATATCAAAAGTAAGCAGATGCGAAAGAGAATAGATCTAATAGGACCGACTAATTGAGCTCCTTCAAGCAACACAGTATCCTGCCAGGGTTCAACTTGGCACTCGGATTCACGCTGCTCTATCTGAGCCTAATCGTGTTGATCCCTCTATCGGCAGCCTTTATCCGTACTACAGAGCTTAGTTGGCAAGAGTTCTGGTTTGCGGTTACCACCCCACGCGTGATGGCTTCATATCGACTGACTTTTGGGGCCTCGTTTGCAGCAGCACTGGTCAATGCGGTATTCGGATTATTAGTGGCGTGGGTGCTAGTACGTTACCGTTTCCCTGGCAAGAAATTGATAGATGCTTTAGTAGATCTCCCATTTGCACTACCGACTGCTGTAGCTGGTATCGCATTGACAGCGCTCTATGCAGGTAATGGTTGGATCGGACAGTATCTCGAGCCGTTGGGTATAAAGGTGGCTTTCACGCCGATCGGGGTATTCGTGGCACTGACCTTTATTGGATTGCCATTTGTAGTGAGGACGGTGCAGCCAGTTCTTGAAGACATTGAATCCGAGCTAGAGGAGGCCGCAGCAATGCTGGGTGCAAATCGGTTGCAGACCTTCTCACGAATAATCTTTCCGACGATCTTCCCTGCACTTATGACTGGCTTTGCACTTGCTTTTGCCCGTGCAATCGGCGAGTACGGGTCGGTCATTTTTATTGCTGGCAATATGCCGATGGTATCTGAGATTACACCTTTGCTAATCATCACCAAGCTTGAGCAGTATGATTATGCAGGCGCTACTGCTTTGGCTGTGGTGATGCTAGTCATTTCATTTATTCTGCTTCTAGTTATCAATTTACTA
>CANIWY010000024.1 GCA_947471695.1 Nitrosomonadaceae bacterium
AATTTGGATGAAGTGCAGTTAAAGAAGGAGGTTGCCGCCAGTCGGGGGGCCATGATCAAGGCAGAGGTCAATTTTCTTGAGGGTGTCGAAGTGCGCGTCGGCACGAAGCGCACAATAACTACTAAGGATCGGTCGTGTGGGACCTATAGACTGAAAGATGATGAGCTAATATTCGAGTAAGAGGGTGCTCATGTAGGTGTAATGACGGGTAACTGTTCTATTTGATCGGGCTCATTAAGGCAGAATTAAAGCATTGAAATACTTGACCGCGAGTGCTGGGTCAATTTTCCGTAAGGTATGATAAATCTCTCGTACCTTCTCCCGTTCACCCTGAAAATAGTAGACCTTACCTAAGTCATACCAGGCCATGGCGTATCTCGGTTGGATGCGTAAGGCCTCCTGATAAGCTCGAATTGCCTCATCCTGTTGCTTGAGTTCATCATAGGCGGCGCCTAGGTTATACCAAGTATTAGCATCTTCAGGTCTAACCCGTAGCGACTCCCGATAGGCTTGAACTGCCTGGTCGAACTGCTGGAGATCGTAGTACGAATTGCCCAAGCTGTACCAAGCATCAGCAGACTCAGGTTGATTGCGTACCGGTTCTCGAGAGGTATGGGTGCCCTGGTCGTGTTGCTTCAATCCACTATAGGCAACTCCTAGGCCGCGCCAAGCATCCGCCCCCTCGGGCTGTATACGCAGTGCCTCCTGGTAAGCGTGCATCCCCTGAGGGTGTTGTTTAAGACTGAAGTAGGAAACGCCCAGGTTGTACCAGGCGTCAGCATACTCTGGTCGGATGAGTATCGACTCACGGTAGGCTCGAATGGCTCGGTCATACTGTTTCAGGCCGGCCTGAGCTTGGCCCAGACTGAACCAAGCAACCGTATCCCCAGGTTCATTCTTAGTCCACTGCTGTGAAAGCTTTAGAAGACTCTGCCAATTTTTTTTCTTCTCAAGTGCAATGGAGAGGTTTAGTCGGTCCAGACCACTCTCTTTCTTGGCTCCCGATTGCGCCATTTTTGTTGTTATGGGGAGTTCACGGATCCATTCTACTGGGAGGGCGAAATTAAAGTTTTTTCCTTCAATAGAGTCAGATGTAGAAATGCCTACTAGCTTTCCCTGATCATCAAACAGGCCCCCGCCTCTTGAACTGGGAGAAATAATGGCGGAGGTATTAATATATTGCGCACTTCCATACGGACGCAGACCGGAGATGACCCCCTCGCTCAAGTCTAGATCTTGATCCTTCGAAGTGCCAACCGCATAAACGTGTTGACCCACCCTAAGTTTTTGGGTTGCCCCTAGGATTGTTGGAGGGGCCCGTAGCCTCGGGACGTTTAGTTGGCACAAGTTACGGACAGTGTCCGAGTGTTGCAACTTAGCCTTGAAAGCGCTGCCCTCGTGCCAAACTTGTAAGTTCCTATCCTTCTGAATTGCATGGCAGCTGGTAACCACCTGACCTATATCGATTACGACGCCGCTACGTTTCTCAATGGATTTGCCATAGATATCAGAAATATCAACCACCACGATAGAGGGTGAGACTTGCAGTAGAATTTGTTCAGGGGCGATGGCCGCAGCAAATGATGAGGCCAGGATACACACGAGTCCTGCAGCATGGGCTAGGTATTTTGAGAACATGATTTCCTTTTTAGCAGTATGCCCATTGCTTAGGGCCAAGACAGCTTGGTGAGGTTGAATCGATCCGAGTATGGTAATACTTCTGAAATGAGTGAGAAATGAGTCACTCTTAATCTAAACGCCACCTCTAGTATTACATAACTCATCAAAGATCTAACGGTAGGAATGCCGGTTATATCCGTTACAGGCTGTACCATGAGGGTTTGCCAGTGAGCCCTTTTCAACTGCAACCCCCTATCAGGCTGCCGCAAGTATACTCATAGCGATTCGCAGAGGGGGCTACTCAACTCTTTTTGGCTTAAAGAGTAAATGTATCAGTATGAGTGCACAGGAAACGATTTAAATTACACGTATAACAGTGTGTGCGTTTTTGATCCCAGCTCTTCATCCTTTCTAGCCTATGGGTGGTATGTGACTCCAACATGAAGGGAGACGGCGCTGCTCTAGAGAGCGGCAAGCGGCACGAAGGGGGCCAACCTTGTGGGACCACATGCCAATAGACTGGGTTCAGTACCTCAGGTGGTGGGTGGCCACTCTGTACGTTCTTTTTACTACTGAGTATCTGCAACCAGCTTATTACTTACTTTCCTTCTTCTCTCCAGCAGCCTCCAGTCCCGCCAACCGCTCTTCTAATGCGGTCAGTTGCTCGCGTGTGCGTTTTAGCACCTCTTGCTGTATGTCGAACTCCTCGCGCCCCACTAAGTCTAGACGAGAGAAGACTCCAGCCAGCATTACCCGCAGATTTTTCTCTACATCCTTTACAGGGCTTTGTGCCATTAAATCATTGATCTTGCTGCTTATTTCGTCTAATATTTTTTGATTCAGCATGACTCTCTCCTTCATTGATGGTCCGTCAACCGGTCGGGTGACGTGTGATGCTTGCATGATAAAATCGCATACTTCTGGTAATTAGGCAATCGCGGATTGATGATGGAAAATTTACAACGCCTACAACTTCTGGAAAGCTGGGTCAAAACTCAGTCTTCTGGTAAGTCTTTCACCCTATCTGCGGCCTCTGCCGACGCGAGTTCCCGCCGCTATTTCCGAGCGACTTTCTGTGACGACACGCTGATCATCATGGATGCGCCGAATCAGCACGAGGATTGCGCCAACTTTTTAAATATAGCTAAAATCTTTGCTAGGTCCGGGGTGCATGTCCCAGAAGTGCTAGCACAAGACTTGGAAAAAGGATTTCTGCTGCTCACGGATTTTGGTGACACCACCTATTTACAGTCAATGACAGAGTCCCCCGAAAGAGCTAACCATCTGTATGGTGAGGCGGTTGATGCTCTCATCAAAATCCAGATGGCGAGTGGCTCTGGTGTGCTGCCAGATTATGATGAAGCGCTATTGTTGAGAGAATTAAATCTGTTTCCAGATTGGTATATCGATACGCATTTGAAGGTGACCCTCAGCCCAGAGCAGAAAGTTGACTTGGCCTCTGTCTTTAGTCAAATTCTACAAAATAACCTATCCCAGCCTCGGGTATTCGTGCACCGGGACTATCACTCACGCAACCTGATGGATACACTTCCCAACCCAGGCATTTTAGACTTTCAGGATGCGGTCTATGGTCCTGTAACCTACGATCTGGTGTCCTTGTTTAAGGATGCCTACATTTGCTGGGATGAGGAGCGTGTTCTGGACTGGCTGATTCGTTATTGGGAGAAGGCTAAGAAAGTGGGGCTGCCGGTGTCCACTGATTTCGCCGACTTCTACCGTGATTTTGAGTGGATGGGAGTTCAGCGCCATATCAAAGTCTTGGGCATCTTCGCACGTCTGTGTCACCGAGATGGTAAGGATGGCTACCTCAAAAATATGCCGTTGGTGATGGAGTATTTACGTAAGGCCTGCGAGCGCTATCGCGAGCTGGGCCCCTTGCTGTTATTACTGGATACGCTGGCAGAAGATAGGCCGGATGCGACCATTGGCTATTCTTTCTAAAGATGCACCGTTCAAGGCGATGATACTGGCCGCCGGGCGCGGCGAGCGCATGCGCCCACTGACCGACACACTGCCTAAGCCCCTGCTTCGAGCGGGTGGTAAGAGGCTGATCGAATATCATCTGGGAAATCTTGCGAATGCAGGATTCCATGAGATTGTCATTAATCATTCTTATCTCGGGCAGATGATAGAGGCGGAGGTAGGAGATGGAGAGCGTTACGGGGTCAGTATCCATTACTCGCATGAGCCCACTGCACTGGAGACCGCTGGGGGTATTGCCCAGGCATTACCACTGCTACGAGACGGGCTCGAGAATGGGCCAGATGGGAACCCATTCCTAGTAGTCAATGCTGATATTTATTGCGAGTTTGATCTTGCTCGGTTGCTGCCGATTCTGCGGCGAATGCGAGAAGATCCTGAAGAGATTCTTGCCCATTTGGTACTGGTAGATAATCCATTACACCATATCGTTGGAGATTTCGCTCTCGACTCTGACAGGGTAGCCCTGGCAGAAGAACATAGGTTCACCTTCAGTGGAATCGGCATATACCAACCACAGCTTTTTAAGGGAGTCATTCCGGGTACGGCCGCGAAGCTCGCACCATTACTTCATCGAGCCATTGCTCTGGGTAAGGTGAGCGGTGAGCATTACCCAGGCGTGTGGATGGATGTCGGTACACCAGAACGACTGCACTTACTCAATGATTATGCCACCACTCTGGATCTCTCTTAGATCACGCAAAGTTTGCATTGGTACATCCGGGGAACTTTGCTTTATCCTGTAAATCCTGTGAAAATCTCTCCATGATTCCGATTAAATCCTTTATCGAACATCGCCGATATCTGGCAGCAATGATGCGTCATGGGGTGGCCATTATTCCAGCCTCGCCGGAACGGGTGAGGAGCAGAGATTCACATCATCCTTACCGGTTCGACAGCTATTTTTATTATTTAACGGGTTTTAGCGAACCGGGAGCTTTGCTGGTGTTGGTAGCAGGGTCAGTCGAATCTGAACCTAAGCAAATCCTATTTTGTCGTGACAAGGATAGGGAGCGGGAGGTCTGGGATGGATTCCGTCATGGACCGGATGCCGCACGAGAGGCCTTTGGTTTCGACGAGGCTTATTCCATCACCCAGTTAGACGAGATGCTGCCCAAGCTACTGGCAGATCAGCCCGCAGTATATTGTTCATTGGGGCAGGATAGAGACTGGGATGACCGCTTGATCGGCTGGATCGGCCGGGTGCGAGAGCAAGGGCGCAGCGGTGTAGTCGCGCCGGCGGCCATTCATGACATCCGTTTGCTGCTGGATGAGATGCGACTGCTCAAGAGTGAGGAAGAGCTGCAGGTCATGCGCCGTGCGGCAGAGATCTCTACCGGCGCCCACTGTCGTGCGATGATGACAACCCGGGCCGGGTTGCATGAATATGAGGTAGAGGCGGAACTGCTGCACGAGTTTCGACGCCATGGTGCGCAGGCGCCCGCCTATACTCCGATCGTTGCGGGGGGTGCCAATGCCTGTGTGCTGCACTATATTGAAAACAATTCAGAGCTTAAGTCTGGTGACCTGCTGCTAATTGATGCAGGGTGTGAGCTGGATGGTTATGCCGCTGACATCACGCGCACATTTCCAGTGAATGGGAAATTCAGCGCTGTTCAGAAGGATATATATCAACTGGTTCTGGCGGCGCAGGGGGAGGCGATCTCCATTGTGCGGCCCGGTACTCTTTGGAACGCGCCGCATGAGGTTGCACTGCAGGTGCTGGTCCAGGGGTTTATTGATCTGGGGCTTTGTCATGGAAGTGTGGATGGGGTTATTCAGTCTGAGGACTATAAGCGGTTTTATATGCACCGGACCGGTCACTGGTTGGGGTTGGATGTACACGATGCGGGTGAATACAAGATGAATGGTCACTGGCGACCACTACAAACGGGGATGGCGCTTACTGTTGAGCCCGGTTGCTATATCCGTCCCGCAGATAACGTGCCTGAACACTTCTGGAATATCGGTGTGCGTATCGAGGATGATGTGTCGGTAACGGATACGGGATGTGAGGTCTTGACCGTTGCCGCACCCAAGACTGTAGCCCAGATTGAACAATTGATGCAGCAATAACATCGTGGACGAAAACAGTAAAATAATTATCAGACAGATATCACGAGGGCCAGATATGGGGACTTCAGAAGAGAGGTCTATACATGCCTCCCCCATGAATCGCTGGCTACTGTATTTGGTCTTGGTTCCTGGAATCATCATTCTGGCGGTGTTAGGGATGTTCTTTTTTGCGGTTTTTTTAGGACTATTCGCCTTCGCTGCTGCTGGATTTTGGTTGCGACTATGGTGGTTACGGCGGAACTTGGAAAGTCCCACGGCAGCGGTAGAGAGCGAGTATCAAGTGATAGAGGATGCGGAGATTATAGAAATAAAGACCAACAAGATGGGACGAGATTAGTTGGACTCAAAGGCCACAGGGATGATAGTTCGAGACCATTATGATCTCATTGTTATTGGGGGAGGGCCGGTAGGGATGGCCTTGTCTCTTGCGCTACGTGAAAGTGATCTGTCGGTGCTACTACTGGAGTCGCGTGAGCTCCCTGAAAAGGCGGAAGATTTACGCCCATTGGCGCTATCTCATGGCAGTCATCTGATTCTTCATCGACTCGGTGTGTGGCAGACCTTACCTGAAATCACCCCCATCACGAACATACATGTGTCTAACCGGGGTGGTTTCGGCCGTGCCGTGTTGACCGCTGATGGTATCGGTGTCCCGGCCCTAGGGTATGTGGTTAACCATCATGATGTATTTAGAGCGATGCATGGATTGATACAGGCCTGTGATGTCGATTATTTAGAGGGCGCACAGGTCACTCGATTGGAGACAAGTGCAGGACAGGGGCAGGTTGAGTTTCAACATGGGGGAGCAGCAAAACAGGTAACCTCGAAGCTGCTGGTATTAGCCGATGGTGGGCGCCTCATCGGGCAAGTTGAAGGAGTAACCCAGCACGTTCAAGAGTATGATCAATGGGCAGTGGTTGCTCGTATCAAGACCGGAGTTCCTCAAAGTGGAATCGCCTTCGAGCGCTTTACTTCAGATGGTCCGGTGGCTTTATTGCCAATGGGTGATTATTTTGCGTTGGTGTGGACCGTCTCCCCCACAGCGGCGAAGGAGATACTCGGCCTTGATGATGCAGGCTTTCTTGCGCGGTTGCATGAGCATTTTGGTGATCGTCTCGGAAATTTTATTGATACCAGCAAACGCTCGGGCTTCCCACTTGCGCTTAAGTATGCAGACCCTGTCACAGCACAGCGTATTGCATTGGTGGGTAATGCAGCGCAGACGCTACACCCGGTCGCAGGGCAGGGCTTCAATCTGGGGTTGCGTGATGCCTGGGAAATGGCCGATGAGATCGTCACGTCAGAGGCCGAGATTGGTACGCCCGCAATGCTCGCGAGATATGCTCACAGGCGACGGATAGATAGTAAAGCGGGACGGGTCTTCACTGATTCTTTGGTAAAACTTTTCTCCAATGATGACCCCATATTGAGTGGTATGCGTAACCTTGGATTGAGCGCTCTTGATTGTCTGCCACCGATCAAGCGTTTCGTTGCACGTCGCATGATGTTCGGTGCTAGAGGATAGGCGGTCCCAGAGTAAAAGTGGACATGACTGGACACTTGAAAAGCAGTTCCCCTGATCAGATAAACAAGATCATTCCGATAACGATTCTTTTCCATGCCTACCTTGTGTAGTTTAGAATCGCGTACTCTGCGATTCTGCTTTATTTAATTACGCTTATCTTATATTTAATGAACTAAAAACATGCAGATCGGCCCCTATGTCCTTAATAATAATCTGATTGTAGCCCCCATGGCGGGGGTCACTGACCGTCCTTTCCGGCAATTGTGCAAGAGCATGGGAGCGGGTATGGCGGTATCAGAAATGGTCTCTAGCAACTCACTGCTGTGGGGCTCTGAAAAGACCCTCCGTCGTGCTGACCATACGGGTGAGGTTGATCCGATATCGGTACAGATTGCGGGTGCAGACCCTTCAATGATGGCAGAAGCGGCTCGCTACAATGTCGAGAGGGGTGCGCAAATAATTGATATTAATATGGGCTGCCCCGCCAAAAAAATTTGTAACGTGATGGCCGGTTCTGCTTTATTGCAGAATGAGATGTTGGTTGGGAGAATACTCGATGCAGTGGTCAGTGCTGTGGACGTTCCAGTCACCCTAAAAATCCGAACCGGGTGGGACAAGCAACATAGAAATGCCCTCAGTGTGGCTCATATCGCCGAGAATGCGGGTGTCTGTGCGATTGCCATTCATGGACGTACCCGTGCATGTGCATATACCGGCAATGCCGAGTACGATACCATCGCAGCGGTGAAGTCGGCGGTGAGGATACCCGTCATCGCCAATGGCGACATCACCACCCCTGAGAAGGTCAAGCAAGTGCTCGAATACACCGGCGCGGATGCCGTCATGATCGGTCGTGCTGCGCAGGGCCGACCTTGGATATTCCGCGAGATCAGTCATTATCTTGCCACCGGACAGCACTTGCCCCTGCCGGACGTGAGCGAGATTCACCGTGTCCTGATTGAGCATCTGCATGACCTTTATCATTTTTATGGTGAGCACACAGGGGTACGTGTTGCTCGTAAGCATATCTCTTGGTATACCAAGGGCCTGATCGGTTCGGCCGCATTTCGTCATGACATGAACCAGTTGCAAACGACTGACCAGCAGATGGCTGCAGCGAGCGAATTCTTCGACGAGCTCGCTAATTATGGACGACATCTGACTTATGTTGAAAACGAGGAACTTGCTGCATGATCAATGAAAATGATATCGCCTGCTGTGTCCGTAAGTCTGTAGAGAGTTATCTTAAAGATCTTGACGGAGAGAGGCCATGCCCCCTTCATGAGATGGTGATCAATAGTGTAGAGAAACCATTGATTGAGATGGTGCTAAAACATGCAGGGGGTAATCAGACCCGTGCCGCTGAATTGCTTGGCATCAACCGTAATACTCTTCGAAGTAAGATGAAAGAGTACCAGATTAAGTAGGGAGTCAAGGGTACGGATGGTCAGGTAAGGAATGATCAAATGTAGCCCAGTAATCCGATTGTGCAGTAGATTAATCATAACCCCTCAGTCACACCCCAATAGATGACCATACGACAAGCCCTAATTAGTGTTTCCGATAAGAGTGGCATTATCGAATTTGCACTTGGATTACGCCAACTTGGTGTGAACATACTATCCACTGGTGGGACTGCCAAGCTGCTGCAGGATGCTGGTGTGGAGGTGACCGAGGTCGGCGATTACACCGGTTTTCCAGAGATGCTCGATGGGAGGGTCAAGACCCTCCACCCGAAAATTCATGCGGGTATCCTGGCCAGGAGAGACTTGCCGGAGCATGTTGCGGCAATAGAGCAGGTATCGATACCAACAATCGATTTAGTGGTGGTGAATCTGTATCCATTCAGCCAGACCGTAGCCAGAGATGATTGCAGCCTGGAGGATGCAATTGAAAATATCGATATCGGTGGCCCGACCATGGTTCGTGCTGCGGCAAAGAATTGGAAGCATGTGACGGTGGTGACTGATCCGGCAGACTATGAGTCGGTACTGACAGAGATGCAGTCAAATCGTGGTGAGGTGGGGAAAGATTTCCGTTTTCGATTGGCACAAAAAACATTCTCACATACTGCTTCTTACGATAGCGCCATCAGTAACTATTTGACTGCCATTGATCTGGAGGGTCAGCGTACTTTCCCGGGGCAACTTAATCTCAACTTCAGCATGGTCCAGCAATTACGGTACGGAGAGAATCCACATCAACAGGCCTCATTCTATCGAGATCTTGTTCCAGTCCCCGGCAGTCTTGCGTGTTATCACCAGTTACAGGGGAAGGAGCTGTCATATAACAACATCGCCGATGCGGACGCGGCGTGGGAGTGCGTTAAGACGTTTGATCTGCCAGCCTGCGTCATTATTAAGCATGCTAATCCATGTGGCGTAGCTGTGGCTACTACGGCGCTTGTTGCATATCAATTGGCGCTTGCTACGGACCCGACCTCTGCCTTTGGCGGCATCATTGCCTTCAACTGTAGAATCGATGATTTAACAGCTGAGGCGGTGATTAAACAATTTGTTGAAGTGGTGATTGCCCCGGAAGTAACAGATTCAGCTATAAAAATTCTTAGCCAGAAGGCAAATGTCCGCGTATTGATCCTGCCATTGAAGGCGGGAAGTAATGAGATGGATTTTAAGCGTGTGGGTGGAGGATTACTGGTACAGACTCCTGATAATCTCAATATCACTTCTGCTCAGATGAAGGTTGTAACTCAAGTTCAACCCACACCGCAGCAGTTTCAGGACTTGTTATTTGCTTGGCGAGTTGCGAAATTCGTCAAGTCTAATGCCATTGTTTTCTGTGCTTCTGGTCAGACGTTGGGGGTGGGGGCGGGGCAGATGAGTCGGGTGGATAGTGCTCGTATTGCGACCATCAAGGCACAGAATGCCGGATTATCGTTGGAAGGTTCAGTGGTCTCCTCGGATGCTTTTTTCCCGTTTCGTGATGGACTGGATGTGGTAGTTCAGGCGGGTGCTCGTGCAGTCATTCAACCCGGCGGCAGTATGAGAGATGAGGAAGTCATTGCCGCTGCCGATGAGCAGGGTGTGGCGATGGTATTCACTGGGGTGCGGCATTTCAGGCACTGAATATCCATTGAAGGAATCGGTGCCGGGTGAGATTTTTTTTCTAGCGGTTGATGGTATTACGACATGATGAAACTACTCGTCATCGGTGGGGGCGGCAGAGAGCATGCGTTAGCCTGGAAATTGCGCCAGTCGCCACGCGTCTTCAAGGTATTTGTTGCGCCTGGAAATGCCGGCGTGGCGATGGAGGATGGTCTGGAAAATCTCCCCATAACCGCCATTCCAGATCTGGTGGAGTTTGCTAAAAAAGAAGGCATTGCCTATACGCTGGTCGGACCAGAAGGGCCACTCGCTGGCGGCATTGTGGATGCATTTCGCGCTGCGGGCCTGAAAATATTTGGGCCGACTAAGAGGGCCGCACAGTTGGAGTCATCCAAGGACTTTTCTAAGGCCTTCATGCAGCGTCACGGTATTCCAACCGCCGCGTATGCCACATTCAGTGATCCTGTCGAAGCTCACCATTATCTCGATCAAGAGGGTGCTCCCATCGTAATTAAGGCGGATGGTCTGGCTGCGGGTAAGGGTGTCGTGGTCGCAATGACGCTGACAGAGGCACATGAAGCTGTGGATGAGATGTTGGTTGCAAATAAAATGGGAGACGCTGGCGCGAGGGTTGTCATTGAGGAATTTTTGGAGGGGGAGGAGGCCAGCTTCATCGTCATGGCGGATGGGCAGAATGTGCTGCCACTTGCCACCAGCCAAGATCATAAACGTTTGCAAGACGGCGATCAGGGGCCAAATACCGGGGGCATGGGGGCCTACTCCCCTGCACCGGTAATCACCCCAGCACTGCATGCCAGAATCATGCACGAAGTGATTCAACCCGTGATGAAGGGGATGGCCCAGGAGGGGGAGTGTTACACCGGATTTCTGTATGCTGGTCTGATGATTGCCAAGGATGGTTCTATCAAGGTACTGGAATTCAATTGCCGTATGGGAGATCCGGAAACGGAGCCGATCATGCTGCGACTGAAGAGTGACCTTCCGACACTGTTAGAACATGCGGTGAATGGAACCCTGAACCATGTCGAGGCCGAGTGGGATCGGCGTGTCGCATTGGGAGTTGTGATGGCGGCCCATGGATATCCCACAACCCCGCGTCAGGGTGATGTGATTATGGGCTTACCAAAAAATAGCCCCACCTCAACCATGGAGGAGGATTTTTATGTGTTCCATGCGGCCACCCGGTTGGGTGGAAAGGAGGATAAAGAAATCGTAACCGCCGGGGGGCGGGTGTTATGCGTTACCGCGTTGGGTGACAACGTCAAGATAGCCCATCGAAGGGCCTATGAAATCGCCGGACAAATTCACTTTGAAGGGCGCCAAATGCGGTACGATATAGGTCATCTTGCCATCAATCGCCGTCTCAAATAGAGAATTTACTAGTGGCGCTGGCAGTGATTCTGAGTTGGGGTCTGGAGATCAATGAGTACTATCTTACAAGTCGAAGAATTTCTAGTTGGTCTGCAGGGGCGCATTGTTTCCGCGCTGGAGCAGGTCGATGGTAACTCCTTCCACCGTGATCAGTGGAAGAGGCCGGAAGGTGGCGGTGGTATAAGCTGTGTTCTGGAGCAGGGGAATGTATTCGAGCGTGGTGGAGTGAACTTCTCCCATGTTTTTGGAGGAGGACTGCCGGCATCGGCCACTGCAGCACGACCCGAATTATCCGGACGATCGTTCGAGGCAATGGGTGTATCACTGGTATTACATCCACGTAATCCCTACGCGCCTACGGTACACATGAATGTAAGATTTCTGGAAGCGCATAAGGAGGGTAGCGAGCCGGTATGGTGGTTCGGTGGAGGCATGGACCTGACCCCTTACTATGGTTTTGCAGAGGATGCGACTCACTTTCACCAGAACTGCAGAAACGCGCTTCAGCCATTCGGTGATGAATATCATCCGCGATTCAAGAAGTGGTGTGACGAGTACTTTTACCTGAAACACCGTAAGGAGCCACGCGGTGTCGGTGGAATTTTTTTCGATG
>CANIWY010000025.1 GCA_947471695.1 Nitrosomonadaceae bacterium
CGAGAATTCAGCGGCAAGGTGATTGCCACGACGCTTCATGCGAAGAAACATCTTTACCAGGCGCAGTTGACCGGACCGGTGGCATTCCTATTCGGCAATGAGGGGGCCGGTCTATCGAATGAAGTGCTTCAATCATCCAGCGATCAGATGAGTATTCACATGCCAGGTGGAACAGAGTCCTTAAATGTTGCAGCAGCTGCGGCAGTGTGTTTCTTCGAGCGGGTGCGGCAGAGTATCGGCATTGAGAAATAGATTAGAGGTGCTGTGTAAACCATTTGGCTGCGCTGTGCGCAGCCTGTCCCAGTGTGCCAGGCTCCTCGAATAAATGCGTTGCTTCTGGAATTAGGGTAAGTTTTTTTTCACAGCGCATTAATTCATAGGCTTGTTGGTTTAATTCAATTACGCCGTAATCAGCGCTGCCGACGATGAGTAGGGTAGGAGCAGTCACCTGGCTCAATGCGATTTCTCCGGCCAAGTCTGGACGGCCGCCACGAGAGACCACAGCGGAGATTTTGGTTCCTTTTGTGGCAGCCGCCTGTAACGCCGCCGCTGCACCCGTACTGGCACCAAAATAGCCAATGTCTAAGTCTTTCGTTTTTGGGTCTGTTTGAAGCCAGTCAGTAGCAGTGAGTAGGCGGCGCGTGAGTAGATTAATATTAAAGCGAGTGGAGTAATCCTGGTCCTCTACCCGTGTCAGAAGGTCAAATAGCAGAGTTCCAATACCGTGTTGCTGTAGAACTTCAGCCACAAAAGTATTCCGAGGGCTGAGTCGGCTACTACCGCTGCCGTGCGCGAAAAGAACCACTCCGGTTGCGGATGGGGGCAATACTAGTTCACCAGCGAGTTTGATTGAACCGGCGATAATATTTACGCTGCTCATACTGCCCCTCTCATTACTACAGGAACTCGTCGCCTTCCAAATTTTCCCGCAAATCTATCAAAATGCCCCGCGATCTGAGTACTGCAGTCTGGACAATGGCCATCAGGCGTAAGTCGGTATTGTTTGATTTCATACCAATCACGCTCAATGAGTGGTGTGTTACATGAGGGGCAGTAGGTTGTATCCCCCTCACGGTTATGAACATTGCCAGTATAGACATAGCGTAGCCCCGCAGATTGTGCAATCTGTCGTGCCCGTATCAGAGTTTCGGACGGTGTTGCTGGAATGTCGGTCATCTTGTAGTCAGGGTGGAAAGCAGAAAAGTGTAGAGGAACATCTAGGCCGAGTTCTTTCGCAATCCATGAGCTCATCTTGGTTATTTCATCTTCTGAATCATTGAGGCCGGGGATCAACAACGTGGTGATCTCGACCCATACTTCAGTCTCCCGGAGCAGATATTTCAGCGTATCTAGAACTGGTTGAAGATGGGATCCGGTCTGCTTGACATAGAACTCCTCAGTAAATGCCTTGAGATCGACATTGGCGGCATCTATCTTGGAAAATAAATCACGCCGTGGTTGGTCATGGATATAGCCTGCTGTAACTGCTACCGTCTTGATGTTACGTTCATGACAGGCATCGGATACATCCATTACATATTCGGTGAAAATTACTGGGTCGTTGTAGGTGAATGCGATGCTCTTGCAGCCAAGTTCATCGGCCCTGCTCGCAATAGCTTCCGGGTTAGCTTGATCGGCGAGTTTGTCGAAGCTACGTGATTTTGAAATATCCCAGTTCTGACAAAACTTGCAGGCGAGGTTGCAGCCTGCTGTACCGAATGATAGGACGCTGCTCCCAGGGTAGAAGTGGTTAAGTGGTTTTTTTTCAATTGGGTCGATGCAGAATCCTGAAGAACGTCCATAAGTTGTGAGCACCATTTCGTCTCCAGCACGTCCACGAACATAGCACGCACCTCGCTGTCCCTCATGCAGCCGACAGTCCCGTGGGCATAGGTCACACTGGATGCGACCATCCACCAACGTGTGCCAGTATTTCGCGGGGTGCTGTTCAGCAACGCTGATCGGCTCATCCATAGCAGGATTCCTCATCTAAATCCGTCTCATGCCACTTAGTTACGGTATAGCGAAACAGCTTCACATCAGCCGCCCAGAAGGTATCAGGCAGCCCCGCCTTACGTTTCAGCATAGTAAGGAATAGATCTGGTTGAGGGAGGCTCTCCCATACTTGTGGCAGAAAGGTACTTCGATGCCGACCATACTCGAAAACGACTCCATCGGTTCCAGGGCGAAGTTGCGAAAGTGCCGTAGATTCGTTGGTAAACGTAATTAGCTCTGGTTTGGTGAGTAATGAGACCTCCACCTGCACCGTTTCAAAATCCTTCAACCTAAGAGGCGGGAAACGTGGATCGAATAATGCAGCTGATACGGCATTAGTCTTGACGTCGATGAGCAATGGCCGGTATGCATGAATTGATCCGATGCAGCCACGTAATTTCCCGTACCGAGTAAGGGTAACGAAACTCGCGCCGAGTTCGATTAGCCATGGCGCGGTTTCGTCTGATGTTGCATAGGGTATGTGCAAGGAGTTTGCAATTGCTGAGCGTGCTATCGATAGCAAGATCTGTCCTTGGTCATTCTTCATAGCCTATCTCCTGGGTGAAAGCAATCGCGGCATAACCCACCACCCGGTCTTTCGAACCAGACGTATCACCGGAATTACGTAAATCAAGAAGATGGGGTATCAGGTGGTGTTTTTGAGAAGCGATGATCAGGCCGTTGATGGGGGTACCTCCGCAGGCATGCTCATGTGAGATCGGCTGGTTCAGATCCAAGATAGATTGAACAGTCTCACCATCCACTCGTTGGGCAGTAACATAAGGTAGATAGTGTGATAGATCTGAGCTGATAACGATGAGCGTTTCATTGCCGCCCCACAGCACATCCAGTACCTCTGCAACCTCTTCAGATGATGCCGTTCCGACAGCCAATGGCAGCAGGGTAAAATCTGGCAATATACTTTGCAGGAATGGCAACTGCACTTCCAATGAGTGCTCCATCAGATGTGCCTGAGAGTTGATGCTGATTTGCGGCAAGTGATCAATGGCCCTAGCCGCTGAGGCGTCAATCAGGACGCGACCGAGCGGCGTTTCAAACACATCTGATCCTGGCAATGCTAGGCCATTTACTGCAACTCGATGGGTGGGGCCAAGCAGCACAACGCGCCGGATGCGCGTAGCAATGGAACTCAGGGTGGCATAAGCGGTTGCCGCAATCTCACCTGAATAGATATAACCAGCATGCGGTACGATCAGAGCCTTGGGGGTTAACGGATGAGGGTACGCTGAGGCCATCAATCGTTGCACATCTCGAGCAAGTTGTTGCGAATCTGCCGGGTAGAACATACCTGCGACAGCAGGCGATCGAACAATCGACATGGAGATCCCTCGTTAAGTGATGAGAGTATGCTTTTATATATATGTCCTGTGAGGACAGAATCAAGAGAAATTAAAAACTATTGTGATGAGTCTCAGTCATTCACTACCTAATGAAAGTGTGGGTACTGACTAGAGCATGGACAGATTGGGGTGAGGGGGTGGCTATTGAAATCCTTTTCACTATCACCATATACCTTCTTGTCAGCGGAATTGTCCGCTCAATAAAGTCGATTAAGATAAGGAGAAATACATGATTAATGTCACTCGTTTCGACCCATTTCAAGTATCTGGCTTGGATCCATTTGATGATGTGATTCGTGGATTATTTCGCCCGGTTAAATTGGAAAACAAGCAGGAGGTTTTGATCAAGATTGATGTTAGGGAGGACGATAAGTCATATACCGTCTACGCAGAAATTCCGGGTGTAAGGAAGGAGGATTTACACGTTTCTATCGAAGGAAATCAAGTATCAATCAACGCGGAAACTCGGCAGGAAAATGAGGTAAAGGAGGGTGGGAAGGTGCTACGTTCGGAGCGCTACTATGGAAAATCATTACGTAGCTTTTCCCTGGGTAGCGAAGTCGATGAAAATGCATCCCATGCCAAATACGCCGACGGGATCTTGGAGTTAATGCTACCCAAGAAGGCTGTCTCTTCTGCCAGAAAACTTAGTATCAATTAACAGTTGGTCAGAAGTTGTCCTAAGACCCCCAGTTAGCTGATGAGTTGACTGGGGGGAGGCTGTGTTGAGTGATCTGATACACGGATTTTTGTGAGATTAGGGTCTATAGTTAACTAAGTTATTTTGTTCTTAGGTCTCTCCCGTCCATGATTAAGAGTTCTCGTGGCAAACGTACTCTCTCGATCTCTCTACTCGTACTGGGAGGGCTGCTAATCTTCCTGGCACCAGAGAATGTATGGATTGGATCAATCTTACTCATCGCTGGTCTTTGTATTGAAGTGGTGGGACTGGTACTTTCGCACCGTAGGTAACAAGGTCTTTCAATAGTTTAATATTTTGGAGTGTGGCTGCCCGCCCGCGAATGCTGAGCTTAGCTTCATGTTTCGCCTCGTTTTATTCGTCAGACAGGGGTGATATGCTTAAAAACTCGTGGCGCCTGCAGTTCTGCAATCCCATCTAAGATCAAATTAATTTCAACTAGGCGGAATAATAAAATAATGGCTCTGATACTCATCTCGACATCCTTTTCTCACAATGCGGAGATTCCTATTCAGCATACCTGTGAGGGTCAGGATATTTCCCCCGATCTTTCCTGGACGGGAATCCCTGCCAACACGAAGAGTCTGGTATTGATCGTTGATGATCCTGACGCACCTGACCCGGACGCGCCAAAAATGACTTGGGTCCACTGGATGCTCTACAACATACCGTCTGAAACTAATGGGATGCCTGCGGGGGTGGGAACGAAAGAACTCCCGCTAGGAACCTTGCAGGGGCTCAACGACTGGCAGCGCACTGGTTACGGCGGGCCATGCCCGCCGATCGGCTGTCATCGTTACTTTCATAAGCTCTATGCTCTGGATTCTCTTCTGCCGAATCTAAAACATCCAACGAAGACAATTCTAGTGAAAGCGATGGAGGGTCACATCATCGACCACGCAGAGTTAATCGGTCATTATCGACGCCACTCTTGAATTGTTCCTGAAGATTATTATAAGGCATCACCAGAACAGCTGCGCCTTGCACCCGACCTGCTCGTAGCTGTTGTATGGCTTCATTGGCCTCTACCAGAGGAAATGTTTTTACTACAGATCTGACTCTAGCCTGTGGTGCGATGGCGAGAAATTCCTCTCCATCGCGTCGCGTGAGATTAGCAATGGAGCGAATGCTGCGCTCCCCCCAAATTAATTCATAGGGAAATTCTGGGATAGGACTCATGTGGATTCCGGCACATACCAACGTTCCACCCTTGGTGATATGGCTAAGAGCTTGCGGTATTAGTGCGCCGACCGGTGCAAACAATATAGCAGCATCCAATTCCAGCGGTGGCGCCGTGCCCGAGTCACCTGCCCAGACAGCACCTAGATCATAGGCGAAATGTTGCCCCTCTATATCGCCTGGTTTGGTGAAAGCGAATACCTCCCGACCCTGCCAGTGGGCCACCTGTGAGATGATATGCGCCGACGCACCAAAACCGTAAATACCAATCCGCTTTGCTGAGCCGGTTGCGATTAATGCACGGTATCCGATCAGCCCGGCGCAAAGTAGTGGTGCAGATTCAGCATCTGAATATATGTCTGGTAACGAAAAGCAGTAGCGTTGGTCTGCCAATGCAAATTCGGCATAGCCACCATTCAGGGTATATCCAGTGAATTCTGCTGCATCACAGAGATTTTCGCGGCCGCTCGCACAATATCGGCATTGACCGCAGGTGTGAGCGAGCCAAGGTACGCCCACTCTCTGCCCTATCGCAAAACGTTCTGCCTGCGGGCCTCTCTCCACGACAGTGCCGACGATTTCATGTCCGAGAATGAGCGGCAGTTTGGGTTGTCGCAGATCACCATCGATCACGTGCAGGTCGGTGCGACATACACCGCAGGCATGTACCTTAAGCAGGATCTCAGCAGCTACGGGTTTAGGCCTGGGTAGTTCTGTTAGTCGCAGGGGTTGATTCTGAGTATCCAGAATCATGGCTTTCATGTAGATCCTCGGTAATTCGGCAATAAAATTTCAAAGCACGCTGATTTTCCAATCTGCCCAGCATGCGCCATGATCATATTGCTATCAGTTTGCGCGAATCAGCAATACAGGCACCGGAGACGTTCGCAACACCCCTTCGGCAACACTCCCGAACAGTAGACGGTTGAAACCAGTTCGACCATGGGTGCCGATTACGATCAGATCTGCCGACCAGCGTTGAGCCTCTGCTATGATCACGCCGGCGATGCTCTCACCATCCGCTTCGAGCATCTGTATCTCTGCCGTTCTGCCTGACTGTTGCACTTTCATTCGTGCTTGTGTAAGTATTTCTGCGTCACTACTTCTGATCGACTCTGGTAATTCAGCATAATTGATGCAACTTTCTGCATCTGCAAAATGAATCTCCTCCTTCACATGTAGTAGTCTAAGCTGAACATTTTGTTGGTTGGTAAATACGAGCGCTTCTTTCAGAGCTCGGTCAGAAGTTGGGCTGCCATCAACCGGAATCAGGATACGTTGATACATATTACCTCCTAAAGAAAATTATCCTTTCATACATGCTTTTGGTCTGAAGGAAGTGCCCAAGTTAGCAAGATTTGCCTGCTTGGCACCCTCTGTCATTAGGGCAGAATCTTTATATCTGCTTAGTGCTTCCTTTGCGACCTAATGTATCGAGGTCGCGGCGATCAAACTCACTGCTGCAGTTCATTGACCATTATCAGACAAGCCCTGATGCCAACTCAGAGTGTAGATAGGGCCGTGATTTGAGGATGAGCATGCTGGGATGTCGAGAGATTCAACTGTAGCCTTATTATTCAATAAACCCCATTACAAGATAGCTTTAGCGGGGCAGATATACTAGGCTGAATGTATAAGATTACGTTAAGTCTGGGGGGGGGTATGGCCGTACATAACATCAGTTTTTATTTTTGTGCCACCCTTACCAAAGGGGAAAATCATGGTATTTGAAGATCGCATTGCAGCTGCCGAACGATTGGCAGAGGCTCTGGTTGAATATCGCGGTAGACGGCCGCTTATACTTGCGATACCGCGTGGGGCAGTGCCCATGGCGCAAGTTATCGCTGCTAGGCTTGGGGGCGAGATTGATGTAGTGCTAGTGAGGAAACTACGTGCACCTGGCAACCCAGAATTTGCTATCGGATCAGTTGATGAAAGCGGTTGGGTCTACCTTGCAGATTATGCTACCGAAACCGGTGCAGATGAGGAGTACATCAGAGGGGAGACTGCCGTTCAATTGGAAACCATACGGCAGCGTCGTATTCAGTATACCCCAGTGAGGCCACCACATGATCCAACTGGGCGAATCGTCATCGTCATCGATGATGGTCTGGCCACAGGTTCGACCATGATTGCAGCATTGCATTCACTCAGAGCAAAAAATCCGGCAGAGCTGATTTGTGCCGTTCCAGTAGCACCCCCTGAAACCTTGAAAAAAATAGGCATCAAAGCAGACCGGGTTGTATGTCTATCGACGCCGCTCAATTTTCAGGCAGTGGGGCAGTTCTATTTAGATTTTCCACAGGTGACGGATACAGAAGTCATATCTATTTTAGCTTCCTCCAGTCAGATATCCATCACTTGACATCGTCCCATGTAAGTAGTGCTAGGCATCGATATGATTCTAATGGTTCTGAAGTTACAAGCTGTAGGTTAAGGAACGTTTTACTTAAATAATTTATCTACAGATGGCAGCGTTTTACGCTACAAGAAATAGGCTGATCGCCTATATGTTGATCTCTAATCCTCTCCTATCCTTTCTTTAATTATTTTAAGGTACTCAGTAGTACTCGGAATCATCCGCCAGAAATGGTAGATGAGTCGAATCTTCTTATGTCTGGATACATGAATTTGTGGGGACTATTTTGTCAGTAAAGCAGGTTTTGTTTCATGATGCTGCCAGAGCTAGAATTGTCGCTGGTGTAAACATTCTGGCAGATGCAGTCAAAGTGACTCTTGGTCCACGAGGCCGTAACGTTATTCTGGAGCGAACCTATGGCCCACCTCTGGTCGCGAATTCCGGTGTCATTGTGGCAAAGGAAATTGTGCTCGATGATAAGTTCGAGAATATGGGAGCGCAAATGGCTCGTGAGGTTGCAAGTAAGACCTCCGACGTGGCAGGAGATGGCACAACTACTGCAACCATTCTTGCACAGGCAATCGTACGTGAAGGAATGAAATTCGTTGCGGCAGGAATGAATCCTATGGATCTAAAGCGAGGGATCGACTTAGGGGTTATAGCGATCATTGAAGAGTTGAGGAAAATTTCTAGACCTTGTGTCACCAGCAAAGAGATTAGTCAGGTCGGCGCCATTTCTGCCAATGCGGATACTGCCATCGGCGAGATTATCGCTGAGGCAATGGGGAGAGTCGGCAAAGAGGGTGTGATCACGATCGAAGATGGTAGGGGTCTGCAAAATGAGCTAGAGATCGTTGATGGGATGCAGTTTGACCGCGGCTACTTATCACCATATTTCATTAATAATCAGGATAAACAGATTGTCACGCTTGATGATCCATATATTCTCCTCTATAACAAAAAGATCAGTAATCTGCAGGAACTATTGCCACTATTAGATCAGATAGCAAAGTCCGGACATCCCCTGTTGATCGTTGCAGAGGAAGTTGAGGGGGAGGCGCTGGCGGTTTTAGTGGTTAACAATATCCGTGGCACTTTAAAAGCTGCTGCGGTTAAAACACCAGGCTTTGGTGATCGACGCAAGGACATACTGGAAGACATTGCCATCCTCACGGGTGGCACAGTAGTTAGTGAGGAAGCTGGAATTACCCTAGAGAAGGTGGAATTGAGGCATCTTGGACAGGCTAAGCGCGTTGAAATCAACAAGGAGAATACAACGATTATCAGCGGTGCAGGGGATGCATTGAAGATTCAGAATCGTATAAAACAAATTCGTAACTTGTGTAAAGAGGCCACTAATGAATATGACAAGGAAAAATTACAGGAACGCACTGCAAAGCTGAGCGGTGGAGTTGCGGTGATCAGAGTTGGCGCAGCTACTGAGACGGGAATGAAAGAAAAGAAAACTAGAATTGAGGATGCGATGCATGCAACACGGGCCGCGGTGGAAGAGGGTGTCTTGCCGGGAGGTGGCGTGGCATTACTGAGAGCGCGTTCAGCCATCAAGTCACTCAAAGGTAGCAATAATGAACAGGAGGCAGGTATTAAGATTGTAATGCGAGCATTGGAAGAGCCTTTGCGTCAGATCGTTGCTAATGCAGGGGGGGAGCCCTCGGTGGTTCTCGCCAAGGTTTCGGCTGGCAAGGGTAGTTTTGGCTATAACGCAGCTGCTGAGGTCTATGGCGATCTGATAGAGATGGGGATTCTAGACCCAACCAAAGTAACCCGTTCAGCCTTACAAAATGCCGCTTCGATAGCCAGCCTGATACTCACTGCTGACGTCATGGTTGCGGAGTTGGATGAAACCAAAAAAATGCGACCCAGCGAGATGGGTGCGATGGAATCATAGCGGTAGCCGATTGGCCGATTGGATTCATTTAACGCGTTACTAAAGGATTTTGAATATGGGGACTCAGAGTACTCACGCGAACTTTAAAAAAATCCGTCGTCATGATGGAATTTTCCAGGAGCGGGTTCATGATGCCTACAAGGCCAAGGGTAAACTACTAGAGCCGACTGTCTGCATAGGATGTGGCGCAGTATTTCATGAAGGGCGTTGGCAGTGGCGACAAGTTCCGGTAGACGCTCATAAACAAACTTGCCCTGCATGTCATCGCATTCATGACCATTATCCTGCCGGTTTTGTAACTCTTAAGGGGGAGTTCTTTCGCGCCCATCTCACGGAAATATTGCAGTTAATACACAACGTTGAGAAGCACGAGCGGGCAGAGCATCCACTCAAACGCATCATGGAAATAGAAGAGAAGGGTGATACAGAATTGATTACAACAACCGACATCCATCTTGCCCGAGGAATTGGCGAGGCCGTGCATCATGCCTATCAGGGAGAGCTTAATTATCACTATAACCCTGAGGAAAACCTGTTACGGGTTACTTGGACGCGCTGAGCTGTGAGCGCCATAAGGGGATGATTCTGTAGTGTGTAAGGAGGAGGCTATATCATGCTTAACGATGAATTTGTGATTACGTCGTCATCGTAGTGAAGCGGGATGATACAGCGCTAAAGGTGGCTAAGCTGATGCGTCAACACCGTGTATGCGATGTGCAAGTAGTAGAGGAGCGAGATGGTCAAAGGGTTCCATTAGGGATTATCACCGACCATGATCTTGTCGTAGAAATCATGGCGCCAGAGCTTGATTACATGGTCATTACGGTGGGAGATATCATTGATCTACATGCCTTTTAATGTCATGTTGGCAGAACAATTATCTTGAAATATGTTAATCACAAAATCCCAAAGAGGGGGCGTCATGTCTGTCAGTGAAGTTTGTACACGGGAAGTTATTGTCATGCGACGTGATGAAACGATCATGGAGGCGGCTAGGCTGATGCGAGAGCATCATGTCGGCGATGTCCTTGTGATCGAAGATCGAAATGGTATTCAGGTTCCAGTGGGAATAGTCACCGACCGGGATTTGGTAGTAGAGGTCATGGCGCTAGGGCTTGATCACATGGTCATCACGGTCGGAGATATTATGACCCAGGATCTTTTTACAGCAAAAGACAGCATGGGAACATTTGAGGCGATTCAATATATGCGAAGCAAGACGGTAAGGCGCTTGCCGATTGTTGATGAGAAGGGTGGATTGGTTGGAGTCATCAGTCTGGACGATATACTGGAACTATTGGCGGAAGAGATGCTTGATCTTTCCAAGTTGGTCGGATACGAGAGGAAAAAGGAAGTGCGGCACCGCCGCTAATTAAATTAGATCTAGCCAGAGGAGTAATCATGCAAATCCCGTTGCAAATCACTATCCGAGATGTAGAACATTCCGCTATGTTGGAAACGCATATTCGTGACATGGCAAAGAAACTTGATGAATTTTTTTCCCATATCATGTCTTGTCGTGTGGTGGTTGAGATGCCGCATAAGCACCACCACCAAGGAAAGCAGTTCAATGTGCGAATCGATATTGGCGTTCCTGGCCGTGAGATTGTCGTTAACCATAATCATCATGAAGATGTTTATGTGGCCATGCGAGATGCCTTTGATGCTGCAAAACGCCAACTTGAGGATTATGCTCGCAAGATTCGCGGCGATACCAAGGTTCATGAGCCACGAGTCTGATTAAGTAATTGAATCGAACATGATGGAGACAGGCCTGTCATAAGCATGTCTCCATCACTATCTTTAAAGAGACTTGGAGGAATGGGTGGTGAATGGGCTTCTCGGTGTAATTAAATGTCATCCGTCAAGATATTGGTCTAGGATTGAGTGTGGTCGTGCAGATTCGAAGAAGTTGATTATTGTTGCGTACCTAGCACTGTTAGGAGTTTTCCCTATAGCCCATGCGCAAACCGAGCAAGGCGCAACTCTTGGCGAATTGCTCTACTCAACACACTGTAGTACGTGCCACGCTGTAGAAATTCACTGGCGTGCAAAGTCATTATCATCCGACTGGAGTAGCTTGAAAGTTCAGGTACGGCGCTGGCAGTTAAATATCGGATTGGGATGGAGTGAAGATGAGATCACTGATGTCACGCGTTACCTGAATAATACTTATTATAATTTCACGGTTACTGATAAGAGAGATCTTACGCAGGGCATCAAAATACAACAAACCAATACCCCTTGATAGTTTCAATCTGATTACGCAACGGTCTGGTATAGCCCATGAAGTGGTCTTACGTTAAGTTGATAATGTCCCCATGTGTCTAGGCATTCCCATGCAGATCCTAGAGATCGAGGGATTTGACGCACACTGTTCGGCTAAGGGAGTCACGCGAGAGGTGAGTCTATTCTTGCTTCAGGGTGAACCGCTTGCTGTAGGCGATTTTGTCATGGTGCATGTGGGTTACGC
>CANIWY010000026.1 GCA_947471695.1 Nitrosomonadaceae bacterium
AACTGTGTGATGGTTGAATTTGCGGATAATAACTTGTGCATTAGGCTCGCCGACAAGATCAAAAGATCGGGTCTCCATGTGATGTATCTGACCAAACTCGAGTACTGGTTTCAAGAATTCGAGGTGTGTTGCAAGGGGCCCCTCTTCCACGTGAACCATACCGTGCATAGACTGGTTTGTGAATGGTATATAAGCGTTCAGCAACGGTGCTGATCGCATTTGGACCAAGGGCATGAAATCGTTACAACCCGTTTTTGATAGCATTCTAACTACACCCTTCATGCCTATTCTCAGCAGTTCCTGATTAATATTAAAGATTCGTTATGCAATTGCAGATTGATGCTTCTTGTAGCGGGTGTTTTGAGCATCATGGGAATCCTTTTATATGATTCATGGTATTCATGTACTCACTCGTATCTAAAGTATGACCCCATTTTTAATAGGTAATTAATTACACCGAGTGTGATGGTCAGATGCGCCCCTTCTCGGTACTCTTATGGCTAGTATCGCTAAGTGACTGCCACTAGCAGAGCATCCATCCTTCTTTAGAAATCTATGCAAAGGTAATATTTTAATACTTGGGTATGGTATGTATTACAAGCTGATGAATATGTAGGATGAATCTGAATTTAATAGGGTTTTAGACTTACGTCACGACAGGAAACCCCTACATTTTTACAATTACTTTGATGGTAATATTTTTCTAATATCAGAAACTCTACATGCATTGAGCGCTGTGAATGAAGTTCATGATCTCCCGGCAAGGGGGTGGTCTTGTTGTGGCTTGATGCAAATTTCTGGGTATCTAGAAGGCGAATAACGCTCGCAGTCAATAGACTGCTATTTAATCCCACTGGGAGTTCCGGAATAGGAAATGCATGAGAGTTAGGTGGCGAGTTGACTTAATTGCTGACGAGATTTCTTGCCTAGGTGACTGTATCGCACACAGATAACTCGTGGCAAATAAACTGGCATTAATTCTTTGAGACATGAATACCCATTAGGAGGATCATGATATCCATGCACAAGAGTTTGAATTTGATGTTGTTGGTGGTTACGCTATCGGTATCGACCGTTACTCATGCTTCAAGCACGAGCAAGGTAGTCACCGTCGTGACGACGATCGCCCCCATTGCCAACATCATTCAAAATGTTGGATCGAACTACGTTAACGTGATTGCGATTGTGCCCAGCGGGACCGATTCACATACCTTCGAGCCTACCCCCTCGATCGCAAAGTTACTGGGGGTGGCAGATATCATTATGGTTAATGGTCTCGATCTAGAATTGCCGACAGTAAAGCTCGCAGAGAAAGTAAAAAAACCAGGCACGCCGATTGTGATGTTGGGAAACAAAACACTCGACCGTAAGGACTGGCAATATGATTTTAGTTTCCCTCGTCAGCACGGACACCCTAATCCACACCTGTGGCCAAATATCGCGTTATCGATACGTTACGCTGAGATAATACGAGATAGCCTCATAGCACTAGATCCAGTGAACAAGACAGGGTATATCGCTAATACGGAGGTTTATCGGGCGAATCTAGAGGTGTTAGATAATGCCATCTTCGATTGCATCAAATCAATCCCAGAGAAGAATCGCAAGCTCGTCACCTATCACGACTCCTTCGCCTATTTTGCACCGCGCTATGGTTTAAAGATTGTTGCGGCTGTTCAACCCTCAAATTTTTCAGAGCCGAGACCCAGGGAAGTGATAAAAATCCTCAAACAGATAAAAAAAGAGAACGTGGCTGCAATCTTCGGGTCTGAGGTCTTCCCAAGCAAGGTGATGAGGCATATCGCACTTGAAACGGGCGTTAAATTTATTGATCAGCTCTCGGATGATGAATTGCCCCCCCCACCGAATAACTCGTTCATTGGGATGATGGCGAATAACCTGACCGTGATGACCGATGCCCTAGGTGGGGACTCTGGCTGTATGAAGAATGTTAACTCAAATGCTTTAGTGCATTAACTCCCCTATGTCTCCTGCAGTCTGCTTAACCGATGTGACAGCTGGATACGGCCAACAGGTCGTATTCTCAGATCTGTCGCTAGAAATCGGAGCGGGGAAATTTGTCGGAATAGTGGGCCCCACTGGATGTGGGAAGACCACTCTTCTGAGGACCATCCTCGGAACTCAACCGGCCCTCTCGGGTCAGGTTCTTGTGAATGGACGGGAGGCGAGGCCTGCCCCAACAGGGACCATCGGTTATGTACCTCAATTGGGGACGGTCGACTGGAACTTCCCCGTCACAGTCGAAGAGGTCATTATGATGGGCCTCTACGCCAATAAACGAATCTTCCCTTGGCCGAGTAAGAAAGAGCGTGAAATTGTTCATGATCTGGCGGATCGTCTGGGTATTTATTCATGCTTACATGACCACATATCAAATACATCCGGTGGTCAAAGGCAACGTGCCTTCCTTGCGAGGGCGCTCGTCAATAATCCTGCACTCTTGATACTGGATGAGCCAACTTCGGGCGTTGATATTAAGACTCAGCATCAGATACTGCACCTTCTCGCAGATATCAATACTCAGGGAGTGACCATTGTATTGACAACACACGACCTAAACGCGGTCGCGTCACATCTCCCCTGGATCATCTGCTTCAATAATGGTCTGATCGCTCAGGGACATCCGCGAGATATCTTTACGAATGACATTCTCGATAAGACATACGGAGGGGATATCGTGATCGTTAAGCATGACGATCACTTCCTAATCACCAATAACTCTCCCTTATACCCAGCAACCCAGAACTAATGATCGATTTTCTTCTTGAGCCATTGGGTTATGAGTTTTTCCGACATGGCCTGTTAGCTGCGCTGATGGTAGGGGTCTCATGTGGATTAATTGGAACATATGTCATTCTTCGCGGAATGAGCTACGTCGGTCATGGGCTCTCTCATGCAGCGTTCGGCGGTGCGGTGGTGGGGTTTACATTTAATCTTAACTTCTATGCAGGTGCTGGCGCGATGGGCCTACTCTCAGCGCTACTGATCAATCGGGTCACGAGAAGTGGCAGAATTAAGTTGGATGCTGCTATTGGGATTGTAACGACTGCCATGTTTGCTCTGGGTATTGTTATCATCAGTCAGGGGACAAGCTTCAACCAGAGTTTTGAGGCTGCTTTATTTGGGAATATCTTGGGGATCGGCGAGGATGATTTATTAATCATCTCTCTCGTCACAATCGCGACTCTGACAATCATTTTTCTTTTGTACCGTCCATTGCTCTTTTCTACTTTCGATAATGAGGCGGCCAAAGTATTTGGTATAAAGACTGATGTAATGCAATTGGTTTTTTCAGTCCTTCTTACCCTCGCAATCATCGCCTCCATGAATATCGTGGGTGTCACGATGATCGCGGCAGCACTCATCACACCGGCAGCTACAGCTCGTCTCATGACTGACAGCTTTGGACGGATGTTGATCTACTCGTTGACGATCGGAGCTGTGTCAGGCGTTGTAGGCATCTATCTGAGTTACATTTTTAATACCGCATCAGGGGCGACCATTGTTTTATTCGGCGCATTGCTGTTTTGCTTGATATGGTTTGTTAAGTCCATTCAAGAGGGGATGCTGATGCGTCAGCGTCGCTCAGGAAAGGCTGACTTAATCTCGACGAAGTAGTGCATTTAGGTCTGCTCTTGATTTTGAAGCAAAACTGCCAAATTACTCGTTCGGAAAGTTGTCATTTGTCCTTGATGATTTGCGGTCTCATGAATAGTGATGGTTTTTGACTGGATGTGAGGTAAAGCCCCTTCCATACAGCCCATTAGTGAGCTTGAGAGGGGTGTGGAACGCTAACATTATAGTTTGTTTATTTTTAAATGTCGTTATTGCATCCCAGGATCCCTATTTTGATCATTTTTTGAACCAGAAATGCCAGATTTTATCATTGCTTCTTAAATTGCCTTAGACTGAAGATGCCCGGCCCATAATGGTTATAGCCTAATTGCAAAACCGTATGAATAATTCTCACGTCGTAATACTGTTTATTTTTAAATGGGGGATAGAAAACGAGACTTTTGCTGAGAGATGAGGAATTATGTCAACGTGTAATGAAAGTGTAATTTTTTTACATAGCAATTTTTATTCATTAGTCGCAAGAAGTTTTTATGGGAGGTATTAAATTGAACAACGATCATTCAATGCAGATTCAAGAAAGTTCAGTAACAAATGAACGTATCAAGCAGGCTGGGTCTTTCTCAATCAGAGGGTTCCTACTTGCATTGGCGGCTGTATTTTTTGTGCAGCTATCACCGTTAGCGAGCGCGTTGGATATTAAGGTCCCAAGCGGCCCTAAATTACAACTCGACGAGAACAGATGGGTCAGTCTCGGATTTGGGTATCGTGGATCGGGCAATTGGAATAATCTGGGTGCCACGAATGGAAGTGCCCCTACAACCTACAGCACCGATAATGCTCGGCTTTATTTGAATGGTCAGGTTCATAAGTACCTTAAATTCGAAGTCAATACCGAGTGTTTTTCATGTAATAGTACTAGCGTTATGTACAGCGTTCTTGATGCGATTGGTAAGGTTGAATACAACCGATACCTGAACTTCTGGGGCGGACGGATGTTGGTTCCAACAGAGCGGGGAGAATTGAGTGGTCCATTCTACCAGGCAACTCATGATGCATTCAGAACCCCATTTTTCCCACAAGATCAGAGCGGTCATTTTGGTCAGGGTGGTGCAGGTCGGTATGGTCGTGATGACGGTGGTACCTTATTCGGTTCTGTAGAACCAGGATTCATTAAGGGAACGTTGGGCTACGCCGGGGGTGTTTACCGCGGCGCGAGCGTGAACGGAACTGGTGGAACTGAAGGTGCCTCCATCGCGGGTCGTCTTACATACAACTTCTGGAATCCAGAAAATAACCCTGGCTACTACACCAGCAGCACCTACTTCGGTAAGGCTGGCGATATTCTGGCAGTAGCAGTTGGTTCTAATTACCAGCACAACGGCGCAGGCTCGACGAATGTACGCAGCGATTTTCTAGGTGCTGTGGCCGACGTCTTGATGGAAAAAGTATTGCCAAACAATCTGGGTGTTCTGACAGTGAATGGTGAATACAAGCGTTTCTATGCGAGCTATGACAAGGCCGCAGCAGCAACTGATACAACCAATAATCCGCAGTTTGGTGGTGGTTGCAATACGTGCGTATTCGCCGGGCAATCCTGGTCGGTAACGGGTCTTCACCTTTTGCCCACCAAGATCGGCATTGGTCAATTACAACCTTACGGTCGCTATACCAGCATCCAACCTGATGCCACAAAGAACCGTACCGAAGTTGAGGCCGGTGCGAACTACATCATTGATGGATTCAATGCCCGTATCTCAGCATTCTGGCGTCGTGGCAATATCTCAAGTAATTTCGCCCAGTACGCACCTGGTTCAGGGTTGAATCCAGTACAAGATGAGTTCAGATTGGCATTCCAGCTACAGATGTAAAGATTGAGACGCGGGACACGTTCTTGAGTATCAGGATTATTTGATTCAAGAACGTGAGACCGAGTCTAATCAAAATCACATAATTTAAGAGCTAATACAAAAATGAAACAAGCAACCCATATGAAAGATTCTGGCGTGACGCATTCTAAGGTGACCCCGGAACATCATATTTCCCCTCTACAGCCCGTATCATCGGCGAAGGTAGCAGTGCCGCCGGTTAAGGTGCCGCTAGAGGCGCGTCTTCTGATGAAGTTTGGTGAGGACCAGGGTGCGACCAGGTTGTTTGAACGTGAGAACTATGGTCCTTTAATTATCCAGAAGCCCCTCTACCAAGAGGGCCCTGAGGTATGTCAGGTGGTTATGGTGCATCCTCCGGGTGGAGTTGTTGGAGGAGATCAGTTAGAGATCACGGCTCATGTAGGTAAATCAGCGATCGCTCAATGCACAACGCCGGGTGCTGCTAAGTGGTACAAGGCGAATGGGTATATCTCACGTCAGAAGGTAAAGCTTGAGGTGGGTTCTCATGGGTCGCTTGAGTGGGTGCCGCAGGAGACAATATTTTTTAATAATGCTCATGTGGAGCTTGATCATCAGGTTTCTCTAGAGAAGGATGCAACGTATATCGGCAGCGAGATACTCTGCTTTGGTCGGACTGCATCTGGAGAGACATTCACGAATGGTCAGATCAATTCACGTTACACCATTCGAAGCGAGAATCAGCTGATCTGGCACGAACAGTTCAGGGTGTTGGGAGAGGGTCCTGCCATGAAGAGTCCTTTGGGCCTTGATGGCAATACTGTCTTTGCAACGCTCATTGCTGTTGGAAAGGTTGTACCCGCCTCATTGATCAGCGAAATGCGGGAGACTGCGGGCTCGATTACTGAGGGTGTGGGCTTGGTGGGTGTTACTCAATTGAAGTCGGTCGTAGTTGCCCGCTATCTAGGTAATTCAAGTGAGGTGGCTCGTCGAATGCTACTAGGTATGTGGGGTTTACTCCGCCCAGCGATGATAAATCGTCAGGCGATGGTGCCCCGGATGTGGAATACATGATGTCACCCTTGGGTGGCATTTTTGTTGTTAAGTAGAAAGTGGTACGTGGGTTTTTTAAGTGTCAGCAATTAGTTAAGTATCAAACAGTTATTTTTTCTAACAAAGGAGAAAGTTATGGATCTTACACCAAGAGAAAAGGACAAGCTTCAGATCTTCACAGCCGGTTTAATCGCTGAAAGACGTAAGGCACGCGGGCTGAAACTGAACTATCCGGAAGCAATTGCACTAATTACTGCTGCAATGTTGGAAGGTGCGCGCGATGGACGTACTGTAGCTGAACTCATGTCAGCAGGAAGAAAAGTTTTGAAGCGTTCCGATGTAATGGAAGGCATCCCAGAAATGATTCCTGATATTCAGATCGAGGCGACATTTCCAGATGGCAGCAAGCTGGTAACCGTTCACAACCCAATAGTCTAAACAGTTTAGAGACGAGGAGATTAATATGGCTAATCCAATTATTCCAGGGGAAATGTTTGTTCAGCCTGGTGAAATCGAAATCAATGTTGGTCGCAAGACCAAGAACGTGGCAGTTTCTAATGGGGGTGATCGTCCGGTGCAAGTCGGTTCACACTTTCATTTCTATGAGGCAAATTCTGCATTGAAGTTCGATCGTGAAAGTGCATACGGTACACGTTTGAACATCATGGCAGGTACATCGGTTCGTTTTGAACCGGGTCAGTCACGCACTGTCGAGGTTGTTGAGTTGGCAGGGGATCGCGTTGTATACGGATTCAATCAGAAAGTGATGGGTAAACTTAAATAACGACGCATCGTCAACAATTCTTGAAGGAGAAAAAACATGACTTTTAAAATTTCCCGTCAGGCCTATGCCGAAATGATGGGGCCAACAACCGGTGATCGGCTGCGTCTTGCTGATTCCGAGCTTATTATTGAAATCGAAAAGGATTTCACTACCTACGGCGAAGAAGTTAAATTCGGTGGCGGTAAGGTAATCCGTGATGGTATGGGTCAATCTCAGCGGAATCATGCTGATGTAATGGACACCGTCATCACCAATGCCGTTATTTTGGATCATTGGGGCATTGTTAAGGCTGATATCGGTATCAAGAACGGCAAGATTGCTTCCATAGGTAAAGCCGGTAATCCAGATATTCAACCTAACGTCACCATGAACATCGGTGGTGCAACTGAAATTATTGCAGGTGAAGGCTTGATCGTTACTGCAGGTGGTATAGATACCCACATTCACTTTATTTCGCCACAACAAGCGGAAGATGGAATGATGAATGGTATTACGACCATGCTCGGCGGTGGAACAGGTCCAGCTGTAGGTACAGCTGCTACGACTTGCACACCAGGACCTTGGCATATCCATTCAATGCTCAGAGCATCTGATGGCATTGTGATGAATCAAGGCTTCTTTGGTAAGGGTAATGTGAGCTTGCCAACTCCTCTGGAAGAGCAAGTCTTAGCCGGTGCTTGTGGTCTGAAGCTTCACGAAGATTGGGGTACCACCTTCGCTGCAATTGATAACTGTCTGAACGTTGCTGATAAGTATGATGTGCAAGTTGCTATTCATACCGACACCATCAACGAGGGTGGTTATCTGGAGAATTCTATCGCTGCAATGAAGGATAGAACCATCCATACCTTCCACACAGAAGGTGCTGGTGGTGGTCATGCTCCAGACATTATCGCAGTTGTCGGTCAAGATAATGTACTGCCTTCATCAACCAATCCAACCCGTCCTTACACAGTCAACACCCTGGATGAGCATCTTGACATGTTGATGGTTTGCCATCACTTGCATGCCAATATCGCTGAGGATCTGGCCTTTGCTGAGTCTCGTATCCGTAAGGAAACGATCGCAGCAGAAGACATCCTGCATGATATCGGTGCAATCTCCATGATGTCTTCTGATTCACAAGCGATGGGTCGTATCGGTGAAGTGGTTATGCGCACATGGCAAACCGCACACAAGATGAAGACTCAGCGTGGCGCATTGAAAGAAGATACCGCTAAAAACGATAACTTCCGTGCAAAGCGTTATGTAGCCAAGTACACGATCAATCCAGCAATTACTCATGGTATTTCACATCTGCTCGGATCGATTGAAGTTGGTAAGTATGCGGATTTGGTTCTTTGGAGACCTGCTCACTTTGGAGCTAAGCCTTCAATGATTCTGAAGGGCGGCATGATCGCTGCTTCACTGATGGGTGATCCAAATGCTTCAATTCCAACACCGCAACCAGTTCACTACCGTTACATGTTTGGTGGATTTGGTGGTGGCATCAAGACATCATGCTTCACATTTGCATCGCAAGCTTCGATTGATGATGGTATTGCTAACAGATTGGGATTGGATAAGAACATTATCCCAATCAAGAATACCCGTAATCTTCGCAAGAAGGACATGATTCACAATAGCGCGCTCCCTAAGATGGAAGTTGACCCAGAAACATATGAAGTACGGGCCGATGGTGAGTTGCTGACCTGTGAACCAGTGAAGACTCTGCCGATGACGCAGAAGTATTTCTTGTTCTAGACGTTGTTTGATGGTTCGGTCGATCGCATAAAAGCGGTCGACCGTTCTTAGTATCACCTGTTATATGTCTAACTAGAAGTGAGTGTGTACCTTCTAACCAATTCTAAATAAATTGAATCTCATTTCAATTTAATAAATTTTTTAAAGGGCTGTAAATGCTTATCTTGAATAGCAAGGTTGATCATGCACATACAATATATGCAAAGCTGGTATTGCCATATGAGTTGCGTGAAAACTGTCGACTCCGTACAGCCCTAGCATCGGGTGAAGAGGTTGGGATCTTTACAACCCGTGGAACCGTGCTCCGTAATAATGACCTGCTGACAGGTGAGAGTGGCAACGTAGTACAGATTATTGCCGCCCAAGAACCAACATACAAGGTAAGCTGTGAGACCCCTCACAAACTGCTTCGTTGTGCCTTTCATCTTGGCAATCGCCATACGCAAACCCAGATCGGTGATGGGTTTATCCGCATCGCGCAGGACTCCGTCTTGAAGTGGATGTTAGAGGGATTGGGTGCAACGGTAGTTGAAGAGTGCGAGCAATTTGAGCCTGAGTCTGGCGCCTATAGTGGTAGTGGTGGTGGTGAACATGACCACGGTGGCGAAACCCATAGCGATCATGAGCATGGCCATGGCCATGCTCATGGACCACTGGCGCCGATCCCAGTACGTCAGAAGATTCACCGTCCATCCGATAAGTCGTAATCCATAAAATGAATCAGAAAAAACTATTATCCTTATTACAGTTATCAAGCCCATCTCTACCGATCGGTGCCTATACCTATTCGCAAGGACTGGAGTCGGCCATCGATCGAGGTACTGTTAAAGATGAAGACACAGCACGTGAATGGATCATTGATTCATTAAGAATCGTCTCTGACTTTGAAGCTCCGATCCTCTTGCGATTAATGAAGGCCTATGAGGCAAGAGATATAGCAACAGTCATTAATTGGGGCGAGTGTTTTATCGCGGCACGTGATACGTCTGAACTACGTGCTGAAACTGTTCAGATGGGGTTCTCCCTGGGAAATCTGCTTACGGATCTTAAATTGGTTGATGAGTCTCTGCTTAACATTTTAACTGCACAGACAGACTTATCCTTGCCCAGTGCATTTGCGTGCGCAACTGTGGCGCTATCGATACCGCATGAAGAGGCGCTCCGTGGGATGTTGTTTTCAATGATTGAGAACCAAGTACTCGTGTGCGTTAAATCGGTTCCGTTGGGACAGAGAGCAGGACAACATTTATTGTTCTCCCTACATTCTGCAATTGAGAATGCGGCCCTTCAGGCAGAAAGCCTCGGGGATGAAGAGTTAACGAACTGGGCACCAGGATTGTCATTATTGTCCATGCAACATGAAGTTCAGTACAGCCGTATCTATCGTTCCTAAATCCTACTCATTAAAAGGTAAAAATATGTCTATTAAACTGAATCCGTTGCGTGTTGGAATCGGTGGTCCTGTTGGGTCTGGAAAGACCGCTCTGTGTGAGGCGCTGAGTAAAAAGATGCGTGACCATTACGACATGGCAGTGATCACAAATGACATTTACACCAAAGAGGATATGGAAATTCTTCTGAGGGCGAATGCATTACCTGCTGAAAGGTTGATGGGTGTTGAAACGGGTGGATGCCCGCATACCGCGATCAGAGAGGATGCATCGATTAATCTGGAAGCGATTTCGCGGATGTCGAAAGATTTCCCGAACCTTGATCTAATCTTGATTGAGTCGGGTGGGGATAACTTGGCCTCTACCTTTAGTCCTGAGCTATCTGACCTGACCATCTTTGTAATTGATGTTGCTGCTGGGGAGAAGATTCCACGTAAGGGTGGACCTGGAATTACACGTGCAGCTTTACTCGTTATTAATAAGATCGATCTGGCTCCTTATGTCGGCGCAAACCTAGAAATAATGGACAGGGATGCAAAGAAACAACGGGGTGATCGACCCTTCGTCTTCACCAACATGCATACAGGTGAAGGGGTCGACAAGATTGTTGACTTTATAGTTAAGCATGGCTTGCTCGATGAAACAAAAAATGAACGTGCAGTTGCCTAAAGTAATTGTTTATTACGTATTTATTTAAATAATTTATAGGGGGGTTTATTATGCAATGGGCAGACTCAATTGATAAAGCAATACCACACCCACTCCGAGTAATCTTAAGGGGCGTTGGTCAGGTATTTTTTTGTTGTAACGCGGTCACGGGGCTAATTTTTTTAGTGGCTTTATATATCGGCGGCATCACTGCGGGCATTGCTGCCACAGTAGGGGTGGTGAGTAGTACCGTGGCGGCGTATGTACTCGGATTCTCAGATGATGACATTGATGCCGGTCTTTATGGATTTAATGGAACACTTGTAGGTCCTTGCCTCTTCTTGTTTTTGGAGAATACACCTCAGCTCTGGCTCTATGTAGTTCTAGGATCAATTCTGTCGACCGTAGTACTGGCCGCCTTTATGCGGATTCTTGGCCCATATAAGATCCCAGCCTCGACGAGTCCCTTCGTGCTGACATGCTGGATGTTCATGGTGGCTGTTTATTCATTCGAAGGCTTCACCCGTGGGGCGCTCTTGCCCGCACCGGGCATCCCTAGCGCGATTACTGCTGCTCAAGGAATACCGGTTGATATGTGGTTTACCTCAATAACCAAGGGTGTTGCTGAAGTAATGTTTGCAGATAGTGTTATTGTAGGTATTCTGTTCTTGATTGGGATCGCAATAGTCTCACTGCGTGGCGCGATCTTAGCCTTTGGGGGTGCGGTGATAGGTGTTGGATTCCCACTCGCATTAGGAGCGAATCAAGGTCTGATTGAATTGGGTCTGTATGCATTTAATCCAGTTCTGACCATGATGGCAGTGGGTTGGGTCTTTCTTAAGCCATCGACGGCCAGTGCGCTACTCGCCGTGTTGGCAGGTTTCTTGACAGTGATATGCCA
>CANIWY010000027.1 GCA_947471695.1 Nitrosomonadaceae bacterium
AGTTATTTATTATGTGATTCTTGGGCGTTTAGGACTTCACAAGTCCCTTCATAGCCCATTCCAACGACCCTCGTAGCCTAACCCCTCCCCTTTTACCTGTCAAGAAATTTGCGGCAGAAATTCACGTGGGTTATATTCTCTGTTCTTCTCTTAAAATGCCACCTTAAATACCCTCAATCCCCATGATATATCAAGGGGATCCCGGTTTTATAATGGTACTGTAATCTTAAACAGATTCTTCTTATTCGCACCTGTGTAGCGATTAAACTATTCCTTCTGCTTTTAATGCATCTTGCGCTGCTTTGTTATATCCCAAGCTGTAGAGGATTTCTGCGGTATGAGCACCAAGTTTTGGACCAATCCAACGGACTTGTCCTGGTGTTCTTGACAGTTTTGGAACAATTCCAGGTAACTTTACCGAACACCCATCTGATAGCTCAAACTGCTGAATCATCCCCCGAGCTTGGTAGTGTGGATCATTGACGATATCAGCGATATCATAGATTTTTCCTGCGGGCACTTCTGCCTTGCCGAGAGCATCAAGAACTTCATCCAGATTATGCTGCATTGTCCATGCTGCAATCACTTCATCAAGTTCTTTGGTACGCGGTACCCGCCCATCGTTATGTACGAGCTCTGGATCATTGGCAAGATCATTGCGGCCGATAGCCATCATCATTCTCTTAAAAATACTGTCGGCATTAGCCCCAATCACCACGTACTTCTTGTCACGGCATGGATATGTATTTGATGGGGTAATGCCGGGGAGGGCTGCGCCGCTACGATTCCGGATGAAATCAAACATTCCGTACTCCGGTAGTAGGCTTTCCATAAGATTAAATACCGATTCATATAATGCTACATCCACCACCTGACCCTTGCCATCGCCTGTAGTACGCTGGTGCAAGGCCATCAATGCACCCATTACGCCATGCATTGCGGCGATGGAGTCACCTATGGACACTCCTACCCTTACCGGTGCCTGTTCAGGGTAGCCGGTGAGGTGACGTAGGCCGCCCATGGATTCTCCAATCGCGCCAAATCCAGGGCGGTCTCGGTATGGTCCTGTTTGTCCATACCCAGAGATTCGTACCATTATGAGCCCTGGATTGATTAGGCTAAGTTGATCCCAGCCTAAATTCCAGCTTTCCATCACACCCGGTCTAAAATTTTCTATGACAAGATCGGCATCCTTAACCAGTTCCCTGATAATTTTTTGACCGGCTTCTTTTTTGAGATTGATAGTTACTGATTTCTTGTTTCGTGACTGCACATACCACCATAATGATGTGCCATCATGTAGTTTGCGCCATTGCCTCAGAGGGTCGCCATCTTTGGGCGATTCAATCTTGATAACTTCTGCGCCAAATTCCGCCATTAATCTTGCTGCAAATGGCCCGGCAATGAGTGTTCCCATTTCAATTACTTTTATTCCTTGTAGCGGCATCTGCCCCATGATTATTCCTATTTATATCTGTGTAACGAGTTTACGCAGAGAGCCCTAGACATAATAGTGAAGCCGCTATTCTTTCTATTTATGGCAATCTTGTTCATACCGGGTTGTCCAGATCGATGAATTGTGTGGAAATCCCAAATTTCTGTGCCACATGATCTCCCAATGCCTGGACACCATAACGCTCGGTGGCATGATGTCCAGCCGCAATGAAGGCAACACCGGATTCACGTGCGGCATGTACATTCTGCTCTGAAATTTCACCGGTGATAAATGCATCCACACCTAACTGAATCGCCTCATCAAAATAATTCTGAGCTGCGCCAGTACACCAAGCTACCTGGTGTACTGGTTTTTTTTGATCACCAATCACCAGAGGGCTTCGTGACAATAGCTGCTCTATGTTCAGTCCAAAATTTTTCAACGTCATAGCTTGAGGCAGAGTCCCCTGTGTAGCAATACTCTGTTCGCCAAAACGACCAGTCTCGATGAGGCCTAGCCTGTGTCCAAGTTGCGCGTTATTACCCAACTCCAAATGAGTATCTAGCGGCAGGTGATAGGCTAATAGGCTGAGATTGTTTTCTATCAGTAGTGCAATGCGACGGCGTTTCCTGCCGGTTAAGCATTGATTCTCACCGCGCCAGAAATAACCGTGATGCACCAACACGGCATCCGCACCCGCGGCCACAGCAGCTTGTAGAAAATCAAATGAGGCAGTTACACCGGTAACCAGCTTACGTACCTCGCTTTGGCCTTCCACTTGCAGCCCATTTGGGCAATAATCATGTATATGGCTAACGTCGAGCAATTGATTCAAGTAGATTTCAAGTTCGTTGAGTCGCATCAATGTTTCCTTCTGTTTTTTATGGAAATTATTCTGGTACCGAAATCTAGATAAAATTATGCATAAGCTCTGGTTAATTTTCGCACAAACAGTAACGGTATTTCTTGCGGTATTGTTTGTTGTCTCTACCTTGCGCCCTGAGCTACTGTCTCAGGGTAATCATGTCGGTATGGTGACGCTGAAGGAAGCTATCCGTGATAGTACATCCAAGCCTGGTGGCTTTAGTGATGCCGTTCAAATCGCAACTCCGTCAGTAGTGAATGTTTTTACCAGTAAAGAAGTTAAGGTAGCAGCCCATCCGCTGCTGGATGATCCCATGTTTCGACGTTTCTTTGGGGATCGTTTCGAATCGCAGTCCAGGCGTGCATCAAGTCTTGGCTCCGGTGTAATCGTAAGTCCAGAAGGCTATATCCTTACCAACCATCATGTGGTTGAGGCCGCGGATGAGATCGATATTGCGCTGATGGATGGCAGAAAAGCTAGGGCGCGCATCATCGGTTCGGATCCAGAGACTGACCTTGCTGTTATAAAGGTCAATATGGGAGAGCTGCCGGCTATGACTTTTGGACATTCAGATCACGCCAAGGTAGGCGATATGGTGCTTGCCATCGGCAACCCGTTTGGTGTTGGACAGACTGTAACTATGGGCATTATCAGCGCACTGGGAAGGTCGCATCTGGGCATTAATACTTTTGAGAACTTTATTCAGACCGATGCTGCTATTAATCCAGGGAATTCTGGTGGAGCATTGGTGGATGCTTCTGGAAATCTGATCGGTATTAATACGGCGATTGTTTCCCCAAATGGCGGATCACTTGGTATTGGCTTTGCAATTCCTGCCAATACTGCCAAGCAGATAATGGAACAGATCATTCAAACGGGAGGGGTGACACGTGGCTGGATAGGCGTAGAGGTGCAAGATTTGACTCCAGAATTGGCGGAATCATTTAAGCGTGCCAACGACGATGGTGCATTGATTGCGGGAGTACTTAAGGGCGGCCCCGCCGATAATGCTGGAATGAAACCCGGAGATATCGTGGTGGCAGTGAACGGTAAAGCGGTCAATGATTCGTCAGTCATGCTTAATCTGATCGCAGCACTTCCTCCGGGAGAAATTGGAGCGATTACAGTGGTGCGTAGCCAGGCGGAGAAAGTTGTCAAAATAAGGGTTGGGAAACGGCCTAAGCCATCTCCGCAGGAATTAGATCAGAATACGATGGAATAGCGCTAGAGATGCCCCTAACCAATTGCTTTAGGATTTAACGGCTTTCCTTGACCTCGGTTTCATTTCAATTCTGTTTCTTTTCTTCGTCACTCGTAAACTGACAGCTTTTAACTGGTAAAGGTTTCCCCATGAAACCTGCGGCAAGGATACCCAGTTCATAGAGTAGATAAAGTGGTACTGCCAGCATGAATTGAGAGACCACATCGGGTGGGGTAAAGATCGCACCAGCCACGAATGCCCCAACCAGGATGTAGCTACGTATATCTTTTAATTTGGCAATTGAAATAACGTTCATTCTGACCAGCATTACAACGAGTACCGGTACTTCAAAAGTCACGCCGAAAGCGATGAACATGGCTAGGACAAAGTCGAGATACTTGCCGATATCTGTCATTACCGCCACCCCTTCAGGTGCAAAATGGGTGATGAACTCGAATACCAATGGTAGTGCGGCGAAGTAGGCAAATGCCATGCCGCAGACAAATAGGAAACTGCTAGCAAGAACCAACGGTAGTACCATGCGTTTTTCGTGTGAATATAGCCCCGGCGCAACAAAGGCCCACACCTGGTAGAGCGTGTGCGGCAATGTGATGACCGCAGCAGCCATCATTGCTACTTTCATCGGAACAAAGAACGGGGTGACAATTTCCGTGGCAATCATTTGCCCACCTTGTGGTAGTTGTTCCAGAAGGGGATGTGCCAGAAGCGAGTAAAGTTCCCGTGCATAATAGGCACAGGGCAGAAATCCCAGCGCTAGAACTCCGAATGCACGGATCAACCGGGTGCGCAATTCCATCAGATGTGAAATGAAGGTGTCTTCAGTGCTCATGTCATCACGGGGCAGGTCAATAGTTGCCGACACGGTTGTAGTGATCCGCACCAGCATGGAGCACGTTATTTGAAAGTTGCATTACCGGCATCGTGTGGCAGCTTCCCGGGGGCATCATCTGCCCTCAGATTCAGTTGAGATGCTGGATCAACTTGGGTAGTGTTGAATTCCGTCAATGACTTGCCCTCTGTCACGATTTCTGGTGGTACAGAAACTGCTGGAGTCTTCGTTATTTCCTGTTGAATCGCATCTTCAAAAGTATGGGTGGCTTCCCGCATCGAATTTTTTAGTTTCTTCAGCTCTTCTAGTTCCATTTCATGTCGAATATCACTTCTGATATTGTCTGCGTAACGTTGCGCACGTCCGAATAAATACCCCAAGGTCCGGGCTACCTTGGGGAGTCGCTGCGGGCCCACCACGATCAGCGCTACGATTGCTATGATCAGTATTTCAGCGAAACTGATATCGAACATTTTTTGTGCGGGTCGTGGACGAAGGGCAGTATCTAGGGGTTAGATTTTTACCTGTCGAGTGGTTCGACCAGTTGTAGCTATCATGATTTTGATTGTGACTTGTCGCTGACCTCGCCCTCGATGGTTTGACCGCTCATCTGTTGTGGGGGGGGGGTATTTTCTTCATCAGCACCTTTCACACCCTCTTTGAAGCCTTTCACTGCACTCCCTAGATCGCTACCGAGATTACGCAGTTTCTTGGTGCCGAATATCAAAACGACAATCACCAGAACTACCAGCCAATGCCAGATGCTGAATGTCCCCATCATTTACTCCCCTATCTCTGGTGATGAAACATTACAGGTAAACATTCGATGCCACCGATAATATGGATATGAAGGTGATAAATTTCCTGTCCACCTACCCGCCCCGTATTGATAATTGTGCGAAAGCCGTCTGTGCAGCCTTGAGCCTGCGCTAATTTTGGTACCAGTAGCATAATCTTGCCGAGTAAATCGCGGTGCTGGTCCTCAATCTTAGTCAATGAAGAGATATGTAACTTGGGTATCAGCATGAAATGTATCGGTGCTGCTGGATGGATGTCATGAAATGCGAGTACCTCTGCATCCTCGTATACCTTGTTACAGGGTACTTCCCCCCTTATGATTTTGCAGAATAAGCAGTCTTCCATTTTTATCCGGTTTCCCGAGATGCCTTCTCGGCTACTCCGGAAACCCCTTCACGCCGCTGTAGTTCATTCAGCACATCGTTCGGTCCTAGGCCATGATGCGCGAGCAATATTAAGCAATGGAACCACAGGTCTGCAGTCTCGCGTACGATATGCTCCTTGTCACAGTCTTTCGCAGCTAATAGTGTTTCTGTGGCCTCTTCCGTTATTTTTCTGAGTATCTTGTCATTTCCTTCATGTAGCAATTTTGCGACATACGAAGTAGCAGGGTCACCATTCTTGCGAGATTCAATGGTTTCTGCCAGGCGGCAGAGAATCGTCGATTCTGTCATTTTTTGTAGATTTCTTCAGGATTCTTGATTACCGGCTCAGCAACCACCCACTGGCTATTTTTTAGATGGTTGTAGAAGCAGCTATGTCTACCGGTATGACAGGCAATACCACCAGCCTGCTGAACCGTTAGCAGCAAAACATCGCCATCGCAATCCATACGGATTTCCTTTATTTTTTGGACGTGACCGGATTCTTCACCTTTGTGCCAGAGCTTCTTGCGGGAGCGTGACCAGTATACCGCCTCGCCTGTTTCTACGCTGAGGCGTAATGCTTCGCGGTCCATCCAGGCGACCATTAATACCTGGCCGCTATCAGCCTCCTGAGCAACTGCCGTTACCAACCCGTCATCGGACCAGTTTACCTTGTTGAGCCAAGTAGCAGACATAGATTCAGGATCCAAGATTGGTGGAAAGACCTCTCGATTTTGATTTTAACACTATAGCCTAACTTCAATCCCATGTTGCGCCATATACTCCTTAGCCTGCCGGATATTATATTCACTGTAATGAAATATGCTTGCTGCAAGCACCGCCTCTGCATGGCCCTGTATTACACCGTCCACTAGGTGTTGGAGATTGCCCACGCCACCACTGGCAATGACCGGTATGTCCAATGCATCTGATACCGTGCGAGTGAGCCCCAGATCAAAACCATTGTGGGTCCCATCTCTATCCATACTGGTCAATAGAATTTCACCTGCACCCAGAGATTGCATTTTCACTGCCCATTCCACTGCATCGAGACCGGTAGCTCTGCGTCCGCCATGGGTGAATACTTCCCAACGGTTCGTATCAGGACCCATACCGCTCACTTTCTTAGCATCTATTGCTACCACGATACACTGAGAGCCATAATGGCCTGCGGCATCTGCCACTAATTGAGGATTCTGAATAGCCGATGTGTTGATGCTGACCTTATCAGCGCCAGCATTCAATAGCCTGCGTACATCCCCCACTTCACGAACTCCCCCTCCCACAGTGAGCGGGATGAAGACTTGAGCCGCAACTTCTTCAATGATACGTAGAATAATGTCACGATTGTCAGAGCTGGCGGTGATGTCTAGGAATGTTAGCTCATCAGCTCCTTGTTCATCGTAGCGGCGTGCGATCTCAACGGGATCACCCGCATCCCGAAGGGCTACGAAGTTGACACCCTTGACCACGCGACCATTGGTTACGTCGAGACAGGGGATAATACGTTTGGCGAGACCCATAAGACTAAAGACCTTCTACCCTAAAGGTAAGCAGAGACACAGAGGCGTGCAGGTAAGTAAATAACTGAACTTAACTGTCCCAGTCTCATGGGTCTACGATAATAAATTGTTGAGGAGATTGTTGGCTTAAGGACTGGTGCCTAGAGTATCGGCTAACTCCTGTGCCGCCCTGAAGTCTAGGGAGCCTTCGTAAATAGCGCGTCCAGTGATGGCCCCCATGATGCCTTCCGACTCGACTTCGCAAAGCGCTCTGACATCATCGAGATTGGTGATGCCTCCGCTGGCAATGACGGGGATGGTGAGTGCTCTAGCCATATCCACGGTAGCCTTGATATTGACGCCACTGAGCATGCCATCTCGACCGATGTCGGTATAGATGATCGCTTGGACCCCATAATTTTCGAACTTCTTGGCCAAATCAATCACGTTGTGACCGGTGACCTTGGACCAGCCGTCGACCGCTACCTTGCCATCTTTCGCATCCAGTCCGACCATGATGTGACCAGGAAAGGCATAGCAGGCATCATGCAGGAACCCGGGTGTCTTCACCGCTGCAGTTCCTATAATAACGTAGGTGATGCCATCATCTAGATATCGTTCGATGGTTTCAAGATCGCGGATCCCGCCGCCCAATTGAATCGGAATTCTGTCGCCGACAGTTTCGACAATGGCACGGATTGCCAGTCCATTCTTTGGTTTTCCTGCGAATGCCCCGTTTAGATCCACCAAGTGTAAGCGACGTGCACCTTGCTGCAACCAATGCTCAGCCATGGACGCGGGGCTCTCTGAAAACACAGTGGCCTCTTCCATTACTCCTTGTTTGAGACGAACACAGTGTCCGTCTTTAAGATCTATCGCAGGAATGATTAGCATTTTGAATCGGAGCTAAATTGTTAGGGTTTAATATTTTATAGTTGAAGAAAATTCATGGTCAGATCTGACCGGTCTAGTTTGTGGTAGCTGGTTCCCATTGCACAAAATTTCCAAGTAGAGTCAGTCCCGCCGAATGGCTTTTTTCTGGATGAAACTGGACAGCGAAAATATTATCTCTTGCCACTGCACAAGTAAACTGAAAAGGATAAAAACTGTAGGCCGCTACCGGCTCAGGGTTGCTGGCGTCGACATAGTAACTATGTACGAAATAAAAGCGTGCATCGTTATTGATTCCATGCCACAAGGGGTGATCGATAGCTTGGTGGACCTGATTCCAGCCCATATGTGGCACCTTGAGTTTCTGCCCGTCGGCGTTATGCATTGCCGCCGCGGCAGGGAAGCGCCGTACTTTTCCTGGCAGGATACCCAGGCCTTTTACATTGCCTTCTTCGCTGGTTTCAAACAGCATCTGTAAGCCGAGACAGATGCCGAGAAATGGTTTGTTAGCAGCGGCATGTATTACTGCATCACGCAAACCACGCGAATCCATTTCATGCATGCAATTAGGCATCGCACCCTGACCTGGAAATACGACACGAGAAGCTTGCCGAACCACTGCTGGGTCGCTAGTAATGACCACGGTTGCCTTAGGGGCAACGTGCTCTAGAGCTTTTGACACGGAGCGAAGATTGCCCATGCCGTAGTCAATGATTGCGATGTCAGTCATGCTACAAGGGGAGGTAAGGAGGTTACAAAGAACCTTTGGTAGATGGGATTATGCCGACAGCACGTGGGTCGGGTTCTATCGCAACCCTTAGTGCTCGGCCAAATGCTTTGAATATAGTTTCTGCCTGATGGTGAGCATTCTTTCCAGACAAGTTGTCAATGTGCAGTGTCACCAGGGCATGGTTAACAAAACCTTGGAAGAACTCATTTGTCAGGTCTACGTCAAATTCACCGATGCGGGCACGTACGAAATTGACATTAAACTCCATGCCAGGCCGCCCCGAAAGATCGACCACGACCCGGGACAAGGCTTCGTCTAAGGGAACATACGCGTGACCATAGCGACGCAGGCCTTTCTTATCTCCGATAGCTTGTGCAAATGCTTGGCCTAAAGTGATGCCTATATCCTCTACCGTATGATGGGCGTCAATGTGCAAATCCCCTTGAGCGGTAATCTCGAGGTCCACCATGCCGTGGCGCGCCACCTGATCCAACATATGGTCAAGAAACGGGATACTGGTATTCAGTATTGTTTTACCAGTTCCATCAAGATTTATGTTGACGCTGATCTGGGTTTCCAAAGTATTTCGGGTGATCTGTATTTGGCGCATGATTATCTAAGTTTGATTGATTGCAGCATTTATTTCAGCTAATTGTTTGTTTGATCGAGGCCTTCAATGCTGTCAGGAATTGGATATTCTCATCGGAGGTCCCAACCGTTACACGCAGACAATTTTTCAGCAGCGGATGTGAGCCATCGAGATTCTTGATCAGTATGCCACTTTGTTTAAGTTCTTGAAACACTTGGCCAGCATCGGCCGTCCGTATTAAAATGAAATTTGCATCTGTTGGAAAGACCTCAACCCCGACCATTGCTTGTAAAGCTCGTACTAAAACAGCACGATCGGCTTTAATGGATGAGGCCTGTTGCAGCAGGGTATCGATATGCTGCAGCACTCTTTCTGCTATCAACTGAGTAGCAACCCCCACATTATACGGTAAACGCAGTTTTTCTAGTTGTGTCAACCACTCTGCCCTACCGATAAGCAGTCCTAGTCTTAAACCAGCTAGGCCTAGTTTAGAGAGAGTGCGCATCAGAAGTAGGTTGGGGTATTGTGCAAGTCTGTCAATAAAGCTCGCATCTGCGAAAGCATGATAGGCCTCATCTATCACCACCAAGCCAGGAGCAGCATCAAGAATTTGCAAGATAGAGGCGTCGTCAAAAAGATTACCCGTGGGATTGTTAGGGTAGGCCAGGAAGATCACTGCTGGCTGATGTTGGCTGATGGCGGCAAGCATTTTATCCAGATCAAGAGTGAAATTGTCTTTCAGCAACACCCCTGCGTAACGCATACCTGCGAAAGTCGCAATCATGCGGAACATCACGAATGCGGGCTCAACGCTCAGTAACACTGCGCCGGGCTTGGCTACGGCCAGTGCGATGATCTGGATAATCTCATCCGATCCATTTCCTAATAGGACATCCATCCCCGGAGGGATATCCAGCGCCTCGCGCAATCGGGCCTTAAGGTGTGAAGCATTTGCATCAGGGTAACGGTTGAGAGGTGCCTCTGCTGTCAATTGCGCGATCTCATCACGCAATGACTGTGGCAGATTATAGGGATTCTCCATCGCATCCATTTTCACCATGCGATTAGCAGGCTGCACATGGTAGGCGGAGAGTGAGAGAATTTCCGGTCGGATGATCTGGTCTGGAGTAGAGCTCATCTTGGATTAGTTTTGAGCCTTGAAGCGGTATTCAGCCGACATCGCATGCGCCTGCAGACCCTCTCCCCGAGCTAGGGGAGCAGCAATTGCACCAAGCTCTGCGGCACCCTGTGCTGAAACTTGAATGATGCTGCTACGTTTTTGAAAGTCATATACCCCCAGCGGCGATGAGAATCGGGCGGTACGTGAAGTGGGTAAGACATGGTTGGGTCCAGCACAATAGTCGCCGAGGGCTTCAGAGGTATAGCGCCCAAGAAAAATCGCACCAGCATGTCGAATTTTTTCTGCCCATTTCTCTGGTTGATCAACCGATAACTCTAGATGTTCGGGTCCGATCCGATTAGCGATGGTGCAGGCCTCATCCAAGTCACGAACGTGAATCAATGCTCCACGGTTTTGGAGAGATGTTCGTATCACCGCTTGGCGCGACATTGTGGGTAGCTGTCGGGCCAGACTTGCCGCAACAGCCTCGATGAAGTCATCATCGGGAGAGAGTAGGATGGCTTGAGCCATTTCATCATGCTCTGCTTGCGAAAACAGGTCCATCGCAATCCAGTCTGGATCAGTTTTGCCATCACAAATCACCAAGATTTCAGACGGCCCTGCTATCATATCAATACCAACTACGCCAAACACGCGGCGCTTGGCGGCTGCTACATAGGCATTTCCGGGGCCTACGATTTTGTCTACCTGTGGCACGGTCGAGGTGCCATAAGCCAGCGCTGCAACAGCCTGGGCGCCGCCGAGGGTGAATACTCTGTCAACCTCGCAAATCGCCGCTGCTGCCAACACCAGTTCGTTCTTCTCACCGCCTGGGGTCGGCACAACCATAATAAGTTCACCTACCCCAGCCACCTTGGCGGGGATTGCATTCATTAGTACTGACGAAGGATAAGATGCCTTGCCGCCTGGTACGTATAGACCGACCCGATCAAGAGGGGTTATTTTCTGACCAAGCGTCGTACCATTGGGTTCGGTATAGCTCCAGGATTGTGATAACTGCTTTTCATGGTAGGTGCGTACTCGTTCAGCAGCCTGCTCAAGAGGTTTTCGCTGAGCTATTGGTAATTCCAACAGGGCTTTTTGCAAACGCTCTCTAGGTAATTCAAGATGAGCGACCGAGGTCGCATCCAAATGGTCGAAGCGGCGAGTGTATTCGAGTAGCGCTTCATCTCCGCGTGCCCTAATGTCCGCAATAATTGTGTTGACGGTTGTCTCTACCGCCGCGTCCTGTGAATCTTCAAAAGCAAGCAGCTTTTTCAGTGCCGCATCGAAATCGACATCGGTCGAAGAGAGTCGTTTTATCTGTAGCATAA
>CANIWY010000028.1 GCA_947471695.1 Nitrosomonadaceae bacterium
AGTTATATTTATCCGCAGCTCTGCGAAATATCCCCAGACCCTCCTCCCCCTTTCCTTGGAAGGTGTAAGGACTGGTACGTGGTTTAAAGGCACCACCACGCATCAATCTACAACCGGCATCGGCCACCTGCTGAGCAGCTAAGTCCATCTGCTGCTGAGTCTCCACCGAACACGGCCCTCCGATCACTTCAATCCGGTTACCTCCCAATGCAACTGAATGAGTTCCTCGGTTGCCACCAATATTGATCACTGAGTCATTTTTATGTGATTCACGGGACACAATCTTGTACTGCTTGACGATGTGCATGGAGTACTCAACCCCAGGCAAGTTATTAAACATTTCCGGCTCAAGCTTACGCTCATCACCGATCGCACCGATCACCGTTCTCTCGGTACCACGTGAAATATTGGCATCCAGACCAAAGCTCTTTATTTTATTTACTACTACGTCTACCTGTTCGTCAGTGACGCCACTATCCATTATGATGATCAATCTGATTCTCCTAGTGCGATCTCAAGTGATTGCAGAAATTTCTGATTCTGCGACTCAAGACCAATTGTAACTCTCAAGTGTTCTGGCATTTCATAGATACCGATCGGGCGGATAATCACACCCTGTCTCAGTAGGCTCTGATAGATCGCATCCACATTTCCTCTTTTTACGCGAAAACTAATGAAGTTCCCATAAGACGGGATGTATTCGATGCTCAGGCGACGAAGACCTGTTGTAACCTGCATCATCCCCGCCCAGTTGAGGGCATAAGAACGCTTCACAAATTCCACATCTCCCAACGCAGCGACTGCAGCTACCAGACCTATGCTATTTACATTGAATGGCTGCCGTACTCGGTTCATCAAACCGGCAACTTCTTCATTTACTAGACCGAATCCAACTCGTATCCCTGCCAGTCCGTAGGCTTTAGAAAAGGTGCGTGTGATGAGCAAGTTGGGAAACCGAGTCAACCAAGTGATGCTGTCAGCCTTGGCCGTATCTGGCAAGTATTCATTGTAAGCCTCATCCAGCACCACCAGCACATCCGGAGATACCCGATGCAGAAACCGCAACAAATCAGCTGCCGTCAACAATGTTCCAGTAGGGTTATTTGGATTGGCGATAAATACTACGCGAGTCTCAGGTGTAATTGCATCAAGCATTGCATCAAGGTCATGACCATAATTCATCGCAGGAACCTTGATGCCACTTGCACCGACTGCCTGTGTCACTAGCGGATACACTGCAAATGCATGTTGCGAATAAACCGCCGATGCACCTGGTTTCAAGAATACCCTGGCAGCAAGTTCCAACACATCATTAGATCCGTTACCCAAGACAATCTGATCGCTGTTGATTCCATACCGTTTCGATAAGGCCGCCTTCAACTCGAAACCGCTTCCATCTGGATACAATGAAACCCCCTCCAACGCTTCGGTCATCGCTTCCAGCGCGAGCGGGCTCGGCCCCAATGGGTTCTCATTGGATGCGAGCTTGATGATTGAACGATCATCCAGACCCATCTCACGTGCCAACTCAGAGATGGGCTTACCCGGCTGGTAAGGCTGAATGGCTCGAATATATTCTGGCGCGAGGTCACAAATATTCATATTTTTTGTATCTTGGAATCGTAAGGTCATTCGATCAGAATGCGATCATGCCATGGGATAAGAACCAAGCACCTTCAAGAATGCGGCCTGCTCTCGTAGCCCTGTGAGCGCCAGTGCAACCTTCTCATCCTGCTGGTGGCCCTCTATATCAACAAAGAATACATACTCCCATAGACCCCCTGTACGGGAGGGGCGGGATTCAAGACGGCTCATGCTGACGCCATAGCGTGCCAGTGGCTCTAGGAGCTCGTGGATCGCTCCAGGACGATTCTTGACAGACATTACTAGAGAGGTCCTGTCCTTACCCGATACGGCAATATCTTGCGCACCAATCACCAAAAAGCGGGTTGTATTTTTGGGATCATCCTCAATACTCTCACTACAGATGGCAAGACCAAACACCTCTGCCGCCTTTCTCCCTGCGATGGCTGCAGAGTACTCATCTTCTGAGGCTAACCTGGCGGCATCTGCATTACTCGCTGAGTGAATACGCGCAGGTCCAGATATCTGGGGAAGATTAGCGTTTAACCATTCGTGACATTGTGCAAAAGACTGAGGGTGTGAGTAAATCTTCTTGATTCGCGTAAGATCGTTATGTCTCGCTAATAGAAACTGATGAACCGGCAACTGAACTTCTCCGCACACCTTTAGCGGAGTCTGCATCAACAGGTCTAGCGTTCGACCGATTCCACCCTCGGTAGAGTTCTCTACCGGGACAACACCATATCCAGCCTCACCCGATTCGACTTTACGGAATACCTCGTCTATAGAGCCACACGCTGATGTCGTTACCATACTGCCGAAGCGTTTCAATGTTGCCTCTTCAGAGAAAGTCCCGCAGGGGCCAAGATACGCCACGGTCAGTGGTTCCTCTAGGGAGCGACATACCGACATGATCTCAGTAAATAGTTGCGTGACTTGCTCATCTGAAAGAGGACCTGAATTCAATTTTTTTAACCGTTCAAGAACCTGTGCCTCGCGTTCAGGTCGGTACACTACTCCACTCTTCAACTGCCCAATCTGTCGAGCAAGGTCAGCACGTGTGCTTATTAATTTAAGCAGCTCGCTGTCGATTGAATCTATCTGATCACGCAATTTACTGAGTTGATTGGTCATTTGATTTGAACTCATCTTGGTGACAATTACCCGGCCAGTATCGGCAAGTAGCGGACCATCAATACACCCGGGATCGATGCAATCTCGTCAATTGTTTGCTGCGGAACAGGGCTATCCACATCGACTAAGGTGTAGGCCATCTCACCACGCGATTTATTCATCATATTGTGAATATTAAGACCGGCACTTGCCATGGTGGTAGAGATCTGCCCCAGAAGATTAGGAACGTTAGAATTAGCAACCGCAATCCGGTAGGGTGATTCACGTCCCATGGTCACGTTCGGGAAATTAACAGTATTGGTGATGTTTCCGTTCTCCAGATAATCCATCATCTGACTAACCACCATTACTGCGCAATTCTCCTCTGCCTCATGGGTGGATGCACCGAGATGTGGCAGCATAATGACCGACTCATTATTCTGGAATTTCTGAATGGGGAAATCGCATACATAATTTTTGATTCTGCCAGACTCAATCCCCCTCAGAACAGCGTCCTCATCGACAATTCCCTCACGCGAGAAGTTGAGTAGGATCGAGCCCTTCTTCATGTTCTGTACTTGCTGCTGATTAATGAGGTGGCGAGTCGATTCCAATAATGGAACGTGCAGTGTGACAAAGTCACTGTTGTGCAGTAACTCATCGATGCTCTGAGCTTTTTTCACCTCTGCTGAAAGATGCCATGCCGCATCCACGGTGATCTCCGGATCGTATCCCATCACTCTCATACCCAGCCGGATCGCCGCATCTGCCACCAACCTACCAATTGCACCCAAACCAATGATACCCAGCGTGCGTCCCGGTAGCTCTATCCCTGCAAAATGCTTCTTACCTTCCTCTGCCAGTTTATGCAGAGCTGTATCATCGCCCTTCAATCCCTCAGCAAAACGAATTGCCGGAACCAGATTGCGAGACGCTAAAAGCATTCCCGCCAGCACCAACTCCTTCACCGCATTGGCATTGGCACCTGGGGCATTGAAAACCGCTACACCTCGTAAATTCATGTCATTGACCGGGACATTATTAGTACCCGCCCCTGCCCGACCTATCGCCTTGACACTGGCAGGAATATCCATCTTTAACATGTTATGAGAGCGCAGCAGGATCGCATCTGGCTGAGTAACTTCATTCCCTACCACGTAATGGCTGGCCGGAAAATGCTTAAGTCCATGCGATGAAATCGCATTGAGCGTAAGTATCTGGAAGACCTTATGTGCGCGCTCAGGCATGATTAATCTCGAACTCTCGCATGAATTCTACTAGCGCAACCAATCCCTCGATCGGCATGGCATTGTAAATTGAAGCCCTCATACCGCCCACCGAGCGGTGTCCTTTTAGTTGTATCAGACCACGTTCCTGAGACTGTTGCAGGAATGTTCCATCTAGCTCAGCATTTTTCAATGTGAAAGGTACATTCATTCGAGAACGGTCGGATTTGGCTACCGGGCAATGATAAAAATCGCTGGTATCGAGTAAGTCATACAGTAGCTTGGACTTGGCTATATTGACCTTTTCCATTGCAACCAAGCCGCCATTCCTTTTTAACCATTCCAATACCAGTCCCATGATATACATTGCATAGGTGGGAGGGGTGTTATACATAGAATCATTATCGGCGTGGATTTTGTAGTCGAACATGGTCGGGGTACCTGGCAGAGTCACTCCCAGCAGGTCCTCTCGTACGATCACGATGGTCAACCCTGCTGGACCCATATTCTTCTGCGCCCCTGCATAGATCAGTCCGAACCGGGTTACATCCAGAGGGCGAGACAAGATGCTAGAAGACATATCCGACACCAGCGGTACGTTGGCATCTACGTCTGGCACCCAGTTGAATTCAACGCCACCGATGGTCTCGTTAGGCGTGTAATGCACATATGCTGCAGCCGGGTCGAGCGTCCATCTGTCCTGTGTCGGGGCGCAGCTGAAATTTTCAGCCGCAGATGAAGCGGCAATATTGACAGTGCAATATTTTTTCGCTTCCTTGATGGCCTTCTGCGACCACTCTCCGGTATTGATATAGTCGGCACTTTTTTTGCCGCGCAACAGATTCATCGGGACCATTGCAAACTGACTGGAAGCACCCCCAGAGAGGAACAGAATCTTATAATTAGCGGGGATACTCGCCAGTTCGCGCAAATCAGATTCGACCTTCGCTGCAATGGACATGAACTCTATCCCGCGATGACTCATCTCCATCACAGACATACTACTTCCATGCCAATCGAGCATCTCTTCGCGAGCCTGTTGCAATACCTCCTCAGGGAGTATCGCAGGGCCTGCGCTGAAATTAAATATCGGGTCCATTCACTATCCCTGCAATCTCTTGCTACTCTCCATCGGTCTCGACCACTCTCTCTAACCCGGCGAGTTTCTCACCTTTATCGAGATTGATCAGAGTGACCCCCTGGGTGGAACGGCTCATTTCGCGAACCTCCTTAACGCGGGTACGGATCAAGACACCACCAGTCGTAATCAGCATGATCTCATCATCCTGTCTGACCAGTCTCGCAGCCACCACCTTGCCGTTGCGTTCACTGGTCTTGATCGCAATCATCCCCTGTGTACCACGGCCATGGCGAGTATATTCGCTGATCGGAGTCCGCTTACCGTAACCGTTTTCGGTCGCGGTCAATACTGCCAGCTCTTCACTCTCCGCCACTAGCAAGGAAATGACCTTCTGCCCCTTACCCAGCTTCATTCCACGGACCCCGCGAGCACCCCGACCCATCGGTCGCACGTCATCCTCATCAAATCGTACCGCCTTGCCGGCATCCGAAAATAGCATCACGTCGCTCTTGCCTTCGGTTAGAGCAACACCGATCAGATAATCACTGTCATCCAGACCGACTGCGATGATCCCGCTAGAACGAGGCCTAGAAAACTCAGATAGAGGTGTCTTTTTTACCGTACCAAAGGATGTTGCCATGAATATATAGCGGTTCTCATCGAATGCTTTGACCGGAAGGATGGCATTGATCTTCTCACCCTGCTCCAGTTGCACCAGATTCACAATCGGCTTACCACGGGCCGATCGCCCACCTTGCGGCACTGAGTAGACCTTGATCCAATAAACCCTCCCACGGCTGGAGAAACACAGAATGTAATCATGTGTATTGGCAATGAACAGATTATCGATAAAGTCATCTTCTTTGGTCCCTGTCGCCTGCTTGCCGCGACCACCACGTTTTTGTGCTTGATAGTCATCCAGCGGTTGAGACTTGATATAACCGCTGTGAGACAGTGTCACCACCATATCCGCTGGCGCGATCAGGTCCTCCATACTCAGGTCCTGAGTACTGATCACAATCTCACTTCGGCGCTTGTCTCCAAACTGCTGCTTGATGGCGGTAAGTTCTTCTGTAAGAATCTCTGTGATGCGCTCATGCTTCGCGAGGATATCGACAAAGTTGGCGATCCTATCCATCACTTCCTTGTACTCACTAACTATCTTGTCTTGTTCCAGTCCGGTCAGACGCTGCAGGCGCAACTCCAGAATCGCTTGCACCTGAGCATCAGACAACCGGTAACCCTTTTTCGAAAGACCGAATTCCGACGCCAATCCATCCGGCCGGAATGACTTGGCATCGATTGTAGTTCGAGCGAGCATCTCCTCTACAAGCTTGGAGCGCCATATCTTCGCCATCAGCGCATCCTTGGCCACAGCAGGGGTCGGTGCCGCCTTGATCAGCGCGATCACATCATCCACGTTGGACAATGCCACCGCCAGACCTTCCAGAAGATGCCCTCGTTCACGCGCCTTCTTTAACTCGAATACTGTACGCCTCGTTACCACTTCTCGACGGTGTCTCAGGAATGCACTCAGCATCTGCTTCAGGTTCAGCAGACGGGGCTGCCCATCCAACAGTGCGACCATATTCATACCGAAGGTGTCCTGCATCTGCGTCTCTTTATACAGATTGTTCAGAACCACTTCTGCCACTTCGCCGCGCTTCAGTTCAATCACCACTCTCATACCGGACTTATCCGACTCATCGCGCAGATCAGAGATACCCTCTATCTTCTTATCCCGTACTAGCTCTCCAATACGAATCAGTAAGTTAGATTTGTTTACCTGGTACGGTAACTCGTCAATAATGATGCTCTGGCGGCTACCCTTCTCCATATCCTCGAAATGTGTACGGGCACGCATCACCACTCGCCCACGTCCGGTATGGTATCCCTCTCGTACCCCGGCAATTCCATAGATGATTCCGGCCGTCGGGAAATCGGGTGCGGGAATGATCTCGATCAGCTCGTCAATGCTGGTTTCTGGATTCTTAAGTAGGACTAGGCATGCTTCAATAACCTCGTTCAGATTGTGTGGCGGGATATTCGTCGCCATACCGACTGCGATGCCGGATGAGCCATTGATAAGCAGGTTAGGGATCTTTGCCGGAAAAATGAGCGGCTCCCTCTCTGACCCATCATAATTCGGACCAAAGTCCACCGTCTCCTTGTCGAGGTCGGCCAGCAACTCATGGGCAATACGCGACATACGGATTTCGGTATACCGCATTGCAGCCGCATTATCGCCATCTACCGAACCGAAGTTACCTTGACCATCAACCAACATATAACGCAACGAGAAGTCCTGCGCCATACGAACAATGGTGTCATATACCGCTGTATCGCCATGGGGATGATACTTACCGATCACATCACCGACGATACGAGCAGACTTCTTGTAAGGGCGGTTCCAGTCATTGGAAAGCTCGTGCATGGCGAACAGCGCCCGCCTGTGTACCGGCTTAAGGCCATCACGCACATCCGGTAACGCTCTCCCCACGATTACGCTCATCGCGTAGTCGAGATAGGAGCGACGCATCTCCTCCTCAAGGCTGATCGGAAGGGTTTCTTTTGCGAATTGATCCATTAGGATATTTTCTATCAGAGACAGTAAGTTATGGCAGAAATTCTGCTGTAGGCGACAACAAATAAAGCCGTTGATTCTATCACGCCACCCCTGCTGTAGTCACCCGTGCATTCTAATACCCACAACGCAGCTCCCAAACTATGCTCAGTACGAATGACTGGAATTTGAAGGAAGTATTTTCGAAATAATGTGCTATCCAAAGAACGATAGCATGGCTAGGCAGGCAAATGGTTACTTGACCTTAGACTTAAATTTTTCCAGGAAAGAGTATAAGAATGAAGAATGTATCAACTAAGAAACTCCAGATTAGCGCGGTTGGCTAGATGAAGTGGGCGGGATACGAGACACAAAATAAGCCCCATTCTAGCGAGTCTCACTCTGAAGGCCCCGCCGCTGTGCGGGGCCTTTTTATATCAAGTTCGCGATATAGCCCCTGAAAGACATCTCTGTAGCGTCGGTGTATGTCGACATTACTTCTCTATGACCCATGACGGGAATAGGTTACAACCTATCCACAGATCATTCCTCGCAACATTCCTTCTGAATTAGAGTAAAACTCAATCCCACACTTTAACCACCGTCGTGATAGCCTCTACCGTGTGAGACCTTCAAATATGATGATGCTGTGGGTTGAATCAATAGAATTCCCTCCTTAGACGATCGCTCACACTTACCCAAACAACATTTAACTCGGATTTTAATGACAGAGGGATTGATTCGCTGTCTTCAACCAGACCGTCAGGTCGAGATTGAAGTGGTCGGAACAAGAGAATCGAGATAAATCAGATTCATTCAAATTAAAATGTACTGGGCCCTGCGTCCGAGCAGGTTTTTTTTGATAAGCTAACACGCAAATGACCCACCCCATAAAAATTGACACCTTGCTGGAGGCCCGTTGGATCATCCCAGTAGAGCCCTCAGGGATGCTACTGAATGATCATTCCATTGCAATTGACCACGGTACAATCCTAGCGATCCTGCCCCACTCTGAGGCGCAATTACGCTTCGCTCCATCTGAACATATCACCCTCAGTCATCACGCACTAATCCCCGGACTCATCAATTTACATACTCACGCAGCCATGTCATTGATGCGTGGACTGGCAGATGACCTGCCCTTGATGGATTGGTTAAACCAGCGCATCTGGCCAACCGAAGCCCGGCATGTGACATCAGACTTTGTTCTGGATGGAACCCGGTTAGCCTGTGCGGAGATGATCAGGGGTGGAATTACCTGTTTCAACGACATGTATTTTTTCCCAGAAGCATCTGCCCAAGCAGCCCTGGATGCTGGAATGCGTGCCTCTATCGGGATGATAGTGATCAACACCCCAACCACTTATGCAAGTGATGCTGATGACTACCTATCAAAGGGCTTGTCGCTACGAGACCGGTACCAGAGTCACCCCCTTTTATCCTTCTGCCTTGCCCCTCACGCCCCTTACAGCGTTAATGACAAGGCATTTACCAGCATACTGACCTATTCAGAGCAACTCGACCTGCCCATCCATATCCATCTTCATGAGACTGATGATGAGATCAGACACGGACTGGAAACAACTGGATTGCGCCCGATCGAACGACTGCGCAGATTGGGCCTGATTGGTCCCAACTTGATCGCGGTTCATATGGTGCATCTCACCAACGATGAAATCGAATTAATAGGGAAACAGGGCTGTAGCGTAGCCCATTGCCCCTCTTCCAACCTAAAGCTCGCCAGTGGGTTTGCCCCGATTGCCACGTTACTGAGCCAGCAGATCAATACCGGGCTCGGCTCCGATAGCGCTGCCAGCAATAACCGACTAGATCTATTCGAGGAGATGCGGCTGGCTGCACTGCTTGCCAAGGGCCAGAGTGGAAAAGCGGGGATGCTCCCACCTCATCAATCACTGCAAATGGCAACAATCAATGGCGCCAGGGCCTTGGGACTGGGTGACATTACCGGATCCCTAGTCCCAGGTAAGGCCGCTGACATCACTGCGGTGGACTTTTCAAGTATTGAACTTTCACCCTGCTATGACCCTGTTTCTCACCTCGTTTATGCTGCCGGACGTAACCATGTGAGTCATGTTTGGGTAAATGGTAAAATACTTCTCGATGAGGGCAGACTCACCACTCTGAATGAGCCGGATCTAGTACGCAGGACGGCTTACTGGCAAGAACAGATTGGGTCGATGAATGAAGGTTAAAGGTATGTCAAACGACAGTACAAACGTTGATCCGCTAGAGCTGGAAAAATTCAGCCAATTGGCACACCTCTGGTGGGATCCCAACAGTGAATTCAAGCCGCTTCATGAGATCAATCCGCTGCGGTTAGATTATATTGACCGGTTCTCTAACTTAAAAGATAAGGTCGTTCTTGACGTTGGCTGCGGGGGGGGGATTCTGTCCGAGAGTATGTCCGTCCGTGGTGCAAAAGTGACTGGTACCGACCTTGGCGAAAAATCCCTCAAGGTCGCGAAGCTGCATCTTCTTGAGACCGGAAACCGGGTAGAGTACCGGAATGTTGCTGTTGAAGACCTGGCCGAAGAGTATCCTCATCATTATGATGTTGTCACCTGCATGGAAATGCTTGAACACGTGCCGGACCCGGCCAGTATCGTGCGCTCTTGCGCAAAACTGGCAAAACCCGGTGGGTGGGTCTTCTTCTCAACCCTCAACCGCAATCCAAAGTCTTACCTATACGCCGTAGTCGGCGCTGAATATCTGTTAAATCTACTTCCTCGCGGCACACACGATTACGCCAAATTTATCAAGCCGTCAGAGCTTGCACGCATGGCACGCAATGCTCGACTTGATACCCTGGAGATTACAGGTATGACCTATAACCCGATGACTCAAATCTACTCACTCTCCCCAGATTCGAGTGTGAACTACATCATGGTGTGCCGAGCGTAGTTTCGATGTTACGCATCTGCCGATGATCAATGCCGTCCTCTTTGACCTCGACGGCACACTTGCCGATACCGCGCCCGATCTGGGTCATGCACTCAACCTGCAGCGTATCGCACGCGGACTATCGACCCTTCCTCTTGAACTGATCCGGACCGAAGCATCCGCCGGCGCACGGGGTCTATTGGGACTGGGATTTAATATCGGCCCAGGTGACTCAGACTACCCCGGTATGCGTGAGGAGTTTCTAGACCTTTACGCGGCTCGACTATGCCACGATACCCAATTATTTCCAGGAGTATCTGAACTACTCGATCAGATTGATGCTCTCAAACTGCCCTGGGGTATCGTCACCAACAAACCCTCTCGATTTGCCAAGCCCCTGATTCATCTGCTAGGACTGAGCAAACGGACTTCGTGCCTCATTAGCGGCGGCGACACCGCCCACTCCAAGCCACACCCAGAGCCCCTTCTGGCAGCAAGCCACGCATTGGCCGTTGCACCCGATACCTGCATCTATCTGGGAGACGATATGAGGGATGTGGAGGCCAGTCTGGCTGCTGGAATGGAGCCTGTCATCGCCAGATACGGATACCTAGGTAATGGCCACCCGCCCGAGTCTTGGGGAGCCAGATACCTAATTGACCATCCCCATGAGCTACTTGCTTATCTTTAAGTCAGCAGATCCTTGATTCTGTTAGAATCTGGTCAGTGGTGGTTGAACTTTACGGTTTAATCACCATCTTATAGTTACTACAGAGAATGCCGGGGGCGACTTGGCTTCGACGTGGGTTGCAAAGCAGCGCAGGGCATACCGAGGACCAGTCACCTCGTAAATACATCTGGAAAAGCAATAGTCGCAAACGACGAACGTTACGCTCTAGCCGCTTAAATCCGGCTGGACTCTGCACCGGTGGGCCTCAACGCCGGGTCTGACAACAGACAGCAGAGCCATTAACGAGGATCGCGCTCCGTAGGGTCGCTTTACAG
>CANIWY010000029.1 GCA_947471695.1 Nitrosomonadaceae bacterium
ACAGCGCCATGCTGGGCAAGGTCAATCCGAAGCACCCTGCATGGGGGGTTCTCTACGCGGCTCAAGACGCGATGGCTACCGCTGCTCCCGCCGATGGAGGATTCTACGGGCGATTGGCCGCAAAGGCCACTCGGCAGCGCGACGAGGCCCGGGCCGCCAAGAAGGCCGAGAAGCTCGCCCGCGCGGACGCCCGCAAGGCCAAGGCCGCGAAGAAGGCCGAGCTCGGCGTCAATCTGGCCCAGAAGGGCGGCGCCCGGGCCACCGAGGCCACGTTCGGCCTGCTGGTGACCACGCTGGAGCCCCTGCGGGCCTCCTACGAGCTCAAGCTGGTTGCACACCTCGAGGGCCGCGTCGAGGCCTACGTCGAAAAGCTGGCCACCGCAGGCGGCGACTACACGAATGCCTACACCGAGCGCACGCCCCGCGGTGACCGCACCTACATCCCCGCCGACCTGTTTCGCTGGTTCGACGCCAAGAACTACGGCCGCATCGCCACCGTGAAAAGCAACGTCGCCGAGGTGATCGCCTCCGAGGCCAAGCGCCAAGCCACCGAGGAGTTCCTCTCTTTCGCGGCAAAGCTCACGGGCAAGGTGGACGAGGCCGCGGACGGCGTCAAGGTGGCGTCTGTGGTCGCCGAGGCCCAGAACGGCGTGTGGGAGTGGAGCACCACCACAGTCACCCTCGAGAGCGGCGCCACGCAAGTGTGGCACACCCAGTCCATCATTAATTACAGCATCCTCGGGAAGGCTTTCAACCAGTGGCCCACGCGCCTCGTCTCCTGACGCACCGGGCCGCCCTCGTGAACCCGGGGGCGGCTCACTGATACTTTCAAACATGACCTTTGAAGAACTCGATGAACTGATGGGCGGAGGGTTGGTCGAGGCCGACTGGCACCAGCACCCGAACGGAAAAGGATGGGTGCAGAACACTGCGCACGTCGATGTGCGGGCTCTCGTGACGCCGGACGCCATAGTGTACCAATCGGCAACGGTGCTCGGGGACGTGCGCATTTACGGAACGGCGCGCGTCTTTGGCTGGGCAAATGTGCGGCAGCTCGCGGAAGTGTACGGGAACGCGCGCATCAGCGGCTACGCGGACGTGTCGGGCTCGGCCCACGTCTACGGGAACGCGAACGTAGCGGTGTGCGCGAAAGTGTTCGGTGATGCGTCCGTCTCGGGCGACACCAGCATCTACGGCAACGCGCAAATTTTTGGGCGCTCATCTGTATCGGGCGATGCAGTGGTCCTCGGCGGCGCTTGGATTTTCGGCGGAGCTCAAGTTTATGGAGGGGCCGTGATTTCTGGCGACGCTTGGGTGTGCGGGCAGGCCGACATCTCGGGCGACGCCCGTGTTTTTGATTTTGCGCGCGTCTGTGGGACCTCGCGTCTGTTCGGCGGTGCGTGGGTGTACCTCAACGCAACGGCCGACTCGGTGGTGCTGTTCGGCGACAGTCGGCTATTCTGAAGCGGGCGGCCGGGGCGGCTTTTTTGTGTCCGAAAATAGTTTGAGAATTGTCTTGAGCCCGGGCCTGCGCGCGGTGTTGACTGTGCGGCATGGACAACAACACACACACGGCCCACAAGGCCTACACGGAAGCGGCCTTGCTCAGTCACATCCGCAACCGCGCCACCCTCGCCCTCTCAATCTGGGTGCGTGACACACTCGGCGCCTCCGGCGACATCACGAACAATCTAAAGCACGCTCGGCGTGAAGCCGATGCCCTGCGCGCCAAGGCCGACGCCATACAAGAGCGTGCCGTCCGCCGGCTCGCGGAAGACATTTTCGCAGAGTGGAACGACCGCGAGGTGGCGGCCGCCGTCACTAAAGCCCTGAATCAGGGCTGACCGCAACGCCGGTAGCCGCACCCTAATCCGGTGCGGCTTTTTTGTGCCCAAAAATAGTTTGAGAATTGTCTTGAGCCGCGGCCCGCGCGCGGGCACAACAGAGCCATGGAAACACCCACCTGCAAGAAACTCACCCAAACCGAGCGCGTTATTTGCGGCCGCTGCGCCGGCGACGGCAAGTACCCGTCCGCGGTGTACAACGGGGTCTGCTTCGGCTGCAAAGGCCGCGGCTTCAAGTTCACCAAGCGCGGCGCGGCCGCCGAGGCCTACCTGCTGGGCCTGCGCTCGAAGCTGGTGGAGGATCTCAAGGTGGGCGACACCATCCGGGCCAGCTTCGGCATGTTCGGAGGCATCACGGCCTTCGCGACCATCACGAAGCTGGAGCCCATCACGCCCGAGAACGCCAGCTGCTTTTCCATCCAGCCAGATGGATCGAGGACGCACGACGTGGGCTACCAACTGACGCTCGACGGCGGCGGGCACGGCCTGCTGGTGCTTCAGGCCCAGCCCGGCTCCTCCCACCGTGTGGCGCAGACGGCCGAGCAGAAGGCCTCCACGCTGGCTCTGGCGCTGGCCTATCAGGAGACCCTCACGAAGACCGGCACCGTGAAAAAGAGCTTGCAAAGCCCCGCGGCGGCGGCCTGAATGCCCCCATGAAATACCACAAGGACATCTACAAGGCGGCCGCGCCCATCGTCGGCACCATCAAGGCCTCGCACAGCGTGAGCAGGCATTTCGGTGTCGCGGGCTCGCGGAAGATCGGCGAGCGGCTTTCAGTGCTGCGCCCCGATGGCACCCTCGAGAGCCTTACAGCGAGCGCGTTCGACGCCGAAGTGAAGCGCGCCACGCCGGCCGGCATCCACCTGCGCCAGCCCGAGGTGGCCGTGGGCGAGGTGCGCGAGGTGAGGGTGACGGGCGGCGACTGGGCCGGCACGATTGTATCGGTGCACCACGAAAAGTTCATCGTGGTGCCGTTCCGCTTCGAGCGCGCGGGCGTTGTGCTGGTGCTTGATACGCCCGCCAGCGAGCCTTTTGTGGGCCCAATCACCAGCGAGGCGCTGCTTCGGTGCGGCTGTGAGTGCACGGACGCACAGCTGGTGCGCCAAGAAGCTTGTAACGCACTGCCGGCCGGCGCTGACGCCAGCGCGGTGTTCGCCGAGCTGGAAAGCACTCTGGCCGCCATCCGGGCTAAGTGGCCGACGGTGACGGACGCGGAATGGCGCGGGATCAGGGATGGATAGCTATTCCGAATAATAGCGGGACCATTCTTCGGCCGCCTTTTCGATCGCGGCGCAGTGGCGGTCTATGCGCTTGTCGTCCGCGGCATCTGCCGCCTTTCGGGCTGCAGTGCGGTTGGCGAACCCGATGAGCTCCCTCTCGATGTTGGACGCACGTCGCTCGTCGGCCGACGCATGGGCGGCGGCAGCCAGCTCCTCCTTGAAGGCCTTCTCCTCCTCGAGGCGCAGCTTCAACTGCTCAATCTCCGCCGTGTGGCGTTTAATCCTCGAAGCGAGGGCTTCAGCGCGCAGCACGGAGCCCATTTTGAAGTCGTCATCGGCTTGCTTCCTGCTCGCGACGAGAGAGGCCATTCTGGCCCCGTACTCTTCTTCGTCCTTCTTTTGGGCTAGGGCCCGAGCCGCCACCATGGCCTTCACGGCGGCGTCGGCGGCCGCGGCGGCCGCTTTGCGTTTTTCCAGAATTTGTTCTGCCTTGATCGATTTTTGTTGGTCGTCCATAAAGGCACTATACCACAGTTTCCCCAAACGGCCAAAGAAATCTAGGGGGGTAGGGTGGGTTTGGTGCCCGGCACCTTCAACGCCCAACCTACCCTCCCCCCCTATAAAAATCTTCTCGCGTAGCGTACTTTCTCAACATCACTTGAAAAATAGAAGGAATAGAGAGAAGAAAGCGTCCAAGCCACTAGCCTTCAAGCCTTTCCGCCTTTCAGGCGTTGTTTTGGGGCTAAAGCCACCCTCCTTTCTAGGGGAAAGGCGGGCGAATGCCGGCCATTCGGGCTGAACCACTGAAAGGCTAAGCCACTGTGAGGCTGTTCGCCTGTGCGACTCGGTGCGACTCGGTGCGACTCCGTGCGACTCCGTGCGACTCGGTGCGGCCAAAAGCCTAGGAGACTGTGAGGCTGTTCGACTGTGCGACCTCGCGGATACTTTAGACGCGAATGTCTTCCACCGCTCTGGCCACCCAACGAGACACCCTGAACCAAGTGAAGGCGTTCCACGCCTACGTCCTTCTCGGCGGCGATGCGAAGAGGGTGGCCGCGCTCTTCAGGTGCGAGGAGAGCACCATCGTATCGCTGGCCCACGACTTCAACTGGAAGCAGCAGGTGACGCTGGCACGGATGGATAGCGCGGCAGGTCTCACGGAACAACAGCAACTCCATCGCGTTGGCGTGTTCATCGTGGCCGAACGGGCCAAGAAGATTTTCACGGATCTCTTCGAGCGCCTCGAGAACGACGAGGCATTCGCCGAGGCTATGACCACGAAGCTCAGCCCCGATGGCGCAGAGGTGAACTTCGACGCGAAGAACCTGCTCGATCTTGTGAAAGGGTTCCAAGCACTCACCGAGGTTTCCTACCGCGCGCTGGGCGAGGGATCGGCGAAGGATGCAGAGAAGGGCGAGGGAGTCACCGCGGCCGCAAGCATCGCAGTGTACGAGGCGCTGCGTAACCGCTTCGACAAGATGGCCCCAGTGGATACAACTGGATCAGTGAGCCGCGCGCTGAAGGACGTCACCCCGCTCTGATGCCGCGCAGACAACCATGCGAGTGGTACTCGGAGCTCGAGAAGCTATGTCGTTGGTTCGCATCGTGGTATGGCGCGCACTGGCGGCGCAAGGTCGAGGCGTACAGGAACGAGATCTCTTCGGCGCAGCGAGGTGAGAGGGCGCTGCCGCACGCGCTCATCAGGCGCCTGCGTATTCACCGGGCGAGACTCGAGGCGGCCAGCTTAGCCGATAGAGGGCCCACGCCCGAAAAAAAGCGGGCCGTTCAGCCCGACAGTCAGGCCGCCTAAGAGGCGACCGGACGCACGACGCACAATTAACATTATGTTAACTCTTCTCGAATCCCCCTCTGAAGGCCGCCAAGCCTCACCGTCGCACCGCCCCACCGCTCCCCTCCCCCACCCCACCGTTGCGGCTGGTGGCCTGTGCGTCGGGCCGGCCGGCGGCCTGCGCCCCGGGACGGCGACCCCCACGGGGGGAAATCCCGGCGGAAATCGGCTAGGGGGCTGTCGAGAAAATTTTATAAAAATGCGGCGCAGGGGGGTCACGTCTACGCTAGACGCGAAGTCCGCGGGGGAGGCGCGTGCGTATGGCTGCCGCTGAACCTTCCCCGGCGCTGGGTCTCGTGGACGGCGGGCCGCTCAGCGCGTTCGTTCGCGATGTGGCACTCCCGCTGCATCAGGGCCAAAAGATTGTCGCCGCGTCCCTCGTGCAGGACCACCTCTGCATCCCGAACAAGCCAAAAACCGTCGAGCAGGCCGACGCCGTTCTGCGCATGTTCCTCCAGTACTTGCTCGACGAGCAGCGTTACATCGATGCGGCGGCCCTACTGTGGACGCCGAACATGTTCTCAGGCCGTCCTAGGGCCGTGAAGATACTTTGGGACGCCATCTTCAAGAATGTCGCGGTGATGGTCCCCGGGGCCGCCTCGATGGGCAAAAGCTACTCCATCGGCGTCTGGTGCTACCTCGATTGGTTGCGCGACCCCGAGTTCACGAACATCCAAGTGGTCGGCCCGTCCGAGAAGCATCTGGAGCGAAATCTCTTCTCGCACTTAATCAAGCTGCACAACAACGCCAGCATCAAGCCCCCGGGCGAGGTGAGACAGTTGGAGCTCAGCATCGACTCCAAACAGAAGGACGCGGGCATCTTCGGCGTTGTCATCCCGACCGGCAAGAAGTCCGCCGGCCGACTTCAGGGCGTGAAGGTGGTCCAGCGGCCAACGCCTCACCCCCAGTTTGGCCCCCTGTCGCGCGGTCGGGTTATGATTGAGGAGGCTGAGAACGTGCCCATCGGTATTTGGGAGGACGTGACGAACATCCTTTCAAACACGAACGGCCTCAACCGCTTCAAGATTTTCTGCCCTTTCAACCCGAAGGATTTTAACGGGCCTTGCGCGCTGAGGGTGGAGCCCGTGGACGGATGGGCGAGCATCAGCATCGAGGAGGACGAGGAGTGGACCAGCAAGCGCGGCTGGAAGGTGGTGCGGCTGGATGCGTACAAGTCCGAGAACGTCACGAGCGGGCAAGAGCTTTTCTACGGGCTTCAGACCAAGGAGGGCCTCGACAAGGTGATAGGGAACGCGGGGGGAGTGGGTACCCCCGGCTATTTCACAATGGCCCGGGGCTGGTTCCCCCCTACTGGCGTGGACGTGGCCGTAATCCCCCAGCACTTGATGAATGAAATTTATGGGGAGTTGGAGTTCGTGGAGAGCCCAGTGTCTTGCGGCGCGCTGGACGTAGCCCTCGAGGGAGGGGACACGGCCATCTTCGCGCTGGGGAGGTGGGGGCAGTGCTCCGGGTATTGGAAGCCGGCCCCTCCCCCCGTCCCGGGCCAGCCGGACAAAGGGAAGGAGTTCGTGGCCTACAAGGATCAGAACGGGAATGCGATGAGACGCCTCGGCGTCCAGCTCGAGCAGATCTTCGCTCTCCCCAAAGGGCAGACGATGGAGCTCGTGGAGGCGACCAAGCGAACGTGTCAGGGCGCGATGGTGCGCGGAGACCAGCTCGCGGTGGATCGCACTGGCAACGGCGCCGGCGTCCACGACATTCTCATCCGCGTCTTTCACGCGGGCGTGAAGGGCATTAACCCAAGCACAAGCCCGACTGAAAAGAAAATAATGGAGGAGGACCAGTTCCTCCCGGTGGACGAGTACCAGATGCTCCTCTCCGAGCTCTGGTTCGCGATGAGGAAGTACATCGAGTTCGGCATGCTGAAGTTCAGCCCGAAAATCCCGCGCGACCCACTCTTCGAGGAATTGACAGGCAGACAGTTCGATCCGACGGCGAAAAAGAGGAAGGTGGAATCAAAGAAGGAGTACAAGAGTCGGGGCCACCGCAGCCCGGACAGGGCCGACGCTTTGGCCATGCTCGTCCACCTCGTGCGCATGATGTCCGGCCAGACGCCCAGCATCACGCGCTCGATGGTGATTAGGCCGAAGGAATACAAGCAGCGCATCAGTTGCACAGACCGCAGGGACAGATTGGACTAAAAAAGTTTGGCGCTTTTGAGAATGTGTGGTATTCTCTGGGCGTTGAAGGTTCTTTGAGTTGGGGGGGAGAAGATCGAGGGGCGGCGTGGAAGGACACGCGCCAAGTGTAGTTGTGTGCGCTTGGATTTAGCCGGTGTCGAAACCGGCCCTCTCCATCTTCTCTCCCCCGAACGTACAGGAGTGCGGGCAGACACCTACAGCATCCCGGCGAGATGGCGGCATACTGCGCATCCGGTAGGGCCCAATCAGTGCCCGAAAGAAGTGAGAACCCCCCGCGCCCTCGGATAGGCAACGAGAGTCCTTTCCCCGGCGCCCGCACCCTTGTACTTTTCTTTTCAACAATCCACTCCCATGCCCAATAAATTCATACATCCCCCTCGTCCGACGTGGCCCTATTTTGTGGCCCCGGTCTTTTGTGCCGCCCTCGTCTATGGCCTGTACGTCATCTCCGGCGCCACGGCCGACATTGAGGAGTTATCCGAGCGCACGTTTGTCGCAATCACCGCCGCTTTTGGCTGGGTGAGCTTTTGCCTTTACGGCATCGGGTTTTGTTTTTACAGCGTCGACCCAACGGACAGCAAACATTTTGACTCGTGAACTTCATCACCGCCCTCGGCGTCATCGCCCTCTCCGTCGCCAGTGCCTTTTCCGTAGTCTGTCTGACGGTGCTTCTCATGGACATCGTCATCCAGATGATTGATAACCGCAAAGGCAAATGAGCTTGGAGATTCTCAAGGGGGCCATTCCCCCCGGCGGATACCATTTCCCTGACCGCAGCGGCGGCAGCGAGGTGCGCATTGACGGATACAGCATTGAGGATGTTGCTGGCAACGTGCTGAAGTTCCGCCTGCAAAATAACCGCGACCCCGGCAACCCGATGCAGGAGGTGCAGGAGTACATCTGCTCGAGCTGGCCGCACTTCTGCCGTGACATTGCGCCGGCCAAGGTGGCCCACGCGCGACTGCCCGAGCCATTGAGCCGCCGCTGCGCCTCGATGATTGGCGCGTGGTTTGCGTCCGTCGCGGATGACCCGGGCGTTACGCAGGCTGAGGCGAACAGGCGCGCAGCAATTTGCGCCTTATGCCCGAAGAACAAGAACCACGAGAACGGTGGCTGCGGCGCCTGCACGTCACAGGTGCAGCGTTTGAGTTTCATCTACCGGCACAACCGCAGCACGGCGCAGGACAGTGCCCTCAAGTGCTGTGACATATTGAGCACGCCCTTGCAGGCCGCGGTCTGGTCGGCCAAGCTACCGCCTTTCACCGAGGAGCAACGGGGCGCTCTCCCCAATAACTGCTGGCGCCATTGAGACCTCAAAAAAGATTTTTCATCCGCTGCGAGGAAGGGCTGGACCCTTTCTTTGTCGTGGAGATTTACCGCAACTCAAATGAGGTGCACTGGGCGATGGAGCACATAATGGGCACCACGGTGAAGGCCGAGTGCGAGGCGTGCTGCCTTGGCTACCGAGCGTACGACAAAAAAGACCACGTCACGCCCGAGTTCGGCACGGTGATCTTTCACGAGGGTGCGCTTCACCCTTCGGTGCTGGCGCACGAGTTCACGCACGCGGCCATGGCATTCTGCCGCCGGCGCCGGGTGAATCCACTCTCCCACACGAGACGCTGGTGGGACGGCGAGGAGCGCGCGGCCACGATGGTCGGCCACATGGTGGCTGAGTTCTACCGGCAGCAGCCGGAGACCACTTTCACATTCAAAGGCCGCAAAGGCATTCCGCGCATCAAGGGTGCCCCCCAAAAATGATCGACCTACCCATCCACCAGTATGTCACAATCTCGCCGGGAGCTGTTCACGACGATGTTCAGCGCGGCGCTTGGTTCGCCATCCAGCCCAACATTGGCGCCATCTGGGGCGGTCATGTCATGCTCGAAAACGGGGCCATCTATCGCAACGTCCCGCTCAACCTTCTGAGCATCGGGCGCAACGACTCGCCGTACCACAGCCCGCACGACCTCCAGATTTGGGACTGCTACCACGAGGAGGCACGGGCGCACGAGTACAACTATCTGCGGGGCCTAAACACCATCAGCCGATCCAATGGTTCGTCCGCTCCCTTCTTCGGCTCCTATCTGTTCACGATTATCCCCAAGGCCGATTCTTTTTCACGGCATCTCGATCAAGCAAAAGAGTTTGTTGTGTCCGTGGTGGCCAACACCGGGCGCATAGTGATCCGCGCCACAAACGAGCTGATGTTCTGCGACAAGAGCATAGCCCCGTTGCCCACCGTGTGGCCCAAGGGGCTGCGCCGTCAAATGTCCATGCCATCCGTTGAAGGGCTTGAAGCTCACAAAATGACAACACACCTTTAAGCCATGAACCCACAAACAAACACCACGACAAGCGACACGCCGAGGACGGACGCGGAGTCGTATAACTGCGACTGCCCCGTTGGCGCCAACTTCGCCCGCCAGCTAGAGCGCGAACTGGCGGAATCCCGCGCATACGCTGACAAACTAGCAGCCGGATTGCCGGTAGGTATGCTACCTAAAGACATTGAGTTACTGCGCGATTCTAACACCCAACTCGCCGCCCGCGTCAAGGAGTTGGAGGGGGAGAACGCCGTGTTGCGCGCTAGAATCTACCAAATCCAACAGGTTGAGCTTCCCGACGCCATCCGGTCCGCGATGAAGCAGGGGGGCACCAGATGACCCCCGACGAACAATCGAAGGCCCGGAAGGCCCCCCAAAACACCATCAGCAGCGGCGACTGGCTCCGCTCGATGACCGCAATGCGGCGCACGAGGAACGTCGCCCTCGAAAAAATAAAGCAAGGAGCTTTGGCATCTATCAAAAAGCATGGTATACTGCCCCCCTCAAAATGATCTTTAATCAAAAAAGTATCGCAAATTCCTTTGGGGCCCTCTTCAGGGTGCTGAAGTTTTTCACCAAGCACAAGGGCTCGCCGTTCGTATCGCAGCAGGACTACATCGAGCGCCACCGCGCCTGTTTCGGGTGCGAGCACTACGTTGTAGCCAGCCAGCAGTGCCGCCTCTGCACTTGCCTCATTTCTCTAAAGGCAAAACTGCGCACCGAAAAATGCCCGGCCCGCCCAAGCCGCTGGAACACGCCACGCGAATGAGCACCGCCCCTACCGGAACCGAGGCAGAAGTGTGCGCCGACATTGCCGAGCGTCAGGCCAAAGGCATTGCCAAGTACGGCACCACCGTCGCCGAAAACCCCTTGCAGCTGAAGCAATGGCTGCAACATGCCTACGAAGAAACCCTCGACAAAGCAGTCTACCTGAAACGAGCCATCTCAGAAATCAAATAACCACCGCCCATGCAACCACCAGTCATCTTCTTCATCGGACCTCCCCAGCACGGTAAGACCGAATCCCGAAAACTTGCCTGCGAAATCACCGGCCTCGAGGGCGCCAGCTGCTCGGACGTCATCCACGCCTTTATTGCGGCCCGCCTCAAGATGTCCGTGCAGGACTGGCGGAACATTCCGCGTGAGGAGCGCAGGCAGGCCGAAATTGAGGCCGGCGATTTTCTTTGCGGCAGTATTGGTAAACTCAGTACCGTGGCGCTGGATGGTACGGTGGACGGAGAATTTTTTCGTATTCCCTCCGGCATCATCCGCGTCCTCTTCCACCGCGGCATCCGCGTAATCGACGGGGTTCGCCGCAACCTTGAGCTCGACCAAGCGCGGGCCCACCTCGAGTGGCTCGGCATTCGCAGCATTGTCATCTGGGTGGAGCGTCCGGGCCACGCCACCATCGCGGACAATACGGAGCTTACCGCGGCGCAGGCCGACGAAAAGATTGTCAACGACGGCGACTTGCAGGCGCTCCGGGCAAGTGTTCGCGCGGTGCTGGAGAAGTACCAGCCGCCGAAGGAGGAGAAGAAAGCGCCGAGCATCTATCTCGGGGCCAAGAAGCCCGAGCCGGGCAAGCTCTTCACCGGCCGCGCCTGACCCCCCGCGAAAATTTATTGTTGACGGCGCCCTGCCGAACTGCATGATGGAGGACGTTATGACAATCCTCCACAAGAAAGTATCCCGCCGCACCGCGCAAGAGTACACGGTGCTTTCCCGCAAGATGAAACCAATCGTGGTGTCGCTCCTCCCGGGCGATGTCCTCGAGTTCCGCGAGTCGAAGGGCCGCAGCCGGTGGCAGCTGCCGGTGCACACGGTGTTCGCCCTCGCGGTGCGCACCCAAGTCGAAGCCGACCGCCGCGCGCGCAAGGAGGCGAAGAAGAAATGAAGCCCGACGAAACCCCCGCATCCAACTGGGCCAACTGGGCCCTCGAGCGCGCCCTCCACGGATCTAACGAGGAGCGGCTCGCCGCGCAGCCCATCGCGGCCCAGCGCCTGCTGGC
>CANIWY010000030.1 GCA_947471695.1 Nitrosomonadaceae bacterium
AATACGGTGATCGTGATGACATCCAATCTCGGATCGCAGATGATCCAGCAAATGACGGGTGATGACTATCAGGTCATTAAGCTTGCGGTGATGGGCGAGGTGAAGTCTTACTTCCGCCCAGAATTTATCAATCGAATCGACGAGGTGGTGGTATTTCATGCGCTCGATGAAAAGCATATCCAATCGATTGCAAGGATACAGTTGCAGTATCTGGAATCACGTTTAGCGAAACTGGAGATGACCCTTCAGGTATCTGAAGCGGCCTTGACGGAGATCTCTCAGGCGGGCTTTGATCCCGTCTTTGGTGCTCGTCCACTAAAGCGTGCGATCCAAGCAAAAATTGAAAATCCACTGGCAAGAGAGATCCTCGAGGGGCGGTTTGCTGCCAAGGACACGATTAAGGTGGATTGTAGCAAGGGGGCATGGCTATTCAAGAAGGGCTGACCTAGATCAAAGATGGGCTCCTCTTGAGACCGAAGGATATTTCACCACTGTCAGTGGATATAGATGCATGGCCTATCGAATATTCTTGATGGGGGCAAGATTAAGGTAAGATGTCAGCTTTTTTAGTGGGCAGATGGTCATGCGCAGTACCGCAATAAGAGGCAGTCTAGTTGCCATTGTGACGCCCATGCAGGAGTCAGGTGAACTTGATCTTGAGCGTTTTCGGGATCTGATTGATTTCCATGTGGAGCAGGGTACCGATGGCATCGTGGTTGCGGGTACTACGGGCGAGTCCCCCACAGTTGATTTCGACGAGCATCATCTGCTAATCCGTATCGCGGTGGAGCATGCTGCTGGGCGGGTTCCTGTACTCGCGGGTACGGGTGCTAACTCGACTCGTGAAGCGATAGATCTATCGATCTATGCGAAGGATGCTGGGGCAGATGCTAGTCTGTCGGTGGTTCCCTACTACAACAAGCCCACACAAGAGGGGTTGTATCAACACTTCAAGGCGGTGGCAGAAGCGGTTGATATCCCCCAAATTCTCTATAACGTTCCCGGCAGGACGGTGGCCGATATTGCTAACGATACCACGCTGCGGTTATCACAGATCCCCAATATTATGGGTATCAAGGATGCGACCGGTGATATTGGTCGGGGTTCCGATTTGTTGCGTCGTGCCCCGCCAGATTTTGCGATTTATAGCGGGGATGATGCCAGCGCGCTGGCGCTGATGTTGCTCGGAGGGCATGGTGTGATCTCGGTCACAGCCAATGTTGCGCCTAAGTTGATGCATGAGATGTGCGATGCGGCATTCTCGGGTGATTTGGTGGCTGCTCGATCGGCCAATAACAAGCTACTGGGACTGCATCAGTACCTATTCATTGAAGCGAATCCTATCCCGGTGAAATGGGCCCTCTCGCAGATGGGCCGGATAGGTCCCAGTCTGAGACTGCCATTGACCCCACTATCGGAAAATTGTCATGAGTCTGTCAGAGAATCGATGAGACAAGCCGGGATACATTCGGCAGAGGGAGTGGATGTCTAATCTAAATTGGCACAGAGCATACTTACCCTGCCTCGTATTCGCCGTGACAATGGGAGTGACAGGGTGCAGCCTGATGTCCCTGTTACCTGAAAGTAAGAAGATGGACTACAAGACGGGAGGGGGTAAGAAGCTCCCGCCGTTAGAGATTCCGCCGGATTTAACAGCACCCAGCACGGATGAGAGGTACATCGTCCCCGATATTAACCCGTCTGGAAGTGCTACCTACTCTGCCTATAGTAAAGACCGTGTAGCGAAGCCCGGAGCGGGGTCTACACTACTTCCGGCATCAGATGGGTCTGGTGCGCGTATCGAGCGTTCTGGGACTCAGCGATGGTTGGTGGTGAATGGAGGGGCCGAGTTGGTATGGCCGGTCGTCAAAGAATTCTGGCAGGAGCTGGGTTTTATCATTAACGTGGAGACCCCTGCCGCCGGTGTGATGGAAACTGATTGGGTCGAGAACCGTGTTAATATCCCACAAGACTTGATACGGAGCTTACTCTCAAAGGTTCTGGATACTCTCTACTCGACCGGTCAGCGAGATAAGTTTCGTACCCGCCTGGAAAGGGGGGGGGGTGACACGACTGAAATCTACATCAGCCACCGTGGAATGGACGAGGTGCTGGAGGGCAATACCCGAACCGTCTGGCAACCTCGACCCGCTGACCAAGGTCTAGAGGCTGAGATGCTTGCTCGTTTGATGATGCGTTTTGGGGTGGAGGAAGCTCGCGCTAGAACAGATGTTGGGAGTCCGAGCGTTACCCAGCAGCGTGCCCGTATCGACCGCGAACGTGGCGGAATTCTTACGCTGAATGAACCATTTGACCGCTCATGGAGACGCGTCGGATTGGCATTAGACCGGGTCGGATTTACTGTAGAAGACCGTGATCGATCACAGGGCATTTACTTCGTGCGGTATGTGAACCCTGATAAAGATAATCAAACGGGCGTTAAAGAGGGGAGGATGTCAAAACTTCTTTTCTGGCGTGGAGAAGCGGGCGCTGCTGATACTAAGCCTGAGCAGTATCGTATTCAGGTGAGTGATACAGAGACAGGTAGCGAAGTCAGAGTGCTTAATCTAGAAGGTACTCAAGAAAAATCTGCGACAGCGACTAAGATACTGAGCCTGCTTTACGATCAACTTAAGTAGCTTCAATTTTTTATTTTATAGAGTTGGTTGATCTAGTGATCGACCAACTCTATCTATTTTGGTACGCCGGATAAGTCGGTGCTGCCATCTGCCCGTGCACTAGGGAGAATAGTTGGGCCGCCCATATCTGCATCCGCTGGGATGGGTGATGGAGTAAGTTCTGGGGAGGTGTCGACTGGAACACTTGAAAATTTATGAAAACGATCCTTCTCTTGCTCTGGGAGGGCTTGGTTTGGCTTGCCACAGGCAACCAGAGTGAGTGCTGCGAGGGTAACGGCGAGGACTGATAGTTTCATTGTTCAGTTTCCTTGATGATTGGTTTCAGACGGAAAATATTATAACAATAATACTCGTTCTTGATATCACTTTAGACCCGCAGGATGGGCCCTAGTTCCAATTTTTAGACGATAAAAAACCATCCGGAAGGATGGTTTTTTATCGTTAACGGACTAACTACTTTAATGAACTTGGGGAGGCTTGTGGGCCTCTTGACCAGGCTTAAGTGGGTTACCGTTGCCATCAACGGTTACTGGTGGGAGCTCAGCTGAACCGGTCATATCTTCATCCTTGCCGATCACAGCGCCGACATCTGTAGGAAGGCCCATCGCTTCACGCTCGGCTCCTAGTGTGCCACCGCCTTCCATGTTGGTGCCGTAAGTGGCTGAACCTGCTTGTTCAGCTTGAATCGGTCTTTTGCCATCGCAAGCGGTGAATGTCAGTGCTACCAGAGCAGCAGCTAGGAGCGGAAGTTTCATGGATTATATTCCTAAGTTAGTTAAGTAAAATTATTTGCGGCGAGACGTATAGCTTTTTGAGGCAAGATACTATACATCAAAATAATCGAATTGTGAGTAAATTGTGAAAATAATTTACTACTTGATATGATTGGATAATATTCAGAATTGGTTCGGGCGGATGGTCGATCACGGTCTCGCTATCTTCCCCGCATGAACATCTTGTCAAGATCGGCCAATGTTATTTCAAACCAGGTGGGTCTGCCGTGATTACATTGATCAGACCGTTCGGTCGTCTCCATCTCTCGTAGCAGTCCATTCATTTCCGGTACAGTCAGTATCCGGTTTGCGCGGACTGCGGCATGGCATGCCATGGTTGAGAGTAGCTCATTCCGCCGGCCGGTCATGACTTGACTGGCACCAAACTCATGGATCTCACTCAGAACGGCACGGGATAGTTGTGCTGCATCGGCATCCTTGAGAGCGGCTGGCAGGGCCCGCACGGCCAACGCGGTTGGGGAGATCGCAACAATTTCAAATCCAAGCTCTCGGAGGATCGAGTCATTCTCCTCGGCTGTGGCTATTTCTAGGCTGTCTGCTCGGAATGTGACCGGAATCAGCAGAGGCTGCATCGATACTGAATGGCTGTCCAGAGTTGATTTTAGTTTCTCATAAACAACCCTCTCGTGAGCTGCATGCATATCCACGATGATTAGGCCTCGGCTATTTTGCGCCAAGATATAAACCCCTAAGAGTTGTCCCAGAGCAAACCCCAACAGTGGAACCTCTAGCTCCGTCTCAAGAGGCGCAGCTGCTGCCGGGGTGTAAGGGACTGTATTTGCACTAAATAGGGACTGATAAAAAGCCGGGGCATGGCTGAGTGTAGCTAGAGGTATGTTGTTTTGCCGTGAATACAGAGGGTATGGGGCAATCACTCTCGGACTTGCATCCTCCGGATTTCTGGGCGTAAGCGTTTGTTGGGGTGCAGATAGGGACCTGTTGATCGCGTGGAAGATGAACTGGTGCAGAGCACGTGAATCATGAAACCGAACCTCAGTCTTGGTGGGGTGTACATTAACATCCACTCCATTTGGGCTCATTTCTAGGAACAGAACAAAGGCGGGGTGTCGTTCCAGATGCAGCACATCTCGATAAGCCTCCCGCAGTGCGTGTGCGATCAGTCTGTCACGAACAAAACGACCATTAACAAAGAAGTACTGTGTGTCTCGTGAGGAGCGCGAGTAAGTGGGTAATGCCGCTGCCCCCCAAAGCCGCAAATCCGCGGCTTGTTCGTCAATGAATGCCGCGGTCTGTATAAAATCCTGACCCAGTACCGCTGTCATGCGTTGCCTTGTATCCGCCGGTGGTAGGTGGTGCCGTACCTTTCCATTATGTTGTAGCGTGAACCCAATTGAGGCCCTTGATAACGCGAGGCGCAGAAAGATCTCCTCACAATGGGCAAACTCAGTGGCTTCAGTTTTCAGGAATTTGCGTCTGGCAGGGGTATTGAAGTAGAGGTCCTGTACCTCCACCACGGTACCAGAGGCTAATGCCGCCGGCTCGGGTTTTGAGAACCGCTCCCCCTCTCCCTGTATCTGCCAGGCATGGCTCTCATTCGCCGTGCGACTCGTCATCACCAAACGTGAAACAGCGGCAATGCTCGCCAATGCTTCACCTCGAAATCCTAAGCTCGCCACCCTTTGTAAGTCTTCAAGTGATGTGATCTTGCTGGTGGCATGACGTGAAAGGGCCAGCGCTAAGTCATCCTTCGAGATTCCACTGCCGTCATCAGCCACCCGGATTGACTTGATTCCTCCTTGGGCAAGTTGCACAGTTATTCCGGCTGACCCTGCATCCAGGCTATTTTCTAGAATTTCCTTAAGTGCTGATGCAGGGCGTTCCACCACCTCGCCAGCAGCGATCTGATTGATGAGCAGTTCTGGAAGTAGTCTGATCGTGGCCATGGGAGTGGAGGGTTTGGAAGATCTGCAAATTATACGGTGGTGAACCGTAAATTGTCCTGCCAGAATCTAGGTGGATTCCATTGCAGCGGTGATTACAGTCCGGTCAAGGTGTGGAGCGAACATGCCAATAAAATCGTATACATATCCACGCAGATAGCTATTGCGGGTGATGCCGATCCGAGTAGTGCTCGGTTCAAACAGGTGACTGGCATCTATCGAACGAAGGTGCTTATCACGAATCGGTTCAAAGGCCATCTGAGCCAGGATACCGATTCCCAATCCCAATTCGACGTAGGTCTTGATTACATCGGCATCGATCGCGGTCAGTACGACATTTGGGGTGAGATTCTTGGCGGCGAATGCCTGATTGATTTTTGTGCGGCCGGTGAAGGCGAAGTCGTAGGTGATGATGGGATACTTAACAATATCCTCCAGCGTCAGTCTCTCTAGCTTGAGCAAGGGATGTCGCGGCGGAGTGATGATGCACCTGTTCCACTGATAGCAGGGCAGCATGACCAATTCATCAAATAACTCAATCGCCTCAGTAGCGATGGCAATATCAGCCTCGCCTGAGGTGACCAGTTTTGCGATCTGAGTTGGACTGCCCTGTCTCAGTATCAGCTTCACCTCGGGATAGCGTAAGGTAAAACGTTTGATTGCAGAGGGGAGTGCATACCGAGCCTGGGTATGGGTGGTGGCGATAGCTAGGGAACCGCTGGCCTCATTGGTAAACTCCTGTCCGACCAGTTTCAGATTCTTTGCGTCCCTGAGCATTCTCTCGGCAATCTCAATAATGACCTGACCGGGCGGGGTGACCTTGACCACGCGTTTGCCATTCCGAACAAAAATATCCACCCCGAGCTCATTTTCCAGCAGACTGATCTGTTTGCTGATCCCAGGTTGGGAGGTGTGAAGAGTCTTTGCGGCCTTGGATAGGTTCAGTCCCTGACTAGCAACCTCGCACAGGTAACGCAGTTGTTGTAATTTCATGATCTTCGTTTTTAAATAAGATAGAATTATAACAATCTAACACAATATTCTTTTGAGACATATGCACCTATTGTTATCATGCTGCGCTTGGAGTGGAGTCGGCTGCCGATTATGATGAGGGTGGTGCATTAGATTTTGCGATTAGTTTCGGTCGCAGTGTTAGGGTAAATCAATTCTGGAGAATGAGGATGGAGCACTTGACGGACCTCGCTAACGACGAGGAAATAAATTCATTTGATCAGGCATTGCAAGACTATCAGGGTCTGCGCATGGATGCCGACCGCTTTACCGCGACTCGATTGCAAATGGGGATCTACGGACAGCGCCAGGAAGGCGTCAATATGGTCCGCATCAAGCTTCCGGGTGGTCGGATGACTGCGCCACAATTAACCGTGATCGCCGATGTTTTGGAAAAGTATGTTCGTCATGATGTGGTTCATATCACCACCCGTCAGGATATCCAGATTCATTATGTGCCGCTCGAGCATACGCCGACGGTGCTACGGCATTTAGCCACCGCCGGTCTGACTACGCGCGAGGCTTGCGGCAATACGGTTCGTAATATCACCGCCTGTTCTCTGTCGGGGGTGTGCCCACGGCAGCATGTCGATGTGAATCAGCATCTCGATGGTGCGGTTCAGCATTTCTTACGCAACCCACTGAACCAGCAAATGCCACGTAAGTTCAAGATCAGCTTCTCTGCGTGTGAGTCCGACTGTGCCCAGGCGATGATGCACGATATGGGCATCGTCGCAGTTCATAATGGAGGACGGTTTGGCTTCAAGGTCTTGGCCGGGGGCGGTCTGGGTCATAAGCCGCATGAGGCGATCGTGGTTGAGGAGTTTGTTGAGGAGAAGGATCTTCTTCTGGTGATGGAAGCGATCATTTCATTGCATAATCGTTATTCAGACCGAGTTAAAAGGGCCAAGGCCCGGATCAAGTTCTTAGTTGATAAGTTCGGGGCAGAGGGATTCATCGAGAAGTACCGTGAAGAGTTAACTCGCACTCGTGCAGCCTTAGCCAAGCAAGACTATCCACAAGGGACTTGGAGTGCCGGTGATGATAGTGAGCCTCCCGGTATCGGTGCACCTCGCCGTCTGTTTCGTCAGAAGCAGTCCGGCCACTACGTTTTTCCAGTCAGCGTGCCGATGGGTAATCTGACTGTGGTGCAACTACGTGGCCTTGCTGCCACTGCGAAAAGTCATGGCTTGCACGATATCCGAGTGACTCAGGATCAGAATATGGTACTGATGAATGTGACACCTGAAAAGGTTGACTCACTCCGCGCAGGCTTGGCTAAGCTGAGATTGGGTGAGCCGAAGTCGGGAGATGATGTGGTGGCCTGCCCCGGCACCTCTACCTGCCGTCTTGGTATTACATCCAGCCCGATCCTGGCACCTAAATTAAGTGGTGGTGAACACGATCTGAAGGTTCGTGTTTCTGGTTGTCACAACGGATGTGCTCAGCCAGAGACAGGTGATATCGGAATGTATGGAGAAGGTAGAAGGATGCACGGTAAGCTGGTGCCGCACTATCAGATGTACTTCGGCGGTAATGGCATGTCTCGTGGGGCACTCGCGATCAAGGGTCCATCGGTTCCAGCAGCGCGTATCGAGTCGGCAGTGGAACGGGTGAGGTCAGCTTATGCATCCAACCGTGCTGGGGAAGAGACATTCTTCACCTGGACACGGCGCGTCACTGCGACCTACTTCCATGAGTTGCTAGCAGATCTGACCGACGTGAAGCCAGAGCAACTGGAATCAGTCTTACGTGACCATGGCACAGCCAGCGACTTTAAGGTGCTGCAACTGGGCGGGGGTGAGTGCGCAGGGATGAGTCAAGTGAAGATAGGTTCAAGTTTCTTTGATGCGGCTCATGAACGGAATTATCGGGATGCACTCAAGTTTCAGCGTAAATTTGAAGATTCAGCTCGGTGTGCTGAAGAGATTGCGCGTCTGATTGGTCGGGGCATGACCGAGTTGCTGGGTGGACAAAAGCGGGATAGTTTAGCCGAGCAGGCGGAGGAGCTACGTCTCGTATTGCCGACCAAGCCACACCTATCTAAACAGCTGATCAAGTTTGCAGAGTATTTCGCTCGTCCAGTTGAGGAGTTGGACGATGTTCTTCTGACCGGGTGGTTCTCTGAACTGGATTCGTGGACGCTTGAGGCTGCGGAGTTCTGTCTTGGTTTTGATCGTCAGCTTGATTTGACAGGTGCGCTGCCTCAGACCCTGGCAGGCGGACTGATCCGTGGGAAGCAGTCCGGACAGACGTCCATAGTCGCATGATGGATCTTGGACGCTGAAGAAGATCAAGGCATGAGCTTAGAATCCAAAGTCCAACAGGTGAGGAGTCTTCTGGATGGGATTCAAGAGGACTACGCCCCAGTCGTTTTTGCCAATAGTTTCGGAGCGGAGGATATGGTCTTGACCGACCTGATTGGGCGGCATTATCCGGGTATTGAGATGTTCACCCTGGATACCGGTCGCCTACCGGAAGAGACCTATACCTTGATGCAGAAGGTAAGGGATTGCTACCATATTGATGTTAAGCCGTATTTCCCGGAGCCTGCATCGGTTGAGAAATACCTTTCAGATTGTGGCCCGAACGGTTTCTATGACAGTGTGGATTTGCGTAAGGCCTGCTGCCATATGCGTAAGGTGGCGCCGCTCAAGCGTGCATTGAATGGAAAGCATGCCTGGATCACCGGATTACGTCGGGATCAGGCTCTGACTAGGAAAGATCTGGCAGGGGTGGAGTTTGATGCTGATAACGGGCTGCAAAAGATTAGTCCCTTATTGGATTGGGAGTTGACCGATGTATGGGACTACCTCAAGAAGTACTCAGTAACGTATAACCTGCTGCATGATAGAGGCTACAGCAGTATCGGGTGTGCGCCCTGTACGCGTGCCATCTCTCCCGGTGAGGATGTTCGTGCTGGACGTTGGTGGTGGGAAAATCCCACGACGAAAGAGTGCGGTCTACATCCTCGAGGGGATACCACATCAATTTGAATCCTACGGATGTGGCCTCAAATCAGAGCCGGTGAAACTAAGCTCATTAGCTGCAGTGTAGGAAATTGGAATCGGAATAACGATAGGACTAGCCGGTGGATATCATACTGAGTGATATGCAAGAGTTTATTACCCCAGTACCAAATTTTGTGATGAAGAGTGAACCGATAATGATAAAACGCCGAACGGCGAAGCAGCTCAGCCATCTAGACGCATTGGAAAGCGAGTCGATGCATATACTGCGGGAGGTCGCTGCAGAATGCGCCAATCCAGCCTTATTATTCTCTGGGGGCAAGGATTCTATCGTGCTATTGAGATTGGCGGAAAAGGCCTTTCGACCGGGACGTTTCCCTTTCCCATTGCTGCATATTGATACCGGTCATAACTTCCCCGAGGTGATCGAGTTTCGTGACCGCCGTGCTCAACAACTCGGTGAGCGCCTGATCGTGCGCAGCATGGAGGATTCTATCCGCTTGGGGAGGGTGGTGCTACGATCTGAGAATCAGAGTCGTAATGCATTTCAATCTGTGACCCTGCTCGATGCCATTGCCGAGTTTCGTTTTGATGCTTGTATCGGCGGTGCAAGACGTGATGAGGAGAAGGCGCGCGCTAAGGAGCGAATTTTTTCATTCAGAGATGAATTCGGTCAGTGGGATCCGAAGAATCAGCGGCCAGAATTGTGGGATATTTACAATACGCGTGTTCATGCGGGTGAGAATATTCGTGTATTCCCGATCAGCAATTGGACCGAGCTTGATGTCTGGGAATACATTGCACGTGAGCAATTAGAGGTACCCCACATCTACTTTGCTCATACCCGCGAGGTGATCCGGCGAGGTAGTGGCTTGCTGCCGATATCCCACCTAGTACAACCTAAAGATGGTGAGCAGTCGGAGAGTGTTGTGGTCCGTTTCCGTACCGTGGGAGATATGAGTTGCACCTGCCCGGTCGAGTCCACCGCTTCCAGTGTCGACGAAATTATTGCCGAGACTGCGGTGACGCGTATCACCGAGCGAGGTGCTACACGTATGGATGATCAGACTTCGGATGCGTCTATGGAGTTACGCAAAAAAGAAGGGTACTTCTAAAGCAATGATGACCCGTCAGTCCAGAACAGAGGCATGTAATTTTTGTATCGAGAAAAATCCCCAGAAGGCTTGTAAATGTCAGTAATCGAACGTGCTTCATTAGATAACATAGAACTCTTGCGATTCATCACTGCCGGCAGTGTGGATGATGGCAAGAGCACCCTGATCGGACGGCTGCTATACGATTCGAAATCAATTTTTGAAGATCAGTTGAGCGCCATCACCAAAACAACCAGCAAGCGTGGGATGAAGGGTGTCGATCTCTCGTTACTTACGGATGGATTACAGGCGGAGCGCGAGCAGGGTATTACCATTGACGTTGCTTATCGTTATTTTGCTACCCCCAAACGCAAGTTCATCATAGCCGATACGCCGGGTCACGAGCAGTACACTCGTAACATGGTGACAGGGGCCTCTACCGCGAACCTGGCGATTATCCTGATTGATGCTCGTAAGGGTGTCCTAGTTCAATCGCGTAGGCATACCTATCTGGCCAGTCTGGTGGGTATTCCTCATCTGATTGTGGCGGTCAATAAGATGGACCTAGTGGACTATTCGCGCGAAGTATTTGATGACATTTGCCGCGATTTTGCTGTTTTTGCAGAGGAACTTAAACTAGATAATATTACTTACATCCCAATGTCTGCCTTGGATGGAGATATGGTGGTCGATCGGGGTGACAATCTCCCCTGGTATGAGGGTGTAACGTTGATGGATCTTCTGGAAAATATC
>CANIWY010000031.1 GCA_947471695.1 Nitrosomonadaceae bacterium
ACGCTTCTCACCGAGATCGGACTACTCGTGGTCTGGATCTTTGGGATCTGGCAAGTCTCAGAGGATGCGATCTCCGTTGGTGTACTCACCGCCTTTCTGGCCTATATCAGCCGATTCTATCTGAGGCTGGATTCAATGAGCCGGATCGTCTCATTTACCCAGAAGGCAGCAGCAGGGACCAAACGTATTTTTGAGATTCTTGACCAGACTTCTAGTGTTCCAGAGCCTGCGAATCCGGTCCACCTAACGACCGTCACGGGACGTATCGAATTACGTGGTGTCGGTTTCCGGTACGGTACTCGGAGTGTGACACGCGATATCAGCGTCACGATTGAGCCGGGTGAGATGGTCGGCCTGGTAGGTCATAGCGGTTCTGGCAAGAGTACGCTGGTCAACCTGATCTGCCGATTCTACGATGTCACAGAAGGTGCGATCCTGATTGATGGGGTAGACATTCGTTCCTTGCCTGTGGCCGAGTACCGCAAACATGTCGGGCTCGTACTGCAGGAGCCCTTCCTCTTTTTCGGTACGATCGCGGAGAATATCGCCTACGGCAAGCCCGATGCGACTCATAGTGAGATCGTTGCCGCCGCTCGAGCTGCCCATGCTCACGAGTTCATTCTGCGCCTGCCTCACGGCTATGACTCACTTGCCGGAGAGCGTGGTCAATCTCTCTCAGGCGGTGAGCGGCAACGGATTTCAATTGCACGTGCACTCCTCATCGACCCACGTATCCTGATCCTGGATGAGGCCACCTCCTCCGTTGATACGACTACTGAGAAAGAGATTCAAAAGGCGCTCGATAACCTAGTCCGAGGCAGAACCACCATCGCCATCGCTCACCGTCTGTCCACCCTACGCGACGCCAACCGTCTGATTGTGCTTGACCGTGGCAGCATTGTTGAGGTGGGTAGTCATGATGAGCTAATGGCCCAAGCAGGTCATTATTTCAATCTTTATCAGGCTCAGGCTCGCAATATCGATACTGAGGATGAGCTGCATCGGCAAGACATCACACTCACAATGGCGGAGGGACGGATATGAACAAGCCCGACTTCCAACTGAGTCTCAATGCCTTCGGGAGACTGATATTCATTGGCCCTGATGGGTGCCCACGTGAGGGGATCGTCCCAGTACGAGCCTTCCCAATCACAGCTCCCGATCAAGGGATCGCGATAATTAATCCACAAGGCCATGAATTGGCCTGGATCGATGACTTAGATGATCTGCCGGATGAGTTACGAACACTCATCCAGTCTGAACTCGGCAGTCGTGAATTCATGCCGGAGATCAAACGTATCATCGGTGTTTCAAGCTTTGCAACACCCTGCAACTGGCAGGTCGAAACGGACCGTGGAATGACCACTTTCATCCTCAAGGGTGAAGAGAATATCCGGCGGTTAGCCCCCCCCTCCTTGCTGATCACCGAGATTCATGGAATTCACTTTCTGATCCGTGACCGTTTTGGGCTCGATCATCACAGCCGTAAAATCCTGGACCGATTCCTCTAGTCCAACTCAAAAAGTCTATGTAATACTTTGATATAAAGCAACAAACTCAAAATTGGGTGGTCTCCATGCGGTGTCTCAGCGGATCCTCTCACGGCAGAATTATTTGATACGCCTGTAAACCGATCCATGCTGTCCGCGTTAATTCGACTTCATCTACTCTGTACAGCCTCATTTCATGCCGGATCGCGTAACTACTGAGCATACTGAAAGGGATATCAAGTTCCTCGAGATTCGCCATCTGAATGGTCCCAATATCTGGACTTATTACCCGGTTCTTGAGGCCCTCGTCGATATCGGCATACTCGAAGACTTCCCATCCAACACCATCCCCGGTTTTTATGAAAGACTCTCCTCATCCCTTCCCTCTCTGATTGAACACCGCTGTAGCTACGAAGAGCGTGGGGGGTTTTTAAAGCGTGTCGAGGAAGGCACATGGCCATGCCACATCCTCGAGCATGTCACACTTGAACTGCAGAATCTGGCGGGGATGAAAGGCGGATTTGGAAGAGCACGTGAGACCTCGGTACGAGGCGTCTACAAGGTCATCGTCAGTGCTTGGCATGCAGAAATTACACGGGCCGCACTTTTAGCCGCACGTGAATTAGTCCTCTCGGCAATGGAAGGTCAACAGGTCTATGATGTTAATGCCACCCTCGATCACCTTCGTGGGATGGTTGACTCTCTCTGGTTAGGCCCCTCTACCGCATGCATTGTCGATGCAGCAACAGCCCGCAATATCCCCGCTACCCGCCTACTCGCTAAAGGGAATCTGGTACAACTCGGATATGGCGCTCGTAGCAGACATATCTGGACAGCCGAGACCGATCGCACCCCTGCAATTGCAGAGAGCATCTCTCGCGACAAGGATTTAACCAAGTCACTCCTCCGGTCCTGCGGTGTCCCTGTTCCCGAAGGTCGTATCGTCACCAGCGCTGAAGATGCTTGGGAGGCTGCTGAGGATATTGGTCTTCCGGTCGTGATTAAGCCCTGTGATGGCAATCATGGGAGGGGCGTTTTTATTGAACTGACCCAACGTGAAGAGATCGAGTCAGCCTACCAGGCCGCCATAAAAGAGGGTAGCGGCGTTCTGGTTGAACGATACATCCTCGGCACTGAGCACCGTTTATTGGTCGTTGGGGGTCGCCTGATTGCAGCCAATCGGGGAGACTCGGTATCGGTTATAGGTGACGGGATATCAACCATCAACGATCTGATCGATCATCAGATTAACTCGGATCCGCGCCGTGGAACAACGGAAGACTTCCCTCTCAATATGATCCGGCTGGATCGTGCAGCACGGATGGAGATCGCCCATCAAGGCTTTACCGGCGAATCCGTACCACCGATTGATCTCAAGGTCTTGATCCAGCGTAATGGCAACCACGCTTTCGACGTGACCGATGACGTCCACCCCAGTATCGCCTCAGCAGCCTCACTCGCAGCACGCATAATCGGTTTGGATATCGCGGGGATTGATCTCGTTACGACTGACATCTCACGCCCACTCACCGAGCAAGGTGGTGCAATCGTAGAAGTGAATGCCGGTCCAAGCCTATTGATGCACATCAAGCCCGCTGTTGGAACGCCCCGTCCAGTTGGAAAGGCCATTGTCGATCATCTCTTCCCAAGTGGTGATGATGGCCGTATTCCGATTGTGGGCATTAGCGGGAGCTACGGCAAGACGACCGTGGCACATCTCGTGGCCGGCTTACTGACCCTCTCCGGTAAATATACCGGGTTAGCCTGTAGTGATGGCTTGTACCTTAATTCCAGACAGATTGATAAAGGCGATTGTGCCCAATGGGATGCAGCCAACCGTATCCTGATCAACCGATCGGTCGAGGCGGCCGTATTTGAGAATGGCAGCGACACCATACTCAGTGAAGGTCTGGTCTACGACAGCTGCCAGATCGGCATCATCACCAATGTTGAACCGACACGGCACTACGGCCGATACGACATTAAAACCCCTGAGCAGGTCTATACAACCCTTCGCACCCAGCTTGATGTGATCACGCCAACAGCCGCAGCAGTGGATGATGTGATTGATATGATCTTGCCAACCGGTACCGCGGTACTCAATGCACGTGTGGAAATGCTCGTTGAGATGTCCAAGTTATGCAATGGCGAGGTCATCTACTTCAGCCTTGACCCAGAGTTACCCGCTGTCACGGCTCATCTCTCACAAAAAACTCACGGAGGACGTGCTGTAATCGTTCGAGATGGAGAGGTCGTACTCGCCACGGGTGATGATGAAGTGCTCCTGATCAAGTTATCCTGTATCCCACTGACAGATAATGGACGCTCGATCCCACAGATTGAGAACATTTTGGCAGCTGTGGCTGCCGCATGGGCACTCGGCATCACGCCAGAACTAATTTGTAATGGAATTGCAACCGCCGGATCAGAACAGGTGGGACATCTCTCCCACCGGGCCGATCAGGAAACTCAAGGAAATTATCTATGAAAGTATCGCGCGTCCATGCACTCCGTGGTCCCAATCTGTGGAGTCAACGTACCTCCATAGAGGCCATTGTCAGTTGCGTTAGCGAGGAGTGCTCCCCAGACAAATTACCAGGATTTATAGCCCGATTGAATGAGCACCTCACAGGAGTCCCGCTACTTCAAGCTGACCAATATCCTGAACCCGTGTCCATGGCTCATATACTAGAGTGTGTCACACTTGCCCTGCAGAACAGGGCCGGATGCTCGGTCAATTTCAGCCATACCGTGCAAACATCAAAGGCCGGGACATACCGGGTCATCGTTGAGTACACCGAGGAATCAGTCGGCAGGCTCGCTCTCGAACTCTCACACGAGTTATGTCTTGCTACAATGAATGACACCCCCTTTGATCTGGCCGGTGCATTGAAGCGCCTTCAAGAGCTGGATGAGGAGGTCCGTCTCGGGCCCAGCACCAGTGCCATTGTTCAGGCCGCGGCAGATCGTGGCATTCCATGCCGGAGATTGACCGATGGCAGTATGGTCCAATTCGGATGGGGTAGTCGGCAACGACGTATCCAGGCCAGCGAGACAGACCGGACCAGTGCTGTTGCTGAGTCCATCGCTCAGGATAAGGAATTGACTAAGTTACTACTTCATGCGGCAGGCATTCCCGTTCCTGCGGGACGCCCGGTTATGAGTGCGGATGATGCATGGGTCGCCGCTTGCGAGATCGGGGGGCCGATCGTGATTAAACCGCAGGACGGCAATCAGGGTAAAGGTGTATCAGTAAATCTCGTAAGTCGTGAACAGGTAGAGTCTGCATATGCGGTTGCATCTGAGATCAGTGAAGATATCCTGGTTGAGCGTTACATCCCAGGCCATGACTACCGAATGCTGGTGATCGGCAATAAGCTGGTTGCTGCTGCCCGGCGTGACCCCCCTCAAGTGATCGGTGATGGTGTCCATACCATTCGACATCTGGTGGACCAGGTCAATGCCGACCCAAGACGTGGCAAGGGCCATTCCACACCGCTCACAAGAATAAGTTTTGATGAGACCGCACTCTCCCATCTCGCAACCCAAGACTTCACTGCCGAATCCATTCCCGCACACGGAAAATGCGTGACACTGCGTAATAATGCGAATCTCTCAACCGGCGGTTCAGCCACCGACGTGACCGATGAAGTCCATCCAGAGCTGGCTGCACGCGTGGTAGCGGCGGCTCAAATGATCGGTCTTGATATCTGCGGAATTGATGTCCTCTGCAACAGTGTGAGCAGCCCTCTGGAAGAACAAAATGGTGGCATCGTCGAGGTGAATGCTGCCCCCGGCCTTCGGATGCACCTTCAACCTTCGTCAGGAAGGGGTCGTGCGGTCGGAGAGGCAGTGATCGATAGTATGTTTGCACAAGGGGACGATGGGCGCATCCCCGTGATTACCGTCACCGGAACCAATGGCAAGACCACCACCGTCCGTCTAATCGCCAATATCCTCAGTAGTCACAACTTACGGGTCGGAATGACCAATACAGATGGTGTCTATATCGAGGGAGATCGTATCGATACCGGTGACTGCAGCGGACCAAAGAGTGCGAAAAATGTCTTAATCCATCCAGACGTTGATGCGGCTGTATTTGAGACTGCGCGAGGTGGATTGCTGAGAGAGGGCCTTGGTTTTGACCTGTGCCAGGTAGCGGTCGTTACTAATATCGGCATGGGCGACCATCTCGGACTAGCACATGTCCACACGGCTGAAGATCTGTCTCTGGTTAAGCAAATCATTGTACGAAGTGTCATGCCCGATACCGGGGTCGCTGTACTCAATGCCGCTGACCCGCTCGTGGTGAGTATGGCCGACGACTGTCCCGGATCAGTGACCTTCTTTGCCCAGGATCCTAATCATCCGGTCATCGCCATGCACCGATCCCAGGGAAAGCGCGTCATCTATCTCGATGGGGATTCGATCGTGGCATCAGAGATCGGTGTTGAATACAAAATCCCGCTGAGTGGTATTCCGATCACCCAGAATGGAACCATCGGATTCCAGATCGAGAATGCAATGGCGGCCATTGGTGCCGGTTGGGCGCTCGCTCTTGATTGGGCCATTATTCGTGCCGGATTGGCTACCTTTGTCAGTGATGCACAGACAGCGCCGGGTCGTTTTAATCTCTTCAGTCATCGTGGAGCTACGCTGATCGCGGATTATGGTCATAATGCCGATGCTATTAGGGCATTGGTATCCGCGATCGATAATATTCCTGCAAATCGGCGGTCTGTCGTCATCAGTGGTGCCGGTGACCGAAGAGACGAGGATATCCGTCAGCAGACAGAGATCCTTGGTGATGCATTCGATGAGGTTGTCCTTTATCAGGACCAGTGCCAACGTGGACGTGCCGATGGAGAGGTACTGGGTCTGTTACGAAAGGGTCTGGAGAATGCCAAGCGTACCCGCGAGATTAAGGAGATTCGTGGCGAATTTGTAGCCATCGATGCCGCCTTTGCCAGTCTCAAAGCGGGTGAACTCTGCCTCATCTTGATTGACCAGGTCGAGGCAGCTCTCGGACATATCAGTAGACGGGTGGTTGCAGGCTAAGATCGCAACAGAATGAGCACCGATGTTTCGAGAATGCCCCTGGTGGATGCACTCAAGGCCATCTCTTGCCTTCTGATTGTATCTCACCACCTGTCGATCTACGGGCCCATGTCGGACCTGGCCTACCCACTGATTCCGGGACTGATCGACTGGCTACGAGAGTATGCAAGAATGGCCGTTCAGGTCTTCTTTGTGGTGGCAGGATTTCTGTTTGCGGGGAAGCTTGTACCGCTCGGAGCATCACTGATTGCTGATCCGGTTCAGTCCATTAAGAGACGTTACATCAGGTTAGTGATCCCGTACCTTGCCGCACTAACACTCTCGATCGGATGTACTTTCCTCTCTCGGCAGTGGATGTCTCATGAATCCATCTCCGCAGCACCTGACCTCATCCAGCTTCTGGCTCATATATTTTTACTACAAGACCTGCTCAATCAAGAGGCTCTATCGGCAGGGGTCTGGTATGTCGCCATTGATTTTCAGCTATTCGTACTCGCGGTGTCTTTGTTCTGGCTGTCCAGAAAGATCGAGTACCGATACCCTCACCTTAAATCAACAGCACTGATCTTAATTGCTGGCTTCACAATGGCCTCGCTATTCGCATTCAATAGAAATGATTTCTGGGACGAGACCGCACTTTATTTTTTTGGCTCGTACGGCCTTGGAATTCTAGCCTATTGGACCTCGAATAAGGATCGACCTGTGCTCTGGCTTGTATTACTCGGTGGTCTGGCGGTCGCATCCTTGATGATTGATTTCCGTGGACGGATAGCGGTCGCAACGATAGTGATGCTGCTACTGGGATTCGCCAAAAATTATGGCATCTTGGAAAGGTGTTCCATCCCAAACTTCTTAAGCTATCTGGGACGTATTTCTTATTCCATCTTCCTCGTTCACTTCCCGCTATGCCTGGTCGTGAATGCGGCCTTCTTCCGTTTTCTCCCGAACCACGCAGTCACCAACCTATTCGGATTGTTACTGGCCTTAGGCATCAGCATTCTTGGGGGCGCTCTTTTCTACCAATGGGTCGAAAACCGTCCACTGACCAACAGAATGAAAATATGGCTACCGGCAGGGTTTGTGACGAGCGGTCTGATTGTAGCTCTCGGGAGTAGCTAGCCAGTCACATCTGCGGGTCAGGTCCTACTTCCCACTCAGAGTGGTCGACAGCAGTAGTTCGTTGAGTCTTTTAACAAACCCGGCCGGGTCCTCGAGTTGACCACCCTCTGCCAGAAGAGCCTGATCAAATAGAATATGACTCCAATCGACAAAGCGCTCCTCCTCGTACTTCAACCGTTGCACCATCGGATGGTGTGGATTAATTTCAAGAATCGGCTTGGCATGGTTTACCTTTTGACCCGCTGATTTAAGGAGTCTCTCCAGGTTTCCACCCATATCATGGCTCTCTGAAACCAGGCAGGCGGGAGACTCGGTCAGCCTTAAGGTGACACGTACCTCCTTCACCTGCTCACCAAGAACACCCTTAATCCTCTCGGTCAGATCTTTATATTCATCTGCCTCCTTCTCCTGCTCTTTCTTCTCTGACTCATCCTCAAGCCCACCTAAGTCCAAACTCCCCTTGGCGATCGACTGAAGAGACTTACCCTCAAACTCAGTCAGGTTTGTTGCTAGCCACTCATCAACACGCTCCGATAACAGTATCACCTCGATCCCCTTTTTGCGGAAAATTTCGAGGTGTGGACTACTTCTGGCGGATTTAAGACTATCAGCGGTCACATAGTAAATCTTCTCCTGACCCACCTTCATCCGCCCGATATAGTCGTTTAATGAAACGCTCTGATCGTCCCCATCGGTATGAGTCGAAACAAAACGCAGCAGCTTGGCAATACGTTCACGATTAGAATAGTCTTCACCAACACCCTCCTTCAAGACCTGACCAAATTCCTTCCAGAAGGTCTTGAACTTCTCTTGATCACTCCCCTCCTCACTTTGGGCTAGATCTTCTATCAGTGAGAGCACCTTCTTCACTGCCCCTGCACGGATTGATTCAATATCTTTTGATTCTTGTAGAATTTCACGGGAGACATTCAGTGGAAGATCATTCGAATCGATCACACCACGTACAAAACGCAGATAGTTAGGAAGCAACTGTTCCGCATCATCCATGATGAATACCCGTCTCACATAGAGCTTGATACCGTGTCTGTGCTCACGATCAAATAGGTCGAATGGCGCTTTTGAGGGGATATAGAGCAGTTGGGTATACTCCTGCTTACCCTCTACCTTGGCATGAACATAGGCCAGCGGTGGCTCGAAATCATGTGCCACATGCTTATAGAATTCATGGTACTGGTCCTGGGTGATATCGCTCTTAGGTCTGGCCCATAATGCGCTCGCCTGGTTGACGGTCTCATCCTCATCTGTGATCTCATTCGCACTCTTCTCCTTGGACCACTCCTCCTTCTTCATCAGAATCGGCAGTGTGATATGGTCTGAGTATTTACGTATGATGGTACGAATCTGCCATCCACTCAGAAGGCTGTCCTCTTCCTCCCTTAAGTGCAGGATGACTTCTGTTCCACGGCCTGTCTTCTCTACCGTCTCCAGCGTATAATCCCCCTCACCCGCGGACTCCCAGCGAACACCATGCTCAGCAGTTAATCCTGCTCGGCGTGTGATCAGGGTCACCTTATCAGCAACAATGAATGCGGAATAAAAGCCCACTCCAAACTGGCCGATCAGATTTGCATCCTTAGCCTGATCACCGGTCAGAGCGCTGAAGAATTCGCGTGTACCTGACTTAGCGATCGTGCCGATATGGTCAATCACCTCCTGCCGTGACATGCCGATTCCATTGTCAGCGATGGTCAGGGTACGGTCTGATGGGTCATAGCTCACACGGATTTTTAAGTCGGGATCGGTCTCGAACAGGGCACTATCCGCCAGACCCTCGAATCGCAGCTTGTCTGCCGCGTCCGATGCATTTGAGATCAATTCGCGTAGGAATATTTCCTTGTTACTATACAAGGAATGGATCATCAGCTTGAGTAGTTGCTTGACCTCGGTCTGAAAGCTTAGGTGTTCTTTGGGGGCAGTACTTTGCATGGTCCTCTCCTTAAAATTATGCATTAAGATTATGAGGGCAGATTGAAGATTTTCAAGCTGCCTATAGATCAAATTCACATTTAAATTCTGCTAACCATGACCATCTTTACTCGTCTTGCAATTATTCTTCTGTTCTATTGCGTACTCCCCGCCTCTGCCCAGGACCGTGTTTTGCCGCTAGAGAAAATAAAGTTGCCGCCGGGTTTCTCAATCAGTCTATGGGCGGAAGTCCCTAATGCACGTGGCCTTGCACTGGGTAAGAATGGCACGGTATTCGCAGGCTCCATGGCAGCGGGTAAGGTTTATGCCATTACCGAGAGCACTGGATCACGTCAAGTCAAAGTCATTGCCAGCGGTCTCAACCTACCCATGGGTGTCGCCTTCCGTGATGGTTCTCTGTACATCTCATCGGTAGACCGTATCCTGAGACTTGATAATATTGAGCAGACTATCGCTCAGCCCGCAAAGCCGGTGGTTGTAATCGACACCCTTCCCAATGAGAAGCACCATGCAGGGAGGTTTATCGCCTTCGGACCCGATGGCCTTCTTTATATATCGGTAGGAGCTCCATGCAATAGCTGCGAGCCTGACCCTGCAGTCTACGCACAGATCTCGAGGATTAAAGCTGATGGAACGGGTTACGAAGTCTATTCACAAGGCATCAGAAATTCGCTTGGATTTGACTGGCACCCAGACACGAAAGAATTATGGTTTACCGATACCGGGCACGACTGGTTGGGTGACAATATCCCTCCCGATGAACTTAACCATGCACCTAGAAAGGGTATGCACTTTGGCTTTCCCTACTGCCATTCCGGCGATATCCTTGATATCAAGTATGGAGCTAAGCGCTCCTGCAGCAAGCTCACCGCACCCGTGGCCAAACTTGACGCTCATTCCGTCCCTATGGGGATGCGCTTCTACACCGGAAAGATGTTTCCTCCCGAGTATCATAACCAGATTATCGTTGCTGAGAATGGATCGTGGAACCGTCGGGAAAAGATTGGCTACAGACTCAAGCTGATACAGATAAAGAATAACAAGCCGGTCAAGCAAGAGATCTTTGCTGATGGCTGGTTACAGGAAGAAAAATCTTGGGGAAAGCCGGCCGACATTTTGGTGATGCAAGACGGGGCAATACTGGTCTCGGATGATCATTCCGGTTCAATCTACCGGATCAGCTACCAGAAACCCTGAAATAACTACATCGATTGCTGAATGGCGTAAGCGCACATCGCCATCAGAGACT
>CANIWY010000032.1 GCA_947471695.1 Nitrosomonadaceae bacterium
AAACTACGTTGGAACCAAATCCAGAAAGCCGCCACACACAGCATGACCGCCATCCCAAACTTGTACCATCCCGAACTGTACCAGAGCGAACGATCCCAACCGCCCTTAGCCGATCCTGCTTGGCTTGATGATCCTAGTGTTGTTGCCATGATAACTACCTCCTATCTTGTTGATTTAAAACAAATTACACCCCTGTCTCAACCACTTAAAGGACAGACCCTACATTTTCTTTGACCGTCCAGTTTCAATATAGTTTCAATCTATTTGTTAACCGGTCTCCCCTAGAAAACTAACCGACAATACTGGGACAGGTACCGACAACCTCACCCCAAAATACCGGACCGACCCAATCCCCACTCACACTCATCAAGTGTGCGTGGGGACCAACCCTCTTTCGTTCTCCTATTAGCCAGATAAATCGGTAAAATCAACGGGCATGAATTTATTTATAGCACCAGAAATTCCCCGCTGTTGGGCAGTTTGCAATTTGCATGGCTCTATAAGACCCAATCGTGGCAGGCTCCGACTACCCGTAGCCAAATTCTTTGCAGACCTCTATCGAGAAACACCATGAACTCTCCCGCTCGCCACTATCTCTTCCTACTACTCTGTCTGACCCCTGCAGCAGCATATCCTGCTGCCATAGACAGTCTAAAGACCTTCGTCCAGGGGACCCGTACCGTTCGGGCAACATTTTCACAGACCCTGATCGATCGAGATATGCGCATTCTGCAAAAAACGAGCGGAACAATGCAGTTTGAGCGTCCTGGAAAGTTCAAATGGACGTACGAAAAGCCTTATGAACAGCTCATCATTGGCGATGGCGTCAGGGTCTGGTTTTACGACTACGATCTTAACCAGGTGACTGTGCGTAAGCTCGATCTTGCCATCGGTAGCAGTCCGGCCGCACTGCTCGCGGGCAATGGCGCCATCGAGTCTAACTTCGCTCTTAGTGAAAATGACCCGCAGGGCGGGCTAGAATGGCTGGAGGCCCGGCCAAAAAATAAAGAGGGCACATTTGAATTGGTACGGCTGGGATTTACCTCGACGGGAATACTGAGGGCAATGGAGTTACGCGATAATTTCGGACAGACTACGATGCTTGTTTTTTCTAGGTTAGAAAAAAACCCGAGACTGGCACCTGACCTATTCAAATTTACTCCGCCCAAGGGCGCGGACGTGATCAGTGACTGATCTATTCGAAAAGTACAAACCGGCTGCGCCGCTCGCTGAGAGGCTACGACCCAAGAGTCTGGATGATGTCATCGGCCAATCTCATTTGCTTGGAGCAGGCAAGCCCTTACGACTTACATTCGAGTCTGGCAAGCCTCACTCGATGATCCTGTGGGGCCCACCAGGAACTGGCAAGACCACCCTGGCCCGACTCATGGCCGCGGCATTTGAAGCTGAGTTCATTGCACTCTCAGCCGTGCTATCCGGGGTCAAGGATATTCGCGATGCGATTGAGCGAGCACAGATGGCGCTACAACAGTCTGGACGCCATACCATCCTATTTGTTGATGAAGTACATCGATTCAATAAGTCGCAGCAAGATGCATTCCTACCGTATGTTGAACAGGGTTTGGTCACCTTAATCGGGGCCACTACCGAGAACCCTTCATTTGAGGTCAATAGTGCATTGCTCTCACGTGCACAGGTCTACATTCTCACTGCACTGTCTGAAGATGAGCTCTCGACTCTGCTCGAACGGGCAATGGAGGACTCTCTCCATGATCTTAAATTTACTGATTCAGCAAGAGGTCTACTCATCGGATACGCTGACGGCGATGCTCGACGTTTGCTCAATCTGTTAGAACAGGTAAAAACTGCGGCGCAAACAGAGGGGATCTTAGAGATTGATGGGGACTATCTAGGCAACGCTCTTTCCAGCAGTGTACGTCGTTTCGATAAGGGTGGGGATGAGTTTCATGACCAGATCTCAGCGTTGCATAAATCAGTACGCGGCTCCAACCCAGATGCAGCGCTTTACTGGATGTGCCGCATGCTTGATGGAGGTACTGATCCGCTTTATATTGCCCGCCGGTTAATCCGCGCTGCAGTGGAGGATGTTGGATTAGCCGATCCGCGAGCACTTCAGGTAGCGCTTAACGCTTGCGAGACGTATGAACGGCTCGGTAGCCCGGAAGGCGAGCTAGCCCTTGCTCAGGCAACGTTGTACCTGGCCTGTGCACCGAAGAGCAATGCGGCCTACCTGGCTTATAATAAAGCGGTGTCTTTTATCAAGAGCGACACGTCGAGACGGGTACCCGAGCATCTACGTAATGCGCCCACCAAACTGATGAAGGAGCTCGGCATCGGGCGCGAGTACCGCTACCCTCACGACAGTCCAGAGGCCTACGCTGCCGGAGAGAGCTACCTCCCTGATGGGATTCCAGAGCTGGAGCTCTACCAACCAACGACACGTGGGTTAGAAGGAAAAATATCAGAAAAATTAGCACATCTACACGAATTAGATAAACAGTCTCAGAAAAAAACCTAGAACCCCCTCCCCCCATCAGTCGGTGGGTACAACACACATGATTTGGAGATTGCATGCTAGATATTCAATTATTACGTACCGATCTGGAGGATGTCGCCAATCGCCTCTCCGCACGTGGATACGCCTTCCCCGTAGAAGAGTTCAATTCACTGGAGATCGAGCGCAAGGTCATCCAAGCCCGTACCCAGGAATTGCAAGCACAGCGCAACTCAGCCTCCAAAGAGATCGGCAACGCCAAAAGCAAGGGTGAGGATGTCAGCGCCATCCTGACCTCGGTGGCAAGCCTTGGCGATGAACTGAAGCAGGCCGAGGCCCTCCTCGAGGGAGTTCAAACTCAACTGCGACAGTTACTATTCGATATCCCCAACCTACCCCATGAAAGCGTACCAGAGGGAAGGAGCGAGAACGACAATCAGGAGATCCGTCGCTGGGGAACACCTTATGCATTTGATTTTACAGTGAAAGATCATGTCAGCGCGGGCGAAGATCTCGGACTACTTGACTTCGAGACTGCAGCGAGACTCAGCGGAGCACGTTTCAGTCTCATGAAGAGTGGGCTCGCACGACTGCACCGCGCACTGACGCAGTTCATGTTGGACACACATACGCAGGAACATGACTATACTGAAATGTATGTACCCTATCTGGTCAATGAGGAGAGCTTACGCGGCACAGGTCAGTTGCCAAAGTTTGAGGAAGATCTGTTTGCTGTGCCGCATGGAGACCAAGGAAGTTATTACCTGATTCCAACAGCCGAAGTCCCGCTCACCAATACCGTGCGTGATCAGATCGTTCCGATGGAATCGCTGCCGATCAAACTGACTGCACACACACCCTGCTTCCGTTCCGAGGCGGGTAGTTATGGCAGGGACACTCGCGGCATGATCAGGCAGCACCAGTTTGACAAGGTGGAGCTTGTACAGATCGTCCACCCGCAGAAGTCTTATGCGGCTTTAGAGGAGCTTATCGGACATGCTGAGAAGATTCTACAGAAGCTAGAGCTACCCTACCGGGTAATGTCGCTCTGTACGGGTGATATGGGATTCTCCGCTGCCAAGACCTACGATATCGAGGTCTGGCTACCCGCACAGAATGCCTACCGTGAGATCTCTTCATGTAGCAATTGCGAGGCATTCCAAGCGAGGCGTATGCAAGCACGGTTCCGTAATGAAAAGGGGAAGCCAGAGCTGTTGCATACCCTGAATGGGTCAGGCCTGGCAGTCGGACGCACGCTGGTAGCGGTTCTTGAGAATTTCCAGAATGAGGATGGCAGCATTTCCATTCCGGCCGCCTTACATCCCTATATGGGGGGTCTTACTCGCCTGACCAGATAGGATAGAAATAACCACACGACACTTGCCTCAACACCACAGGAGACCCTTAACCATGCAGAACGACACCAGCAACACGATTGACAGCGGTAACGATAACGCTAGTCTCGAGTCCGAGGTACGCGATGCCGTTGCTCAGGGCGACAATGTGCAGGAATCTGTTCACCGGCTAACACTCACCGCTCTGAGCTCAGAGATCCATGATCTTGCATCTTTGCGCCGTGTTATAACGGCGGTGATGAGGGGAGCACGTGACGGGGTACAACAGAGGTTACAACAAACATCTTCACAATCGCACACAGCAAAAATCCAGCTGACAGATGCAATTGCCGGACTGGATGCCGCCCTGGCGCAGCTTGCTGAGGCGTCAAAACTGGCCGTTGAGGAGGCCACCAGCCGAGCCCGTAAATTTTCGAATGAAGAGCTTGCTCGCGCTCGCGCCGATCTAGAGAGCTTAGAAGCCTTGTTCCTGGAGACATTACAGTCCTCGGCCTCAACCGCAAAAGGGTTAGTCGCAGATACTCTTCACGACCTGGTCACACATGCAAAGCTCAACGGCACCGCTGTAGGCTCACAATTACAAGATACCCTAACAACCTTCACCCAGCAGATGACGTCGACCGGTCAGGCCCGGCTTGAATCAGGTGTAAAGCTGACCCATGCCACCTCCGATCTGTTGCGTAAAGTTGCTGCTGGGGTACTCGGTGGCCTGGCAGAACGAGTCAAGCCAGACGAAAAGCACCAGAGTAGCTAATGTTCTGGCAGGCTCTGATGGCGGCGCGCGATCTCGGCCGCCTGCACGAGATCGCATCAATCCTGATCCGCCACGGGTTTGGCAATATGGTGCGCAGGATGAGCCTCGCCGGCCCGCTAGAACGCGCTGGCCGGGCATTGCACTGGCATGAAGCAGAGGAGATGGCCCGGCTCGAGACTCATTCCAGAGTGAGACGAGCACTGGAAGAATTGGGTCCGACCTTCGTCAAGCTCGGTCAGATTCTTGCTACACGAGTAGACCTCTTTGCACCGGAGTGGATAGCGGAATTCAGTAAGCTAGAAGATAGCGTTCCTGCTGTTCCCTATCCCGCGATACTTCAGCAATTGACAGAAGATCTGGGTGGCCCTCCCGATGAGGTATTCGACTCATTCGATCCAGAGCCTCTGGCAGCAGCATCCATCGCCCAAGTATACCGAGCACGCCTTAAAGACGGCACTGAGGTGGTGGTTAAAGTGCGCCGTCCCGGGATCGTTCCAATCATCGAGTCCGATCTACGCTGGCTATCAAGATTAGCGGAATGGGCCGAGGCAGAGAATCCTGAGCTGCGCTACTTCCGCCCCCAGGAGGTGATCCGACAATTTGCTCAGTCGCTCCGTCATGAGCTCGATTTTGCCGCTGAATGCCGCAACGCGGAGAGCATTGCAGCTAACTTTGCGGGATACTCTGACTCAAACTCCCCGTCCAACCCATCTACCGGTGATGACACGCCCTCGGTCATCGTCATCCCTCGTGTCTATTGGCAGTGGACCGGGGAGCGAGTATGTGTGCAAGAATACATCGACGGCATCCCCGGTCGCGATCTTGATGCGGTCGATCATGCAGGACTTGACCGCAAGATACTCGCTCACCGCGGTGCACGGGCTGTAATCAAGATGATCATCAAGGATGGCTTATTTCACGCTGACCCGCATCCTGGCAACGTGTTCTACTTGCCTGGCAACCGTATCGCCTTCATCGATTTCGGCATGGTCGGGCGGCTCACCGAAGAACGTCGTGATCAGTTGATTCATCTCTTGTTGGGTCTGTTACAACATGACCCCACCCGTGTCGTTGATGTCTTGCTTGATTGGACGAGCGACGGAGTAGCCGATGAGAATGGCCTAATACTGGCAATCCAGACCTTCGTCCAGCAGTACCAAGGTGTCCCGCTCAAACAACTCAGATTCGGCACCATGTTCTCAGAAATTGTAGCCAACTTGCGCGAGCACAGGCTCGTTTTGCCCCCCGATCTGGCGCTCCTCACCAAGGCATTCATCACACTTGAAGGTATGGGCTGTGAACTTGAACCGGACTTTGATATGGCCGGGGAAGCACTTCCACTATTGCGCGCGGAGATGTTGGCCCGTTATACCCCATCATCGCTTGTTCAACGGGGTTGGCGCGCGACCAGCGAGATGCTGGGCCTCATTGCCGGTCTACCTCATGATCTCTCCCGTCTGATACGCGCTGCCAGACGCGGCAAGCTCGATATTCATATTGATATCATGCACCTCAAGCATGTCGGTGACCAACTCGACGGTGCTGTTAACCGGCTCTCTGCCGGCCTCATTGTCGCCGCACTTATCGTCGGCTCCTCCATCGTCATGACCGTCGTTGGGGGGCCCACACTGATGGGACTACCCTTCTTTGGAGTACTTGGGTCCTTCTGCGCAACAATCGGCGGGGCATGGCTATTACGCTCAATCCACCGTAGCAACAAGGCAGACCGAGAATCAAGACCGTAATGTAACGGGGAAGCAAGACCGCTCTCACATCACTTCAAAAAATCTATGGGGGCGCTCAGTGCCACTCCCCCTATCAAAATGAAATGGATACAACTTACTTTTCTAGAAAAATCACTGACGATGGCCCATTCTTGAGTCACCCTTCTTTGAAAAACTGATACGGCCCTAGCCGTTTTTGAGATGCGAGTTGGTATTTAAAGAGGCGGGAGAGGCTCCCGCCATCTCTTGTATTTAGCCCTTCAATGCAGACATCGGAGCGCCGAAATTGATGTGGAATGCCGTCCCACCAATCACTAACGCCGGTACTGACTTAACGCCAGCCGCTTCAGCCGCTGCAATCCGTCCTGATTGTTCGCCGAGATGTACATGCTCCACATCGTAACGAGCAGGATCCAGAGCATCTGCAACCTGATTCTCAGCTTCAACACAGACAGGACATCCAGCGTGGTAGAAAATAGCAGCTGTCTTCATAAATTAATCTCCAGAAATTTTAGATGTCAGTGGGGGCTACCCACGTTCGCAAGAACAAATAAACTATGAATGCGACCCGACAATTATAATCGTTAGTCGCATTATCGCGCCAGCAGCTTGTCAGACTCAAACTTGAGAAGATTAATATCCGGCTGATTAAAAACAACTAAATTACATTGTTATAGATCGCATCTTGACCTGAATCACCCCTTAAGGTCTCCCCTACTGCGCCGAGCTCTCCTCCTTCAGAGACAATGCCATCGCATACAATATCTTTCTACTCTCACCTGTAATGTCCGCTGCAAGCTTTACTGCCTGCTTCAGTGGCAAGTCCTCAAGCAATATCTCCAGCGTATGCAGGGATTGGGCGCTAATTTCTGATTCCTTTTGAACCTCCGCACCTGATATTAGCAGTACAAACTCCCCCTTTTGCTGGTTCGCATCCGCCTTCAACCAGGGCAGGGCATCTCCCAGATCACAGTGATGGATCGTCTCAAATAATTTTGTCAGCTCCCGTGCAATCGTGATCCGACGGTGTGCCCCCATAACCGCAGCCAAGTCCGTGATACATTCCAGAATGCGGTGAGGTGCTTCATAAAATATGAGGGTATGCGGCAGTGACTTTAACGCTTCCAGTGACCGTTTACGTGCGCCGGTCTTAGTCGGGAGGAATCCGTAAAATAGAAAATTCGGCTCAGTGATTCCACTTGCCGACAGCGCACACACCGCGGCATTTGCACCCGGTATCGGAGTCACTCTAAAACCCTGTTCCCGCACTAGCTCTACCAGAATCGCCCCAGGATCTGAAACTCCCGGGGTGCCTGCATCGGTGACCAGCGCGACCGACTGTCCCGCTTGAAGGAGCGCGATCACTTTCTCCGCAGCGGCACGCTCGTTGTGCTGATGCAGCGCCATCATCTTTACGCTTAATGAATGATGCGCGAGTAAATGCCGTGTGGTTCGGGTGTCCTCGGCTGCAATCACGTCCACTGACGCGAGCACATCCAGCGCCCGCAGACTGATATCGCGCAAGTTTCCTATCGGGGTAGCAACCACATATAATGTACTCTGTGTCATCATATCCTTGCATTGCTGCATCTGTTTGGCCCTATCTTCCTCGTATCGGATTGCACTATACGGTAGGCCATGAGTATTTTCTACCTAACCACAGAGATGTACGATTCTGATGCCGCACTCCCCTTGTCCATTGAATACTCGCGACCACCCCGAGAATCTTCGACAGGTCGTTTCGCGGCACACCATATTTCTGGAGTGAATTAATGAAAAATTTGAACTGGAACTGGCTGATACTACCTCTATTACTTTCCGTCCTCTCTGGTTGCGAGGTATTCCTTGTCAGCGGAATTATCACCGGAGTTGGTACAGGCCTTGCAGTATCTGAAGATCGTCGTACCAGCGGTACATTCGTTGAGGATGAAGGGATTGAATTCACGAGCGCCCAACTGATCAGGGAGAAGACCGCTGCGAATATTCATGTCAATGTCACCAGCTTCAACCGTAACGTTCTTCTCACCGGAGAGGCCCCAACCGAATCCATAAAAAAAGAAATTGAGGAACTGATCAGTGGGGTTAAAAATGTTCGAAATGTGACCAATGATATTGCGGTTACTAGTCCCAGCTCACTCCTCACCAGAAGTAACGACATGATAACGACGACCAAGGTCAAGGGGCGATTCTTGGATGGCGGAAGATTTCAAATAAATCACGTCAAGGTGGTAACCGAAAATGGCTCGGTCTACTTAATGGGACTGGTTAAGCGCCAAGAGTCCGAGAGTGCTTCAGAGATAGCCAGCTCTACCAGTGGCGTTCGACGAGTTGTTAAAGTATTTGAGTTCCTGGATTGACTTTAATTGCTCCAGATACCCGCCCCAAGAAGACACGTCCAATGCTCAGAAACTTTCCCCTCATTCCCAGACTGTCTGACCATAGGCTCAGATTCACTCTGCGTTTAAGACATTAATCTTTTCTTCACCCATGCTCCCTCCAGACTTCATCTTCCAGCTTCGATCCCTTCTTCCCCCGGAACGGCTTTATACCGATCCGATTGATTGCTATGCATACTCTTATGACAACAGCCGGAAAATTTCCCCCCCAGAGGCCGTTGTATTCCCACTCGCAACTGATGAGATCGTGAGCATTGTCAGGTTATGTAATGACTATCATGTCCCGCTCACCCCACGCGGACGGGGTACCGGCACGACAGGTGGAAGCCTCCCCGAGCAGGGGGGTGTGGCACTATCCCTTGAGAGGATGCTAAGAATCATCAAGATTGATTTCGCGAATCGTGTCATCGTCACCGAGCCCGGCGTTCTTAATCAGTCGGTTCAAGATGCAGCCCTAAAGCACAATTTTTTCTGGCCACCCGACCCCTCAAGCGCGGCCTACTGCAGTGTCGGTGGCAACCTTGCTACCTCAGCCGGGGGTCCACATGCTGTTAAATATGGCACCACCCGAGATCACGTTCTTGGCTTAAAAGCTGTCACAGGCCAAGGCGAAGTTATCAAGACCGGGTGCTACACCACGAAGGGTGTAGTGGGTTATGACCTGACCCGCCTCCTGATTGGCTCTGAAGGGACACTTGCCATCATCACTGAGGCAACTCTTAAGCTTACCCCCTTGCCGTCCTCTATCGGTGGGATTACAGCTCACTACCGGGATGCTGCGAGTTGTGCTGATGCAATCGTTGCCATCATGGCGCTCCCTCAAGTTCCCAGCGCTCTTGAGTTTCTCGATGAAGGCTCTCTCAACTTGATCCGTGGACGCTTTCCAGACATGCTCCCCTCGGACACCCGCGCGATGCTCATGATTGAGCTGGATGGAACGCCTAGGGATGTCTTGGAGTCAACGGAGTTAACTCTTTTAGCGTGTCAATCCGCAGGATTATTGCATGCTGAACGAGTTACAGATGCCGCAAACCTCTGGAAGACTCGTAAGGCATTGTCACCATTACTGCGTGATATCGCACCCAAAAAAATCAATGAGGATGTAGTTGTCCCGGTTGCGGAACTGCCTGCATTATTGGAGGGTCTCAAGCAATTGAGTATTAGATACCAGATCGTGAATGTGAATTTTGGTCATGCTGGGAATGGAAATATCCATGTGAACCTGCTGGTAAACCCAGAGGACAGCAGCGAAATGGCACGTGCGGAGAGATGCTTGGACGAGGTATTCGATCTGGTGATAAGGCTTAACGGCACCTTATCGGGCGAGCATGGTATCGGTAGCGAGAAGCGAGCCTACATTAGCAAGGAGGTCGATGTAACAACCCTTTCACTGATGAAGTCCATCAAGCGAGTATTCGATCCAAACAATATTCTAAACCCAGGCAAGATGTTCCCCTGAGCTGGTCGTGCAACTAGATGCGCGGTTAGTGGCCCTTAAGCAGTGCTGCAATATCGTGGGGGAATACCTCACTGCCATTGCCATTACTCACATATAGACGCAGCTTTCCTGCCTCATCAAATATATAGGTCCCTATGGAATGATCCATGTCATGCTGTTCGGCGGTTCCCCCTGCCTGTTGCCGATATGCGACCTTAAATTCTTCTGTTACTTTTTTGATCGAATGACCATCTCCTGTTAACCCGAGGAACGAGGAATTAAATGAGGATAGATACTTCTCCAGAAGTTCCGGTGTATCGCGCTCAGGGTCGATGGTCACAAACAATACCTGTACCCGCTCTGCATCCTTGCCGAGCTTCTTTATGGTCTCCGACAGCTCACCCAGGGTTATAGGGCAGACGTCCGGACAGTTGATGTATCCAAAAAATACCACTACCACCTTGCCCTTAAAGTCAGCGAGTGTGCGTGTCTTTCCTGAATGGTCATTGAGATTGAAGTCGCGACCGAATGCAGCGCCTGTGATATCTGATGCCAGGAATGTAGACTTAACTCCTACACCCTTTGTCTCAACTCCACAGCCTGAAATAGATGCTGCGGCCAGCGCTGCAGCAAGCAGTGCTGCATGAT
>CANIWY010000033.1 GCA_947471695.1 Nitrosomonadaceae bacterium
AAAAAGGCAGCCCGCAGCTGCCTTTCCATGGGAGCCTGAAAAAATTCTTCAGACGGCTGCCTGGCCTTCCGATTTCTTGCCATATTTCTGACGGAACTTCTCAACCCGTCCTGCGGTGTCCACGATTTTTTGTTTGCCGGTATAGAATGGGTGGCAGTTCGAGCATACCTCAACATGCAGCGGTTTGTTCATTGTGGAACGGGTCTGGAAAGTATTGCCGCAACTACATGTCACGGCGATTTCCTGATAACTTGGGTGAATTTCTGCTTTCATGACTTTTATCCTTGATCTGCTCCCACCCAGCGAATTGCGGAGCGGAAAAGAGCGCATTATCCTTTAATCTGGAAGGGGTTGCAACTATGGCCGCGCCTCAGTGCAACGCGTCTTGTGTGTAGGTGGTAACTAGACGCGGCGCATTGAGTCGAAGAAGTCTGCATTACTTTTTGTGGCCTTGATCTTGTCGAGTAGGAACTCCATCGCGTCCATGTCGTCCATCGGGTAGAGTAGCTTGCGCAATACCCAGATCTTTTGCAGATCATCTGATCTGATTAGCAATTCTTCCTTGCGTGTACCAGATCGGTTGACATTGATGGCTGGGTAGGTTCGTTTCTCGGCCATGCGCCGGTCGAGATGGATTTCCATATTGCCGGTGCCCTTGAACTCTTCATAGATCACATCATCCATCCGTGAGCCGGTATCGACCAGTGCAGTTGCGATAATGGTGAGTGATCCACCCTCTTCAATATTGCGGGCGGCACCAAAGAACCGTTTTGGACGTTGTAGTGCATTGGCATCAACCCCCCCAGTTAGCACCTTGCCGGATGCCGGAACCACTGTATTGTATGCCCGTGCTAGACGGGTGATGGAGTCCAGCAGTATCACCACATCCTTCTTGTGTTCTACTAGGCGTTTGGCTTTTTCAATCACCATATCTGCTACCTGCACATGACGCACCGCAGGTTCGTCGAAGGTGGAAGAGATGACCTCTCCCCTGACCGAGCGGATCATCTCAGTCACTTCCTCCGGACGTTCATCTATCAATAACACCATCAGTATAGTTTCTGGGTGATTGGCTGCAATGGCGTGTGCGATATTCTGCAGCATCACAGTCTTCCCAGATTTTGGGCTGGCGACCAGTAGGCCACGCTGTCCCTTGCCGATAGGTGCTATTAGATCAATGATGCGGCCGGTGATATTTTCATCGGCCTTGATATCACGTTCAAGTTGCAGTCGTTTAGTGGGGAATAGCGGGGTGAGATTCTCAAATAGGATTTTGTGCTTGGAGTTTTCTGGAGGTTCGCTGTTGACCTTGTCTACTTTCACCAGCGCAAAGTAGCGTTCTCCATCCTTTGGGGTACGTATCTCCCCATCTATTGAATCACCGGTATGAAGATTGAAACGCCGGATCTGACTGGGTGAGACGTAGATATCATCAGGCCCTGCTAAGTATGAAGTGTCCGGTGATCGCAGGAAACCAAAACCATCCTGCAAGACTTCTAGCGTACCCTCGCCAAAAATACTTTCCCCTTTGCGAGCCTGATTTTTCAGTAAAGCAAAGATCAAATCCTGTTTACGTAGCCGGTTGGCGCCGTCGATTTCATTGGTAATGGCCATATCTACCAGTTCGGTGACATGGAGGTTCTTAAGGTCTGATAGATGCATGGGCGGGAACTCGCAGGTGGAAAAACGTAGGGTGTAAAACTTTAGAGAGCGTTTGAGGGAGTTGCTGATGGGATGAAACAGGAACCAGAAGCGGAGACTCTATAAGTATTCCGCTTCAAGGGAGTAACTATTTATAAGGTTAACGGGTTTAGATATGGCTGTCAATAAATGCTGTCAGCTGAGATTTTGACAAGGCGCCAACTTTAGTTGCTTCAATATTGCCACCCTTAAATAGCATCAGTGTAGGGATGCCACGGATTCCATATTTAGGTGGGGTTGCTTGATTCTCGTCAATGTTGAGTTTGGCCACCTTGAGGCGACCGGCGTATTCTTTGGCTATCTCATCCAAGATGGGGGCGATCATCTTGCACGGTCCACACCACTCTGCCCAGTAGTCTACTAGCACAGGCATAGTAGATTGCAGTACTTCAGTTTCAAATGTTCCATCGGAGACGTAATGGATATGCTCACTCATAGAATCCTCATGCAAACGTTATAGTTATTAATGATAGGTGTGTTAGAAGCTGAGTCTGTCGGTAATGCTATATCAGGGTCAGTCAGGATAGGGTGGTTACAGAGGGGCAATTGATACTGAATTACCTACATCCTATCTAAAAAATGTGCGGAAGGGAAGCGTTAGATTAATGGTAGTTGATGGTGGCAACACTTTCAATAGTGCCATCTGGTTATCGGGCTGTTGAAATCCGTACAGAGCATACCAAGAACGAGCTGTTAGGCACTCGCATCAGGCATACCGCTGTGTCTTAGCAGTGCGTCGATTTTTGGTTCGCGTCCACGGAATGCAATAAATGATTCCAATGCCGGTCGGCTTCCACCTACGGCAAGAATTTCATCGCGGAAGCGCGCACCGGTTTGGGTGTTGGTTATTCCGCTTAGACCATCTTCCTCGAACAGGCTGTACGCGTCTGCAGACAACACCTCTGCCCACTTGTAGCTGTAGTAACCAGCTGCATAGCCTCCTGCGAAGATATGCGAGAAGCTGTTGGGGAAGCGATTAAATTCTGGAGGGGAGATGACCGCAACCTCCTTACGGATTTTATCCAATAGCTGCAGCACTGTTTTTTCACCACTTGGATCAAAGTCGAAGTGTAGGTGCATGTCGAACAGGGAAAACTCGATCTGTCGTAGTGTCTGGAGGCCGCTTTGGAAATTTTTTGCAGCCAGCATCTTGTCGAATAATTCCCGAGGAAGTGGTTCTGCGCTAGTTACGTTCTGGGTCATATTTGTCAGCACATCCCATTCCCAGCAGAAATTCTCCATGAACTGGCTGGGTAGTTCCACCGCATCCCACTCCACACCATTGATGCCCGACACCCCGAGATCCTCTACCCGGGTGAGCAGGTGGTGAAGTCCATGGCCAAACTCGTGGAACAAGGTTATGACCTCGTAATGGGTGAATAGTGCCGGGCGTATCTGTCCATTGAGATTGACGGGTGCTGCAAAGTTGCAAGTGAGGTAGGCCACCGGCACCTGTACACGATGCTCATTGCTTCCTTCAAGTCCAATGCGGCGACGGGAAATGGCATCGTCCATCCATGCACCTCCACGCTTGCTAGGGCGTGCATAGAGGTCGATGTAGAACTGACCGATCAATCTCCCTTCGTTGTCATTGATATTGAAGAATTTCACATCAGGATGCCAGAGTTGAATTCCAGCAGGCTCCTTGGACGGTGCAATAGTGATGCCGTAAAGACTTTCTACCAGCTTGAACATGCCCGGTAAGACCTTGTCTTCTGGGAAGTACTGTTTCACTTCTTGGTCGGAGAATGCATAACGTTCAAGGCGCAGTTTCTCACTGGCATAGGCCAGATCCCATGACTCTAGATTTTCTAGCCCGAGCTTATTCGCGGCAAACTGACGCAACTCTTGTAGGTCTCGCTCGGCATAAGGCCGAGCCTTGGCAGCAAGTTCGCTGAGGAAGTTCAGCACTTGTTCGGGAGTGGTGGCCATTTTCGTTGCCAGAGATACTTCTGCATAGCAATTAAATCCAAGTGACCGCGCCTCCTCTTGGTGTAACGTGAGGATCTTGACGATAAGTGGAGTGTTGTCCCAATCGGTTACATTATCGGTGGGGGGGGGTATGCCGATCTCACTGGCACGGGTCGAGTAGGCTCGATACATCTTCTCGCGAAGTGTGCGGGAATCAGCGTATTGCATCACGGGTTGGTAGGAGGGTGCATGAAGTGTGAATTTCCAGCGATCGATCGATGGAGTAACGCATTTAACTTTCGTGTGATCTTGATTCAGTTCTTCAGCTTGCTGTGTCGCGGTGGGAGTGCCCTCATTTGCTGCGGCCTCGTGGGCCGTTTGCAGCACATCATCTGGAATACCGGATACTTCATCAGTACTATCGATAATCAACGAAAAGCTATTGGTTGCATCCAATAGATTGTCACTGAACCTGGCACAGAGAGCAGACAACTCTTCTTGAATACGGAGAAAGCGTTCCTTTTTTTCAGGTGATAACTCTGCCCCCCCCAGGCGGAAGTCTCGTAACTCGTTTTCGACTATCTTTTTTCGAGCACTGTCGAGCCGGCCAAACTCTAGGCTATTGCGTAGTCGTTTGAATTTCTCGAAGAGTACTTGGTCTTGTGCCAGTTCAGCGAAGTACTGGGTGATCAATGGCAGATTGATGTTGTATACATCTCGCAATTCTGGACTGTTCATTACGGCATTCAAGTGAGATACCTGCCCCCAAGCACGTGACAAGCGTTCATTGGCATCTTCCATCGGTAGAACAAAATTCTGCCAGGTCGGAGCAGCACTGTCGCTACGTGCTCGTTCGGTTGCTGCACGGCCAGAGCTAATTAGTTGTTCTATTGCAGGGGTGATATGTTCGGTACGGATATCCGCAAAGCGCGGTAGCCCGGAGAAATCAAGCAAGGGATTGATCATGCTGTCCTATGGGGGGGGTGGTTTCGACTATTTGAGACCGGGGAATCGGATAGGGGTCACAAGCGGTGGCTAGTGCTCATATACGACGCTGCCATCGACCAGAGTATATTTCACTCTACCCTGCAACTCCATTCCTAAAAATGGTGTATTTTTCCCCTGGCTTTTAAGTGCGGCTGGCTCCACTTTCCAATACTGGTTCGGATCAAAAATACACAAATCGGCGGCGGTAGCGGTGGAGAGATGGCCGGCATCCACGCCCAGTATTCTTGCTGGCTCTGCGGTAATCTTGGCAAGCGCTGTAGACATCGGCAATTTCATCTCTAGCGCCCACTTTAGAGTAAGCGGCAACAGCAATTCTAGGCCAGTAGCACCGACTTCAGCTTCACCGAAGGGCAGCAGCTTGGCATCTTCATCCACCGGGGTGTGGTCAGAGCAGACCGCATCTATGGTGCCGTCCATCAGACCCGCACGAAGCGCATCACGGTCAGCCAGACCACGTAGCGGCGGTACAAGGTGACAATTTGAATCGAAGAAACTGAGATCCATTTCGGAGAGATGCATATGATTGATTGCTACATCGCAGGTGATGGACAGACCTTGCTTTTTGGCCGCCCGGACCATGGAAACCCCTTCAGCGCTGGATAGCCGGCACAGGTGTATCCTGACGCCGGTTTCTCTTGCTAGCAAAATGATGTTCGATAGGGCAATTGTCTCTGCGCATACGGGAATTGGTGGCAGTCCTAACCGGGTCGCCACTTCGCCATCGTGTGCCACGCCGTTATTGGAGAGGCTCATATCCTGAGGTCGCAGCCACACCCCAAAGCCGAAGGTAGCGGCATACTGCATCGATTGCATCATTACCAGCGTATCAGTGAGGGGCGCATCGGACTGACCAAAAGCGACACACCCTGCATCCCGTAGCTCAGCCATCTCAGTTAAGTGCTTACCCTTCAGCCCCTGAGTCAGTGCGCCAATGGGGTAGACCCGGGCTTGGTTGAGGCTCCGTGCTCGGTGTTTAAGCATCTCCACCAGCCCCGGCTCATCCAGTGGGGGGTCGGTATCGGGTGGGCATGCAAGGCTCGTGACCCCCCCCGCCACCGCTGCGTCCATTTCAGACTCAAGAGTGGCCTTGTATTCATATCCCGGTTCACGTAGTCGTGCCGATAGATCCACTAGGCCAGGGCATACCACCAGCCCTTCAGCATCTATCACGCGATTAGCCTGAAAGTTGTGCGGCACTGAACCGGTAGCAACAATCTTACCGGCGGCGATGAATACATCCATCACGGCATCAGTCCCATTCTTAGGGTCGATCAGGTGTCCATTCTTAATCTGAATTTTCATATGGCTCTTTAGTTCCCAGTCAGGATCGACATCACCGCCATTCGGACCGCAATACCAAATGTTACTTGAGGGAGTATCACCGATTGTTTTCCATCGGCCACGGCGGAGTCAATTTCAATACCTCGATTCATCGGGCCGGGGTGTAGAACAATGGCATCTTGCCTGGCAAGTGATAGCTTCTCCTGCGTCAGTCCGTAGTACTTGAAATACTCCTCAGAACTGGGGAGGCTTGAACCTAACATGCGTTCATTTTGCAGGCGCAGCATCAATAGCACATCGACATCTTTCAGGCCCTGTTCCATGTCATGGTAGACATGCACCCCTAGGCGTTCAACCTTGTTAGGTAATAAGGTCTTGGGTGCAATGACACGCACCTCGGGCACCCCTAGCGTGGTCAGGGCATGAATCTGGGAGCGGGCCACTCGTGAGTGCAGGATATCTCCAACGATAGCTACGCGTAGATTGTTAAAGTCGCGTTTGTAGTGACGGATAGTAAACATATCAAGCAATGCCTGAGTGGGGTGGGCGTGGCGCCCGTCGCCGGCATTGATGACATGAATCTCGGGTCGTACATGACGTGCTATCAGGTGTGCTGCACCACTTTGCGAGTGCCGTACGATAAACATATCTGCATGCATGGCTGAGAGATTGTCTACTGTGTCCAGCAGCGTTTCTCCCTTGGACTGGGAAGAGGCCGCGATATTGAGATTGACCACATCTGCTGACAGGCGCTTGGCTGCAATCTCGAAGGTGGTGCGGGTACGGGTGCTGGGCTCAAAGAAGAGGTTGAATATCGATTTCCCGCGCAGCAGCGGGACCTTCTTGATATCTCGTTCGGTGACGCCAACAAAGGACTCGGCAGTATCGAGTATGTTCAGCAGAATGGAAGACGGGAGCCCTTCGGTGGTGAGGAGGTGTTGTAGCTCCCCATGTTTATTTAGCTGAGGATTGTTATTCATTGTTCTACAGAGCTCTTGTTGTACAGGCTCAGGTTCAATTTTCCATCATTCCCTTGTTCCAAGGCCAGCATCTTATTTTCTGGTAAGACAATCGTCGCACCTACAAACTGGGCGGTGATGGGCATTTCTCTGCCACCACGGTCTATCAATGTAGCAAGGAGGATGCTAGCCGGTCGACCGTAATCAAATAGCTCGTTGATGGCGGCGCGGATAGTACGTCCGGTGTAGAGTACGTCATCCACTAGGATGATGTGGCTCCCCTCTACCTCGAACGGGATGTCCGAAGGCTTGACCTGTGGGTGTAGTCCGATCTGCTCAAAATCGTCTCGATAGAATGAAACATCCAAAGTGCCCAATGGGAGTGTAATCCCGAGACTCTGATGCATTCGTTCCGCCAGCCATACCCCGCCGGTATAGATACCCACCAAGGCTGTATCACCTGAAATCTCGGACTGTATCTCCCCGATCAGGTTGGTAAGTAATATTTCTGCGTCAGGCAGTTGCATAATGTCCGTCGAAGTAAGATTGCAGAATCTGTTGTGCCGCTATTTGGTCTAACAGTGGCTTCTGTTTCTTCCCCTTAATACCAGATTCCCGCAGCGCTACGCTGGCGGTGATGGAAGTATAACGCTCATCCACTAGCTCAGTCTTGATGTCGAACCGTCCCTCCAAGCGACGTGCGAATCGTCGACTCAGGCGGGTGAGTTCGTGCTCAGTCCCATCGGCGTGGGTGGGCAATCCAACCACCAGCAGCACCGGCTGCCATTCATCGATCAGTAGGGAGATGCTATCAAAACGACGCTCGGTATGTATATCGCTCACTGTGGCAAGAGGATGTGCTAACCGTAGTTGCACCTCACCGATTGCTATACCGATGTTCTTCTCACCGAAGTCGAATGCCATCACTGTCCCCATAGAGGTCTTATGAGTCTTAGACGTCGAGACTTGATTGACAGGGCCCCCCATGAGACAGCCGTTCAATGTTGAATACAGTTTTCATGAATGACCTACCTCATCTGATAGGCTGGAAAAGTTAATCCCCAGTAAATCCATCGCTGCAGCCAATCGTTTTTCTGGTGGTAGCTCGAACATGATGTTGGTTGATGCCGGCACGGTGAGCCAAGCATTCTGAGCCAGCTCATATTCAAGTTGCCCGGGTGCCCAACCTGAGTATCCTAAGGTTACCAGCACCTGTCTGGGGCCTCCCCCGCCTGCAATTGCCCGTAGGATGTCAAGTGAGGTAGTGAGACCCACCTCCTCATTTACGGTCATGGTAGATTGCCAATCATCAATGGGCTGATGCAATACGAAGCCGCGATCAAGCTGCACTGGTCCGCCAAATAGCACAGGTAGTCCACTGAGGGATGGATTGCTAAAGGGGATACCGAGTTCATCAAACATGGCTTCCAGCATCAGATCTGTGGGTCTGTTGACTACCAATCCCAGCGCACCTTGTTCGTTGTGTTCGCAGATATAGGTAAGAGTTTTAGAAAATGAAGGATCTTCCATGGCAGGCATGGCGATCAGAAAATGGTGAGTCAGATTGATGCTTTGCATGGGCGAGTTAAATGCATGGCTGCTATTTTAAACTGGTTACCGGTTCTTCACAATTTCTAGGAGGGGTCTGATCGCTAGAATCAAGATTGCAGAGCCTAACGTGGGGCCGCACCCTGCCAGACTGTCTTTTTATTGTAGGATGGATTGTTTTGGTTTCCGTTCCTTCGGCTAAGTTTATGTGGTCTTTTCATAAGAATAAGTACAAATAAAAACCCCCGGGGTTGAGGCGGGGGTTTTATAGGCGACATTTCTCAGTGAGAGGACCGCTAGCCAGCTATTCTCGCCCTGGCTCTTGTGGGCGGCATCTACTGTAGTCGGTTTGTTCTATTTGGCAGGGGCAACCTTTTTCAGCACGGTGGGGCCTGTAATTGTGATATCCCGGCGAAGCTGTTCCATATTTACAGTTTTATTATTGACACCATCGACTCTTTCTATGTGTTCAGTCGACTTGAACGTGCCGGCCTTTTTACGATAGTCAATGATCGCTTTGGCCTTGGTGGAGGTGATTCCTGAATTTTTCAGGGTTTCAAGTTCAGCTTGGGTAGCGGTGTTGATGTTTACATATGCGTAGGCGCTGCCGGTGAATGCGAACAGTGTGGCAATGATTATAAATAAATTTTTCATGGTCTCTCCCCTAAGTTTAAATTAGATAACTGGATCACAATAACACAAAATTACTTTGATGCTACAAGTCACGGGTTCAAAAATGAATAGGGCTATCTGAATCGTTAGCCAAGCTGGCTGGTTAATGATGTCAGACTGGACGATCTTGTTGTTACATCTCGACTAGCCTATAAAGTTTCATCAGGATAGTTCAATGCGTTACCCGGGCCGAGCTTCCGATGGGATAAGACAGAGTTATGTGCGCGACTTAAGCTCGCCCATAAGAGCTGCAGGTAGGTCAGCTAGTTGATATTTGCCGCTCATTACCGCGGCAGAGAGGATATCCAAGGTCTGACTTTCTAGTAGCTTCACGATCTCTTGCTTAATGGGATACCATTGCTTATGCATCGGGCAGGGCGCTTTGTCATTGCAAACCTTAAGTCCTAATACGCAGTCTTTAGTGAATCCAGGGCCTTCAGTAATAATGACAATCTGCATCAAGGTTATTTTCTCGCCGTTTTCCTGCAGGCAGAAACCGCCCTGCTTGCCACGGTATGAGTAAAGTAGGTTGCCCCTGCACAGGTTCTGTAGCACCTTGGCCAAATAGGTGGGGGGCGCTCCTAGACTCTCGGCAATGTTACGATTCAATATCGCTGCGCCACGAGGCTGCGTCGCCATGTAGATGAGAGCCTGAATGGCATACTGAGTTGTACGGGATAAAATCATCTGAGCTCTCTATTCTTGTCTTGTATTGGCTTGTGGTACTGCGAGGGGGCGGTATGACCGGACTCGCTGTATCGGTTTATTATCACCCCCCCACGCGTGGCATCATGACCGTGGGGAATAGTTTCTTGTGTGGCTTTAATCACGACTAGGCTGCGGCAGTGGCGATGCCAAATCATACAGGATGTTGTTATCTTAATACCAAATGAGTACATTGTAAAACTGTTAGGATTGGAATTGTTGAGAGTTCATGATCTGTCCGGTTCTGTAGCGCGACATCTGTCCGGTCGTCATAGTGCCCCGAAGGGGGTGCCAAATGAGACGAACGGAAGTGCTACAGGAGAACCGAAGGATGAGATTCGAAGAAACGTATGAGGGTTGGAACGCAGGTCGGCTTACGCAATTTGAGGCAGCGCGGATATTGGGGATGTGTGAACGAAGCTTCCGGCGGTACTTGTTGAGGTATGAAGCGGAAGGATTGGAGGGCTTAATTGATCGACGGTTGGAACAAGCTTCACACCGTCGGGCACCCGTAGATGAAGTC
>CANIWY010000034.1 GCA_947471695.1 Nitrosomonadaceae bacterium
CTGAGGAGTCTTGCTCAACCCTGCATAAGTAATATGGTTATGCTTCCAGTTACGAACCTCATCAACCACGAAATCGAAAGCCTGAAGCCCATCTCCCTGAACTTCGCTCGCAATCTGACACAATGCATCCAACCGACTGACCTTTACATCCCCCAGAAATAACAGCGTCAGATGAATATTTTCTGCTCTAACTTTTCGTCCGCCACAGCTATTTTCGAGCTGCGTTGCAAGGCCATCTAACCGTTTTTGCACAGCAGTGTCAGGCCAAACCGCAAAAAAAACCCGCGCAGTTTCTTCCTTGATGGAGGTATTTGTTTCAATCAGCTGCATCGTCTCTTGTGGCAATCAAGCACACCACCTCAGCCTCTATTCCCTCACCCCGACCCACCGGGCCAAGATGCTCAGCAGTCTTGGCCTTGACATTGATATCCAGAATTGGCATCTGTAGATCCTGAGCGATATTAGCAATCATGGCGGGGATATATGGCGCCATTTTCGGTGATTGAGCTATGATGGTCGCATCAATATTATTCACTTTGTAGCCACGCTCCTCCAACAAACGATGAACCTCGCGCAGCAAAACGCGACTATCGATATTCTTATAGCGAGGATCAGTATCCGAGAAATGCCGGCCGATGTCCCCCAACGCCGCGGCTCCAAGTAGCGCATCGCATACCGCATGCAATAAAACATCTGCATCAGAGTGCCCCATTAGGCCTTTTTCATAGGGGATGATAACGCCGCCAATGATTAGCTCACGACCTTCAATCAGTTGATGAACATCAAAACCTTGCCCGATTCTAATCTTGCTCACTATGGTTTCCTCTCGCGTAAAATCAATTCTGCCAAAGCTAGGTCTTGAGGATACGTAACCTTTAGATTACGGGTATCACTCAGTACTAATTTAGGGTGTAGACCCAGGGCTTCGACTGCACCAGCATCGTCTGTCATGGCCTCACCACCAATCCTGCTCAAGGCCTCCAGTAGAAGCCTGTATCGAAACATCTGTGGTGTCTGTGCCTGCCATAGACCCTCCCTGGATTCGGTATGCTCAACCCGGCTGTCGGCATCGCTACGTTTTAAGGTATCAGCCACCGGAACCGCCAGCAATCCACCCACCTCATCATCAACAAGCTCATCAATCAATTTATTAAGCTGCACCACACTCAAACAAGGTCGCGCCGCATCGTGAACCAACACCCAATCGTCATCGCCAATAGGCGATGCTGCCGGAGCTGCTTTAAGGCCATTAAGTATGCTCTCGGCACGAGCCGCACCTCCGCAATTGAATACCACTAGCTTGCCGAAAAATTCAGACCAGTCATGCCGGGGCCACTCGTTGTCCCCAGGCGAGAGCACAACAAATACACCGGCAATACGAGGAGAGTCACATAGCGTGCGCAAGGCATGATAGATCATCGGTCTCCCGGCTAGCGGCAAGTACTGCTTGGGCAACTCGTTGCCCATACGCGAACCGAATCCCGCTGCGGGTATTAATGCAAAGAATTTTGCCATGGTGTGATTGTAACGAAAAAAACACCCCTCCTGCCGATAAGACGCAGGCATCAAGATATCCCCCACTCTCCACCATCTCTGCGATTAGCTCATCCAAGCTTACTGTATAATTTTACTTTCTTGTATTTTCAGGCTAGACACCCATGGAAGCTGAACATATCAACGCCATTGCTAACCAACTCAACTCTCTCGACAACCGAGCAATAGAGTTACGGAGGTATCTTTGACTTCGATTCCAAACAGACGCGCCTGAACGAACTCAATCGCCAGGCTGAAGATCCGGCCATCTGGGGTGACAGCAAACGAACCCAAGAATTAGGGCGTGAAAAAAAATTGCTAGAGAGCATCGTCAACACCTTAGAAACAGCCGGGCGCCAGCTTCACGATGCCCGCGATCTGTTCATGATGGCCAAAGAAGAAAACGACGATGCTACCCTGGAGAGTGTCGGTGCCGATGTCTTGCAACTGGAGAAAACTGTCGCCGACATGGAGTTCCGCCGCATGTTCTCCAACCCGATGGATCCTAATAATTGCTTTATCGACATTCAATCTGGCTCTGGCGGCACCGAAGCACAAGACTGGGCGGCCATGCTGGAACGCATGTACCTGCGCTATTGCGAACGCCGTGGCTACAAAGTGGAGGTGCTGGAAGAGTCATCAGGAGAGGTCGCCGGCATTAAAAGCGCAAGTCTTAAGATCTCCGGTGATTATGCCTATGGCTATTTACGTACTGAAAGTGGCGTGCACCGATTAGTCAGAAAATCCCCATTCGACTCCGGAAACCGTCGCCATACCTCGTTTGCCAGTGTTTTTGTTTACCCCGAAATTGATGAAACTATTGAAGTAGACATCAACCCTGCAGACTTGCGCATCGATACATTTCGCGCCTCCGGTGCAGGTGGGCAGCATATTAACAAAACTGATTCGGCAATCCGTATCACCCATAATCCCACTGGAATTGTAGTTCAATGCCAGAACGATCGATCGCAGCACCGTAACAGAGCAGAAGCCATGGCCATGCTAAAGTCGCGTCTATATGAAGCGGAATTACGCAAGCGTAACGACGAAAAACAAGCGATGGAAGATTCCAAGACTGATATTGGGTGGGGACACCAAATCCGCTCTTACGTGCTAGATCAGTCGCGCATCAAGGATCTGCGTACTGGAATCGAAATTGGTAATACTCAAGGCGTCCTCGACGGGGGGTTGGATGACTTTATCGAGGCAAGTCTGAAACAATGTGTTTAATAGTATGCTAAGGAGCTCAAATAAAAATGGATGAGTCAAAACCTAACAAAAATTTGCACGACACTGATGTCAAAGCACCACCAGAAGCCAGCCTAATCGATGAGCGGCGCGCCAAACTGGCCGAGTTGCGCAAGGCGGGAAACGCCTTTCCCAATGATTTTCGACGCGACAGTCTGGCGTCAGATCTGCATCGACAGTATGGTGCAGATGACAATGAAACGCTGGAGGCTGCAGTAAAATCGGTGCAGGTCGCAGGGAGAATGGTGTTAAAGCGAGTGATGGGAAAAGCTAGTTTTGCCACTATCCAGGACATGAGCGGGCGAATCCAACTCTATATCAGCAACGATCTAACCGGTGAATCCGCTCACCAAGCATTCAAGCATCATGATCTGGGAGACATAATCGGCGCTCAGGGGACGCTCTTCAGAACCAAGACGGGGGAACTCTCAGTGCGGGTAACACAGCTACGCCTCCTAACCAAATCACTACGCCCTCTACCGGAGAAGTTCCACGGACTAACCGATCAAGAACAAAAATACCGCCAGCGCTATCTTGATCTGATCACGAATGAGGAGACCCGAAAGGTATTTGCCAGCCGCTATGGAATTATCCAGTCCATTCGTGAGTTTTTTGTTAGACGCGGCTATCTGGAAGTGGAAACGCCAATGATGCACCCCATCCCAGGCGGTGCGGCAGCCAGGCCTTTTGCCACTCATCATAACGCACTAGATATGCCGCTTTATCTGCGCATCGCACCAGAACTTTATTTGAAACAGTTGGTGGTGGGAGGCATGGAGAAAGTATTCGAGATCAACCGAAATTTCCGTAATGAAGGAATTTCCACTCGACACAATCCCGAATTCACCATGCTGGAATTTTACGAAGCTTATCAGGATTACACTTACCTGATGGACTTCACCGAGATTATGTTGAGAGAGGTGGCAGAGAAGGTTCTGGGGGAAAGCAAATTCACCTACCAGGGACGGGAAATCGATTTTTCAAAACCATTTGCACGGCTGACCATCACCCAGGCGATTCGGAAATTTCACCCGCAATTCACCGACGTACAGCTCAATGACCGGAATTTTCTGATCGACCAATTGCAGACCCTAAAAATTTCCTATAAACCAAGAGATGGCATTGGTGGATTACAGCTCACGTTATTCGATGAGATTGTTGAACACTTATTATTCGAACCAACCTTCATTATTGATTATCCAGCAGAGGTCTCGCCCCTGGCACGACGTAACGATATTAATCCTGAGATAACCGACCGTTTCGAGCTCTACATCGCTGGCCGCGAAATTGCTAATGGCTTTTCAGAACTAAATGATCCAGAAGATCAGGCGGCCCGTTTCCTCGAGCAAGCAAAGGCCAAAGAGGCCGGTGATGCTGAGGCCATGCACTACGATGCAGACTATATCCGCGCGCTAGAATATGGATTGCCCCCCACTGCAGGGGAGGGTATCGGCATAGACAGACTGGTCATGCTATTCACTGATAGCCCTAGCATTCGTGATGTTATTCTATTCCCACAATTGCGGCGGGAGGACTGACGCTGGTGCATACTGCAGAGAAAATGTGAATTCCTCTGAAATCTGGTCACCTTATTATTGACTACTTAAATCTGCGCTGCATATACTGACCTCGCCATGAATGTGTAGCCATTATGAGTTCTCCTACTCTCAAACAGATTGAACTTCCTATCACGGGCATGACATGTTCAGCCTGTGCTGCACGGATCGAAAATAACCTGAATAAACTCCCGGGCGTTCATGCGGCGGTTAACTTCGCTAATGAGAAAGTGCGGATTGAGATTGATTCAGGCGCCACAACTCAGACAAAAGATTTAATTCATTCAATTGAGCAGTCAGGTTTCCACGTTGCCCAACAATCGATACATCTAAAAATCAGCGATATGACCTGCGCTGCATGCAGCAACCGTATCGAAAGAACACTCAACAAGATTCCCAGCGTTACCGCCACGGTTAATCTTGCGACGGAGACAGCTCGCGCCAGCTTCGCTCCTGGATTGGTCACCATCGACGACCTGATTGCTGCCGTCAGAAAGTCCGGCTATGGCGCTATTGAAATCAATGATGCCAGCCTCGCCGAAGAGAAAGCGAGACGGATAACAGCTTACAAGAGGGAGCTTCATGTATTTTTGATTTCAACTGCCCTCACTCTGCCTCTGATGCTTCATATGGGCACGATTTTTGCTGGGGTAAATACCGAATTTATACCACCGTGGCTGCAATGGCTACTGGCCACACCCGTCCAGTTCTGGGTCGGCAAGCGTTTTTATATAAGTGCATGGCATGCATTACGCGGCGGCGGTGCCAACATGGATGTGCTGGTCGCACTCGGCACCAGCATGGCGTATTTCTTTAGTGCAGCGGTAACGCTGCTGTCACTGGATCAGCATGTGTATTTTGAATCAGGTGCAGCGATCATCACGCTAGTACTGCTCGGAAAGCTGATGGAAGTTCGTGCCAAGGGGAAAACCTCGACCGCTATCGAGGAACTGATCAAGCTACAGCCCAAAACTGCGCGGATAGAACGCAATGGCGTGGTCATTGAGGTGGATGTAAATACCCTTGCGGTAGGAGATATATTCATTGTGCGCCCAGGTGAGAGTCTTCCAGTGGATGGCATCGTGATTGAGGGATCATCCAGCGTGAACGAATCAATGCTGACCGGAGAGAGCCTCCCGGTCACCAAACAAACTGGAGCAAGAATCTACGCGGCTACTATGAACCAGCAAGGCTTGCTCAAGTGCCGCGCAACCAGTGTTGGCAGCCATACCCAACTCGCAGCCATTATCAACTTAGTAGAACAGGCACAAGGGTCCAGAGCTCCCATCCAGAGAATGGCTGACACTATCTCCGCCGTATTTGTACCGGTGGTGATGTCCATCAGTGTACTGACACTATTCCTCACCTGGTGGTTTTTGGGTGATTTTGTTACGGCATTGATCAATGCTGTCGCGGTACTAGTAATCGCTTGCCCCTGCGCATTAGGTCTAGCCACACCGACAGCGATAATGGTTGGCACTGGTCGCGGGGCCCAAGCAGGTTTACTAGTGAGGAATGCGGCCGCACTGGAGAATGCAGAAAAGATTCAGGTCCTGATCGTGGACAAGACTGGCACTCTTACCGAGGGAAGACCTGCGGTAACTGATATTGTCCCAACAGGAATAGTTACCGAGCAAGGTTTGATGCAAGTTGCCGCTTCGCTGGAGCAGGGCTCAGAACATCCTCTTGCAAAAGCAATACTTGAACGCGCGATTGGCATGAACATCCGATCACAAAAAATAACTGACTTTACCGCTGTCACTGGCAGGGGAGTTATTGCCCATATCGATGACACCAAATACTTCTTAGGTTCGCCAAAATTTCTGCGCAGCCATGGCGCTACAATTGAAGATGCTGATATCGATACCCTTCAGACTGAGGGCAAGACAGTTATTGCTATCGCAACTGTGGCTAACGATATTCTCCAGATTATGGGCTATCTTTCTATCGCTGACCGCTTACGTAGCACCTCCGCGCAGGCGGTAAAACGACTTCAATCTATGGGTATTGAGGTGATAATGCTGACCGGAGACAATCCTTCCACCGCTGCTTCCATTGCCATGCAAACAGGTATCACCAACTATCGTGCCGAAGTACTGCCTCAGGACAAGGCCGCGGAAGTCGAAAGAGTGCGAGCAAGCGGCAAGTTCACCGGCATGGTGGGGGATGGCATCAACGATGCTCCAGCGCTGGCTTCAGCCGATGTAAGCTTTGCCATCGGGGCGGGTTCTGATATAGCGATTAAAGCTGCGGATATCACCTTGATGCGTGATGATCTAATGAGTGCGGCCGATGCAATCTCGCTCTCGCGAGCAACACTGAGCAAAATTCGCCAGAATCTCTTTTTTGCCTTCATCTACAATACTCTTGGCATTCCACTTGCCGCCGCAGGGCTCCTCAATCCGGTGATTGCAGGCGCGGCAATGGCAATGAGTTCAGTGTCAGTGGTGAGCAACTCATTACTGCTGAAACGCTGGCAACCAGGATCCTAACGACTGAAAATAGGACATTAAATGCGAACAACTGTGATCAACATCAAGGGGATGACCTGCATGGGCTGCGTTAAGAGTATAAAGAATATACTTGAAATGATCCCCGGGGTGGGAGATGCGAATGTTTCGTTGGAAGATGCCCAAGTTAAGGTTCAGCATGATGATGCAATAAGCAGTATCGCTCTTTTAGTGCAGACCATCATGGATGCGGGTTTCGAAGTCGTTTAACCAACGCGGCCCAGACCTCTATCTATCCACCCCCTTCCTGCGCACAATGAAGTTGCATCTTCTCATTCCCTCCCTGTTCTGGCCGGACGATTCCTTGCCTGAAATATATCGTGACCTCCCATTACCTGCTCTTGAAACCCTTCTTGCAAAAAGCCTGCGTACTGAAGATGAGTCGAGTGGGATTGAGGCCTGGCTATGCCACGCTTTTGGTATAGAAGAACAACACGACTGGCCAGTGGCACCGATTACGTTACAAACCGATGGTGGTGGACAGTTAACAGCTGGAAATCATTACTGGCTTCGCGCTGACCCTGTGCATTTAAGGATCGAGCACAACCAGATTGTGCTGGCTGACAGCCAAATTTTTCAGATTACATCAGAAGAAACAAACCAATTTACTGATTTACTTAACCACCATTTCGCTGAAGATAGTTACGGTCTCACATCAGGGAACTCTGATATCACCAAACAAAGACCGGTTCTTCTACCATTAGCCCCAGACCGTTGGTATTTACATGTGGCCGAAACCCCCACGTTGAAGACCCATGCACTCAGTACAGTCTCTGGCAGGAACATCAATTCCTTCCTTCCATCAGGTGAAGATGGCATCCAATGGCAGAAGTACTTCAACGAAATTCAGATGTTGCTATACGAGCATCCACTCAACCTAGCGCGTGAGGCGCGTGGCGAGCTTGCTATTAATGGCATCTGGTTCTGGGGCGGCGGAACCATGCCACAATCAATCAACTCTCCCTATACTCAAGTATGGGCCAATGCTGTTCTTCCCCAATCCCTCGCATTGGCGAACGCTACGAGTCATGCGGATCTCCCGCCTACAGCAGCAGCATGGCGTCAGTCCGCCACAACCGGAAGTCACTTGGCCATACTCGATACGCTAAGCAGCAGAGCCCAATACGATAATGCCTACGGTTGGCGAGAGAATCTAAAAAAGTTGGAGCTGGAGTGGTTCGGACCCTTGCTGATTGCCTTAAAGCAAGGCGAACTAGAGAAGTTGACCATCACCACTATTGATGACCGTAGCAGCAAGAATTTCTCTATAACAAGTCATGACTTATGGAAATTCTGGCGGGCGGCCAAACCACTCACAACTTATGCTACTTGCGATCGAGATTGTCGCGTTAACTGATGACCAAGAGATTATGCCGCAGCCAGCGCCTTGAGCAGTTTCTCATGGATACCACCGAAATCACCATTGCTCATAATGACCACATGGTCTCCAGTGTGAGCATTGTCAACAATAGCAGCGATTAACTGATCTAGACTGTCATGGTTTGAGATTTTGGAGCCGAGAGACTGCAAAGATTCTGCTGCATTCCACCCAAGTTTTGCGGTATAGCAGAACACCCTGTCAGCAGTTGTAAGACTACCTGCCAGACTTTCCTTCCAAGTCCCCATCTTCATAGTATTAGAACGAGGTTCCAGGACCGCGATAATGCGACCCCCATTTACTTTATCGCGCAAACCTTGCAGCGTCGTTTGAATTGCAGTGGGATGATGCGCAAAATCATCGTATACAGTGATCCCCTTAACTACGCCACGTACTTCCATACGGCGCTTAACGTTTTTAAATCGCGCCAGCGCAGCGATGCCTGCTCTAACTGGCACGCCAGCATGACGGGCCGCAGATAGTGCTGCCAATGCATTCATACGGTTATGATCACCCATCAATTCCCAGCGCAAAATACCTTGCGCCTCACCACGATAGGAAATGTTAATTCCACCATCATCCTGAGTACCCGCCTGCCAACCGTCTGGGGTCCCCACTTTTTCTAATGGCGTCCAGCAGCCCTTAGCCAGAACACGCTGCAAACTCTCATCCTTGCCATTAGTCACGATTAAACCATTGCCTGGCACGATACGGACAAGTTGGTGGAATTGATGCTCGATAGCAGCAATATCAACGAAGATGTCGGCATGATCAAACTCAAGGTTATTGAGAACTGTCGTTCTGGGGCGGTAATGGACAAATTTGGAACGCTTGTCAAAAAAAGCAGTGTCGTACTCATCCGCTTCGATGACAAAGAAGGGCGAGTCACTGCCAAGTCGAGCCGATATACCAAAATTCTGAGGCATCCCTCCGATCAGAAAACCAGGCTCCATCCCTGCATCTGCAAGTATCCATGCCAGCATCGAACTAGTGGTCGTTTTGCCGTGGGTACCCGCAACTGCCAGAACCCATTTATCTCGCAATACGTTCTCCGCTAGCCACTGCGGGCCTGAAATATAAGACAGATTGCGCCCAAGGATTTCTTCCATTAACAGATTGCCACGGGATACCACGTTACCAACCACAAAAATATCAGGCTCCAGCCTGATCTGTTCAGGAGAGTACCCCTCGATCAGATCGACCCCTTGGCTCTCCAGTTGCGTACTCATCGGCGGATAGACACCGGCATCACATCCGGTGACCCTGTGCCCAGCCTCGCGCGCTATTGCCGCGACCCCCCCCATAAAAGTACCGCAAATACCGAGAATATGAATATGCAAGTCAGCTCCTAAAGATGAAATAGACCGCACCGAGCAGGCGCAGTTCGTCAAAAAAATCCTCTCTGAGTGGCACTTATATTTACATCACAGCGCGCACCCGAACGTTTATTCGCGCAATGACTCCCTGCGTAATATTAGGCTGCCGCATCATCCACCACCTGGTAAAAGTTTTTGTAGATGAATTACATCACCCCAGAAAGGGAGTGACCAGCACCCCGTCTCGTCAAGGACTAGGCAATTGAAAGCGGCATTCGGCAATGAGGCCGTGCGCGGTCCCTGCAACGGAAGCCCGCTGGCATGGCGATACATCACGTCCAGCGTTCCGCCGTGGGTCACCACCACTACAGATTTCCCGGGAAACTGACTCGTGATGGAAGTAAAAGTTGCCACCACCCTCATAATGAAGTGAACTGCATCCTCACCACCCGGGATCACACAGTCTGGATCAAAGGTCCTGTAACGGGTATAGATTTCTGGATACAAGGCCTTTGCTTCGGCACGAATGAGCCCTTGCAGCACCCCCAGATTGCGCTCTCTGAGGGCCGAATCAAGAATGATTCTATGACTAGTACCGCTCGCAATGCGCTCCGCTGTCTCATGTGCGCGGCCCAGATCGCTGCTATAAATGGCAGCGAAGTTTTCACCCTCCAGCCGCTGAGCCAAAGCTTCAGCCTGTGCGATACCAGTGA
>CANIWY010000035.1 GCA_947471695.1 Nitrosomonadaceae bacterium
AACGGACTACTCCGGCAGTACTTCCCCAAGGGGATGGATTTGACTGACGTTACTGAGGAGCAAGTGCGGTTGGCGGTAGAACGACTTAACCACCGGCCACGCAAAGTGCTTGGGGGGAAATCACCGCATAAAGTATTATTCGGAGTGGAGATGTGCTACACCAAGCCACCATTAGCTGTTGCACTTCGAACTTGAATCCGCCGCTTGATAACTCGGCGCATTCGCACTATGCGAACTCGTTGGTATGAGGTTCGGGGTATAATCTCCTGTCGATGCATTAGCCCATGCTGGCTCGGCTATTTAAGCCACTTTCTCCGGCCACGCCTGCAATAAAACTCATGAATGTTTTTTACGAAGAAGAAGGCACTTTTAAGGTAGGCGTCATCCTTGCCGATAATATAACTTCTCTGCAAGTAGAGGCCCCTCACGGTAAGCGCTCGAAAATTAAAGGTGCGTCGGTGCTACTGAAATTTGATGTGCCACCACAGTCAGAGTTCATGCGGATTGCACAAAAAACAGCAGATGAGCTTGATTTGAGCTTCCTCTGGGAGTGTTGTGTAACTGATGCTGAATTCGCCAGTGATACTCTGGCAACAGATTATTTTGGGCACTCGCCTAATCCAGTAGAGGCGGCAGCAGTGCTGATTCGGCTGCATGCGGCGCCGATGTACTTCTATAAAAAGGGCCGGGGAAGATACAAAGCTGCGCCACCAGAGGCACTCAAGTCAGCACTTGCTAGTCAGGATAAAAAACGTCTCCAGGCAGAGCAGCAATCTCAATATGTGAGTCTATTAACTACACTCACCTTGCCGGACGAGTTCAGGCCGCAGTTGGCTGAGCTACTCTACCAACCAGACAAGAGTAGCACAGAGTGGAAGGCGTTAGATGCAGCGTGTGCTGTAATGAAGCTTAGTGCCCTCAAGCTTCTGGAAAAGTGTGGCGCAATTCCATCCTCACATGAATATCATTTCAACCGATTTCTACTGGAATATTTTCCGGGAGGGATGGGATTCGATACGCTCAACATAAGCAATGACCTGATCACACCATCAGATCTGCCAGTAGCCAATGTAGCTGCTTTTAGCATAGATGACGCCAGTACCACTGAGATTGATGATGCATTCTCAGTGACACCGCTGCCGTTTGGCAGTATTCGGATCGGAATCCATATCGCCGCTCCTGCTTTGGGGATTGGTTCAGGGTCACCTTTGAATGAAGTAGTCGCGAAGCGACTATCTACGGTCTACATGCCGGGTGACAAGATCACTATGTTGCCAGAACCTGTAATACATCACTACACCCTTTGCGAAGATCGTCTGTGTCCAGTTCTTTCAATGTATCTGGAGGTGGCAGATGACTTCACCATAACTACTACGCACAGTTGCATCGAGCAGGTGAGGATTGCTGCGAATCTGAGACACGATACATTGGAACAGCACTTTAACGAACATACCCTGGCAGGCAATGCTATTGATCATCCGTTTGGTCAGGAATTGAGAGCATTGTGGGGTTTTGCTTGTAGGATGGAGTCACTAAGAGGAAAGAGCAACGATAGCAACAACGATAAGATCGATTACAGCTTTAACGTTAAAGATGATCATGTCATGATCACTGAACGTCGACGCGGTTCGCCAATTGATAAGCTGGTGGCGGAGTTGATGATCTTGGTTAATACTGAATGGGGTAAACAGTTAGCTGATGGGGGTGTTGCCGGCATTTACCGCAATCAGAGCGGCGGGAAAGTACGGATGAGTACCTCCCCCTCTCCTCATCAAGGGTTGGGAGTCGCTCAGTATGCCTGGACCAGCTCACCATTGAGGCGCTATATAGATCTCATTAATCAGCGTCAATTAATCGCGTTGCTGCGCAGAGAGGAGCCGCCATACACCAGAGAAGGTGATGAGCTGTTGATAGTGATAAGAGATTTTGAGGCGGTCTATGAAGCTTATGGAGATTTCCAACGCAGCATGGAACGGTATTGGTGTCTGCGCTGGTTATTGCAGGAGAGTATCAATAGAATTGGTGCTCAGGTGCTGAAGGAAAACCTAGTGAGATTAGATCGCTTACCGCTGGTAATGCGGGTGCCCTCGTTACCAGACATGCCACCGGAAACGCATGTGGAGCTAGAGATTTCTCAGATAGATCTGTTGGAACTGACCTGCGATGCAAGGTTTGTACGCAAAATGGATACATAAGTCACCGATACTCATGTGACAACCGCACAGTTGTTGCTTACAATGGATGACGTTAAACATTCTCAGGCTTAACTCTCAAACTCGCTAGTACGTTGGCCGCCACACCAAATAAAACAAGTTTTAATCTCGCCACATTCCACGACTGGCTGCTTGATCCGTCATCACGTCTGAATGTGGCAATACTCTTTTCATTGGTTTTTCATGCAGTTGTATTGTTCGGCATAACCTTCAAGCTTCCTTCTACAAGAGTCGATAAAAATTCAACTACGCTGGAGGTAGTACTCGTTAATAGTAAATCAAGTTCAAAGCCTCATATGGCGAATAAGCTTGCTCAAGCCAATTTAGATGGTGGGGGCAATACTGATGACAGCCGCCAGGCCCAGTCACCCTTTCCGCTACTATCAGAGAGTACACAAGTGGCAGATATGGCTAATGCCAACCAAAAGGTCGGCCAGCTTGAGCAAGAAGTAAAGAGATTGATGACGGCGGTTAATAGTGAGAGAGACATCCATCAACCAAAACTTCAGTCAGAATGGCCGCTACGAAAACAGGATGCACCCAATACTACGGACTTGGTTCAGCGCAGCTTAGAGATTGCACGACTCGAAGCGCAAATATCTAAGGATTATGAGGCTTATCAGAAACGCCCAAAGCGTAGATTTATCGGTGCTCGTGCACAGGAATACCGTTTCGCCCGGTATGTTGAAGACTGGAGGGCGAAGGTGGAGAGGGTTGGAAATCTGAATTATCCCGAGGCCGCTAAGCGAGAAAAATTATTTGGAAGCCTGCAACTTACGGTTGGCATCAAGTCTGACGGCACTCTAGAGTCAGTTGAAATCAATCGATCTTCCGGCAAAAATATTTTGGATGAGGCGGCAGTACGTATTGTTAGGCTCGCGGGTCAGAATGGATTCGCTCCATTTTCGTCTGACATCAGTCAAGATACCGATATATTACATATCACCCGTACCTGGGTATTTACCCGATCTGACGAACTCCTGAGTGAATAGTCGGAACAGCGACCAGTCTAGAGTTAATTGATGCTACAGCCTAATACCTAATTATTATCATTATGCCCGATCTTTACGCCGTTATCGGTAACCCTATAGCTCATAGCAAGTCACCGTTAATCCATGGTGAATTTTTGAGACAGACCGATCAGGATATGCGCTATGAGGCGCTCCTGGTGCCGCTTGATGGATTTCCTGTAGCGGTAGAAGCATTTCGGAAATTTGGTGGTAGGGGCATGAATGTAACCATTCCATTCAAGCTCGAAGCTTGCAAGATTTCTACTCGTTTGACTGAACGAGCTGCTACTTCCCAGGCAGTCAATACACTCGTCTTCGATGATGATGGGATTCTTGGTGATAACACTGATGGTATTGGATTGGTGCGTGATATCTCAAGTAATCTAGATTTTATGATTACGGGTAAACGGGTATTGGTAATGGGTGCAGGTGGGGCTGCTCGCGGTGTACTGTTGCCGCTACTGGAACATCAGCCAAAGGTGCTGACTATTGTCAACCGCACCAAACAGAAAGCACTCGAACTGTATCAGCGATTCTTTGAATATGGGGTTGTCATACCGGTTGGTTATGAAGATCTTTCTGGCTATGAATTTGACATTGTCATTAATGCTACTTCTGCAAGCCTCAGCAATGAACTGCCGTCACTGCCTCCAGGTATATTCGCTGCTGAGTCGTTGGCCTACGATATGATGTACGGGAATGGATCCACGCCATTTTTAAAGTTTGCACGACAGCAAGGTGCAACTCACCTATCCGATGGAATAGGGATGCTAGTGGAACAAGCGGCTGAATCTTTTTTCTTATGGCGAGGATTAAGGCCGGAAACCGGACCGGTAATTGCGATGTTACGACCAGAGACATGAAGATGTTGGTTTAAGGTTATCTAGTAAAATATGGGGAAATTTCTTAAGCGATGGTTCTGGCGACTAGCCATCGTTCTTACCGGAGCGGTGTTGCTCTATCAATTATGGATTCTTGGCCACATTGTTTATTGGAATTCTTATAATCCATCTGGTAGTGCGTTTATGCAAAAGCGTTTGGATGTAATGCAGGAGGAGAAACCGGAAGCAACTTTGCGCTATCAATGGGTTCCATACGAACAGATCTCTCCCCATCTGAAGCGTGCCATTATTGCGGCAGAGGATGGGAAATTTCTGCAGCACGAAGGTTTTGATTTTGAGGCTATTCAGAAAGCATACGAGAAGAACCTAGAAAAGGGGAAGCTTGTCATGGGAGGTTCCACCATCAGCCAGCAGCTTGCGAAGAACCTTTTTCTATCCGGTAAAAAGACACCGTGGCGTAAGATTGAGGAGGCAGTCATTACGCTGATGCTTGAGAATGTGATGTCCAAGCGCCGTATCTTAGAAATTTACCTAAATAAGATCGAATGGGGTAATGGAGTATTCGGTGCGGAGGCTGCTAGCCGTTATTATTATGGGGTCTCAGCCTCAGGACTGACATCAAAGCAAGCTGCACGACTTGCTGCCATGGTCCCGAGCCCACGCTTTTATGATCTTAACCGGAATACGCCATGGTTGTTGAAAAAAACGGATATTATTTTTAATCGGATGCCTTCGACATCAATTCCTTGATAATTCCAGATCTGGCCGCTATAAATGGGAGAAAATGCAGGCCTCCATTCGGCCCTTTGACTAGGAAGTATTCGACCGAGCCCTTGATTTTCCTTACAATCTTCAAATTTTGTTTCGCTGCTAGGTTAACCTGCCATGACTGAAGAAAATAATCGCAGAGAAACAGAGAACCTGCAAGTACAGTTGCAAAGGGTGACTCATCTACTGAGCAGCTATAAGCTGATGGCAGGCTTTGTGCAGATGGAGGAAATGCCATCGCATGAACTGGTCGAGTCCCTAGCCTACAGACAAAGTCTGCCAGAGCTGCAACAGCTACTCGACAGACTCCATCCTGCCGATGTTGCCCATATCCTAGAAGCGTTGCCAGTGCAGGATCGTCTGACGATCTGGAATTTGGTTAAGGCGGAGCGCGACGGAGAGATCCTGTTAGAAGTTTCCGACGCAGTACGCGAGACGCTCATCGCTGCCATGGATGGTAACGAACTTGTAGCTGCGACGGGGCAGCTAGATGCAGATGAAATCGCTGACCTTGCCCCAGACTTGCCACGATCTGTTATTGATGATGTATTTCAATCATTACCAGTGGAAGGGCGTGAGCAGTTACGAGCCGCCATGTCCTACCCAGAAGATGCTGTGGGGGCTTTGATGGATTTTGATATGGTTGCGATCCGAGAGGGTGTGACCTTGGAAGTGGTATTACGGTATCTGCGCCGTCTGGATGAACTACCGGGCCATACTGATCAGTTATTCGTGGTGGACCGAGATGAACATCTCAAAGGTGTCCTGCCGGTTAATCGTCTGCTAGTGAGCGACCCAGATACCGAGGTGGCAGCAGTGATGTCTACAGAAATGCTGAAGCTTCACCCGGATGACAAGGCACAACAGGCTGCACACGCATTCGAGCGTTATGATCTTGTCTCTGCATCAGTGGTTGATGTGGAGGGGAAACTGATTGGACGCGTGACCGTCAATGCAGTAATGGACTTTATCCGCGAGGAGTCTGAAAATGAGGCGCTAAAATTGGGCGGTCTGAGCGAAGAGGAGGATCTGTTTGCTCCGGTATGGAAGAGTGTAAAGAATCGTTGGATCTGGTTGGCGGTCAATCTGGTGACGGCATTTATTGCTTCACGTGTGATCGGTGTCTTTGAAGATTCCATCGAAAAACTGGTGGCGCTGGCAGCGTTGATGCCGATCATTGCCGGTATAGGCGGAAACTCTGGCAATCAGACCATCACCATGATTGTCCGCGCACTGGCTTTGGGTCAGCTTAATCTCAGTAATGCACGCAAGCTGTTTGCTAAGGAAATTGGGGTGAGTGCCGTAAATGGGATGGTCTGGGGAAGTGCGGTCGGGTTATTCGCCTTCTTTATTTATGATAGTGTTGCTCTTGGACTGGTAATGGCCCTGGCGATGACATTAAATCTCTTGTTGGCAGCATCCTTAGGAGTAATGATCCCATTGCTTCTTCAGAAATTTGGTCGTGACCCTGCGGCAGGTTCCAGCGTAATGATTACGGCGGTTACTGATAGCGGTGGATTTTTTATATTCTTGGGTCTGGCGACGGTGTTTCTGTTGTAGCCGTTACAATAAGATTGTGTTGTCAGCCCAGGCAGGGGTTAGAAGTTGTGATACAAGCCCCATTCCTAGTGCATCATTTCAGGGTAAGATTCTTTCGTGAGCGATCAATTGTTCTACCGATTCACGTTCTCGTATTAGATGGATATGATCACCATCTACCATCACCTCGGCGGCGCGAGGGCGGGTGTTGTAATTTGAGCTCATACTCATGCCGTAGGCGCCGGTAGACATTACGGCGAGCAAGTCCCCCTGCCTCAGTGACATTTTGCGGTCATGTCCTAGAAAATCACCAGTTTCGCAGACTGGTCCGACGATTTGGTACATTTTGGCTTTCTCGTCGTGCACAGCGACCGGCAGGATCTCATGGTACGCGTCATAGAGTGCTGGACGGATTAGATCATTCATGGCTGAATCTACGATAGCGAAATCACGATGTGGAGTATGCTTTAGGTATTCGACACGGGTAAGAAGTAAACCAGCATTCCCTACCAGGGCACGTCCAGGCTCGATTAAAATGCGTTGGCTTCGTTGGCCAATTTTGGCACACAGTGCTGCCACATAGTCTCGTGGCAATGGCGGTTTTTCTGAAGAGTATCTGATTCCGAGTCCACCACCTAGGTCAAGATGATCAATCCGTGACCCCTGTGCTTCTAAGTGAGTAAGAAGGTCGAGTACTTTCTCAGAGGCCTCAATGAAAGGGTTGAGGTCAGTCAACTGTGAGCCGATATGACAGTCTAGTCCCGTAAACCGAATGCTTGAGAATTTTTCAGCGGAGAGATAGAGGCTCTCCGCTTCATCAAAAGGAATTCCGAACTTATTTTCCTTGAGTCCGGTCGAAATATAGGGGTGGGTCTTCGCATCAACATCAGGATTGACGCGTAAACTCACTGGAGCGATCTTGTTCATCTCCGCTGCTATTTGGTTGAGTCTTAGCAACTCAGCCTCTGACTCAACGTTGAAACAGAATATTCCAGCAGCAAGTGCTGCACGTATCTCTTCAGCCTGCTTACCTACACCAGAGAATACTATTTTATGTGGATCACCGCCGGCGTTTAATACCCGCTTTAGCTCGCCACCAGAAACGATGTCAAAACCACTGCCTAGGTGAGCGAATAGGTTGAGTATAGCGAGACTGGAGTTGGCCTTGACCGCGTAACATATTAGGTGATCACGGCCGGCAAAAGAAGAATCGAATTCGCGGTAGGCGGAGGTTAGTGCTGCGCGTGAATAGACGTAGCAGGGTGTCCCGAATTCGACCGCAATTCGTTCTAGGGAAACTGACTCCCCATAAAGCATGGAATTATGATAAGAAAATGATGGGAAGCTACTCACTTCTTTACCCCATCATTCTTGGGTTGCTGGGAAGGAGTATCTTGCGGAAGGTAGAGGGGACCCTTCAGTCCGCATGCGCTAAGAAATAGGAATAGAAGCGTGACAATACAAAGTCTGTGCATGGAAATATGACCCTGAGTATGGATGCAAAATATTAACATAAAGGTAGCATAATGAATGAGTCTGGGTCATCATCCCAGCATCTTCAAATCCTTTCGCGCTACCAGATAATCAGGATAAATGCTTTCAACTATTCGCCAAAAAGCTGGGGAATGATTCATCTCGATGAGGTGCGACAGCTCATGTGCAACCACGTAATCCACTAAAGGGAGCGGCACTTGGATTAGCCGCCAGTTGAGACGGATAATTCCAAGGGCATTGCAACTTCCCCACTGGGTTTTAGCACGTGATAGTCGTAACTGAGGTAACGGTACATTGAGCTTATTTGCAAAGAATATGAGACGTTCGTTGAAGTAGGCTAGGGCTTGCTGGTGATACCATTCCATCACGATCTCCTCAATCTGTGATTTGGTAAGTGCGGATGGGAAAGGGAGCGCAAGTTGTTTACTTCCAGTTCCAATTGTGATTTCGACTGGGGTCATTTTCAGTATCCCAGGCGCGACTTTCGTCAGCTGCCATGGTTCTCCTAAAAGCGGGAAAATAGCAGTCTCTTCCCATACCAGTTGGATTGATTTTTTATTAGTCCATTCGGCAAGTTTCCGTGTCACCCAGTCTGCTTTGTCGCGCAGAGCCGACTCAACCCAACGCAGTGATTCTCGTGGTGGAATGCTAACAGTCAGGCCGCCGCCGTCAATCCGCATGCCGATCGTTCGACGGCGACAACGTTTGAGTGTATAGATTATCTCCGTGCCGTTTAGGTTGACACGATGAACCTCTCCTTTAGGGGAAATCTGATCGTTTAACAAGTACTGTGGCTTGTCTTTAATCATCACCCTCATCATGGCGGGCAGGGGTGAAATTTTTACAATCACCGATGCGAGTCATTTCAGTCTCAATCCACGATTCCACTTTGGCATTAAGTTCTCCTGGCTCTAAACCAGTAGAATCTATCGGAGGGCCGATACTCACGGTGATCGTACCAGGTAGTTTGATGAAGGCATCTTTACTCCAGAATTCTCCCGCATTATGCGCAACCGGCACGACGGGCGCATCGGAATGGGTTGCAAGCCATGCGCCACCAATGCCGTATTTTCCTCTTTCCCCAGGAATGACACGAGTTCCTTCTGGAAAAATAACGATCCAGAATCCTTGTCTTAACCGGTCATTTCCTTGTTTAACGATCTGCTTGAGTGCAATTTTTCCGGAACCGCGATCAATAGCAATAGGGCTTGTCATAGACAGCCCCCAGCCAAAGAAGGGGATACGCAGTAGCTCTTTTTTAAGGACCCACACTTGCGGCGGAAAGATCTGTTGGAATGCCAGTGTCTCCCAAGCAGATTGATGTTTCGACAAAACGATACTCGGTAATTTGGGAATGTTCTCTGCTCCAATGACACGGTAGCGGATGCCGCAGATGACGCGAAGCAGGAACAGCATCAGATACGCCCAGCCAGAAATAATACGGTAGCGATCGATCGGTTTAAGAGGAAAAGTAGCCAATGCAATTAACGCATAAGGAGGCGTAGTGATGACTTGGATCAAGGTGTAAAGTGTGGAGCGAAGTGCCGCCAGGATCATGTTCATCCTGTCAAATTGCCAACTGCTTGCGCTAGGTCAGAATAAATCTGCGTATTTAGGGGGAGTTTATCTGCGGTTTGGGTTTCCAAGCCTTTCCCAGTTAACACCAGCATAGGAATTGCGCCTACTGAGGCAGCTGCCTGTAAGTCACGAAGCGAATCGCCGATTGCAGGTGTGCCTTTCAAGTCTAGACCGAAACGCTCTGCAATATCCTTGAAGAGGCCATTCTCAGGTTTGCGACAATTGCACAGTTCTGACTGAGCATGCGGACAGAAAAACACTGCATCGATGCGTCCTCCTGCCTGATTTACTGCATTGATCATTTTTTCGTTAATGGCATTGAATGCGGTCATGTCAAACAGGCCGCGACCGATACCGGACTGATTGGTGGCGACCACAACCCTGTAACTCGACTGGGTCAGATGTGCAATCGCATCCAGACTGCCGGGAATAGGTTTCCATTCCTCGGGGTTCTTTATGAAAGCGTTGCTATCATAATTGATCACGCCATCACGATCGAGAATAGCTAGTCTCATGTCAGTTGGCTAGCTTGGAAATATCAGCCACACGGTTCATGGTATATTGCAGTTTCTGTAGCAAAGCTAACCGATTAGTGCGAAGTACTATATCTTCTGT
>CANIWY010000036.1 GCA_947471695.1 Nitrosomonadaceae bacterium
ATGCACCACCCCGGCGCAGAGCATACGCACCACCTGAGTGATCAGTATGCGGTGGTACTCGCGTGACAGCTCTGGAGTGAGCATCAAGTCATTCAGCCGCGGCGCAGCATTCCCCTCGCCATCGGTCACGAGCTCCATCAACAACACGCCCTCATGAAAGTTATACGGCTTAGGAACGCGCACACCTGCAGCTGCGAGGCGGTACAGGGCATCCACCTCTGCACTCTGCCAGGCCTCCTCCTGCGCTTTACGTCCATAGCTGGTTCCCTTTTCCATGGCCCGAGCGCGACGACTATTCTTCACCTTGCGACCTTCGGTATAGTCCGTACTTTGGCGGAAGCTACGCTTATTAGCTTCTTTGTAAACCTTTGCGCAACGCACTTCTTCTCCGCAGCGGACTACGAAGACTGCGGCCTCTTTTCCGCTCATCAGTTGCCGAATGACCTCATCGACTAGGCCATCCTGAATCAACGGTTCAATTCTCTTAGGGGGTTTCATCAGTGTCGCGTTACTCTCAAATTTTCCAGTCTACTCTGAAAACTGCCATTAACTATGCAGGAACACACGGAATATACAGTAAAGGATAGGGCCTGTGACCTTCCAGTACATTATCAAACGCCAAACGTGGGGACACAGATCTTGCTCAGTAGCGCTCCGACAGGACCTAAAGCATTGTCACTCATCCCCACCACACGAACCACATCCATCGGATGGGCTCCTACTTCGAGCTGGATGAGCCGCCTTTTGAAATGAACAGCATGAACCTCGCCAGTGGCCATCTAAATAAAATGATGTAGACGATATGCATCGTCACGAATAGCATCATTAGGTTTGATAGAGCTTCATGAGCTTCCTCAAGAAAACCGTCTTCCTCATCCCCCTCATTCTCGTGCTCCCCTTTAAGTGCGGACTTCAAATTCCGTTTCTTGTCCCCATCCGCATAGGCCGGCGCGATTACCTCAGCAGCAGCTGTGATACCGACGGCCTTACCCCGGTCGAGAGCAACTCCTGTGGAGGTAGCCCCGATTAATGACAGAAAAATACCAAGCATTAGAGTCTTACTGATGGCGGGGTGACTCAGGAAATTTCTGGGGCTCAACCCTTCGAACGAGGGATGAAATCGTGTCAAACCAAACTGACTCTCTCCACTCAACGTCCAGAGTAATCGCAACACAATAATGGCCCCCACGCTATATCCAAGCCAGGCATGAACAACCTCAAATTCACCAGTCACAAAGGATAGAAGGGCAAGGACTGCCTGCGTAGCATGGTATGCCCGGATGCGGTGGATAGCACTCATGCGCGTATATTATTCCTGTCGGTGTTGATCAGAGAACTGTCCGTACTAAAACGCCCCTCTCAACCATGAAAGTAACAAGTTGAGGTACGGCCTCCTCAGTATAAATGCATGCAAACTATCACTGTCTTAATTTACCAGACCCAGAACATAGTTATGCAGCAGCAACGGCCAAGACTGATACTGCAATAAATATCATAGTACGGTTTAGAGAATGTTGCCGTCATAGAGACGATCTTTCCACTCACATCATCACAACCGTCCACTGCCCTCTCTCTTCCTACTTGCTCTCACAGCCAGGATGGAGAGGAATTAAAATGATCTATCTGCAGATATTTACCTCTTTCATATTTCTGTAACAAACCCCGCGTATATTCCGCTCAATATGATTTTTTCTCCCATTAAAATCTTTGATCGTGCGATCAATCTAATATTCGGGGTGTTGCTACTGTTTATCACCATCGGGGTTGCCGCCGGGGTCGTTAACTTATTCTTGCAACTGCGCGATCTGATAACAAATACTGATGTCACAGGACACTACGTCCGACTTGTTTCAGATGTCTTGACTCTGTTTGTATTAATCGAACTCTCACGTTCACTTGTCTCCCATTTTGACGAGCACCGCCTACGCCTAACATTCATCGCAGATGCCGGTATTGTGTTTGTTCTGCGAGAGATCATGATTAAACTATTTGAACATAAAATTTCGGCAGATGAGATTTATGCCTTGAGCGCATTGCTGCTAGTGTTGGGTTGTCTCCGTACCGCAGCAGTCTTGGTCTACCAGCGAGAGAAACGTCTCTTAATTAAAAGAAATAGAGTCAAGCAGCCGAGCCTGCAAACACCTTGAATAAGGTCTCCATATGACATCTGCCCATGCCACTTTAATGACGGCAATCCTAGTCCCTGCTCTCATCCACCCGACCCCCGCATTTGCAGGGTATCTTGATACAACCGTAGCTGGATTGATGATACTCGCCTACCTGAATCTAACCATCATCATATCTTTAGGATTCTATGTGTCCGTCACTCTAAAAAAGACCGGGCATGCCCTCCCCAGAAAGAATGAACCCAAGAACGTATCCGATCTAATCAAGCACGATGGCCAATCAGTAGTTCACTCCAGACTCCAACCACATGATGTTGATGCATGCTGGATTAAAAAAGTAAAGAGTCCCGCTATGTGAATGGACCCGACTGTCAGAGTATTGGCGCATCAATTTTGAGGGGATAATTTCTCTTATGCAATGACAGGCCTAAAAATTCCCGTGTTAGTGTCGGCGTGCTTCTCTCAACAAAATACTCTCTGAATGCTACGCAATTTGCTCCCTATCAACCCATTAGATTCTTCAATAATATGGATCAGCCCTTACCTATTTGATCTTGGGTAGGCTTCATCCATGACCGAGTCGCTCCTCACAACTTTAATCGCTGCTGCCATCTAAAAGGATAATACATCACCCTCTTTCCTACACTTGACCGCCCAATTTTTTATAGCAAAATGTGGGAAGCGTGAGCCAGGTCCAGGAGAGGTCTCTTTTAAATGTGATGATCTAAATCTTTATCCAATCGCAACGTTAACCCCTAGTATGGAGGTTTTTCCGTGCAGACAATAACACTCTCCATGTCCGTATTTATTCTTGCCTCTCTGGCCGCCTGCGCACAGCTAGGAGAATCCAAACGAAGTTTCAAGAGCAGAGAACACTGTCTGAGAAACACGAAGAGGAAATCAACCGCTCTGATGAATGGAACAACTACTGAACCACCAGACACTCACTCAACAGAGGCGAACCATTGCTCAGCGTGGTTTGCGAGGGGCGTTGGCAAACAAACGGTCGTAAATAAAATTAGGGAGTAATATCAATACTCGTGCAACGATTGCCATTTGCCACGGGATCACGGCATATAGCTTTCTACGATCGATGATACTAATAATTTTATCGGCCATATCTTCTGCCGACATGAGGAAGGGCATGTAAAAAGGGTTACCCGCTGTCATCGGAGTGATGATATAGCCCGGACAGACAGTGATGACGGAGACGCCGCTTCCGTGCATCTCTACTCTTAGGCTTTCTAGATAGGTGATGGCAGCAGCCTTGGATGCGGAGTAAGCACCCCCACCGGGCAATCCTCGGTAGCCTGCAATACTGGCGATCCCGACCAGTCGACCACTCCCGACCGTGCGCATATGACTAATGAATGGTTGAAAGATGTGGAGCATGCCGTTAACATTGGTGGCAAGAATATCCGCAAAAACCTCACTGTCTTGGGCGTACTCAGTGAGTATACCGCGGCTGATACCGGCATTAGCAATGACAATATCCGGTTGTCCGTGGTGTAATACAAAATCGTGTGCAACCGCTTGCATGGCATCAGAGTCACGCACATCGGCAACATAAATGGCTGCATTGGGGATCTCTTGCGAGAGATCCTTCAGCATCTCCCTGCGACGTGCTATCAACCCTAGAGTCGCTCCTTGTTTTGCATACTGCAACGCCAAGGATCTACCCAGGCCGCTGGAGGCGCCGCTGATGAGGACTGTTAACGACACTCTGGCACCGTCAGGAGGCTGTCTGACATGCTACCTCTTCGCCCTCTCCTTGCGCACTTTCAGAATCAATTCTTCCAGTGTTCTGATTGTGTCTTGCGGCGTACCACCCATCTTGCCGCTGGTCAGGTATCTACCATCCACCACCAATGCGGGCACGCCAGAGAGGTTGTAATCCTTGGACATCTGGGCGGACCGAGTTGCCTGATTCTGCACAGAGAAGGAGTTATAGGTATCGATGAACTTCTGCCGCTCGATACCCTGCTTTGCCATCCAGTCGAACAGCAACTCATCCTTGCTCAGATCGATCTTGTCTAGATGAATGGCATCGTAGACTTTATCGTGTAGCCTCTCCCTAATGCCAAGCGCTTCCATCGCGTAGAAGGTCTTAGTGCCGGGAATCCAGTTAGCACGGAACACCGCCGGAATATAGCGAAAGCTCACATCCTTAGGCACTTTTTTCTGCCAGGCCTGAATCAGTGGATGAAGGTCATAGCAGTGCGGACATCCGTACCAGAAGAATTCGAGTACTTCAATATTCTTGCCGCTCTCCGTTGGGCGTGGGTCGGTCAAGGTAGTATAGTCGCGACCCTCCATGATCTCAGCACGGACGCTCGAGATTGTTATTAAACCCAAACCAATAAATAACAACAGGGTCGTCAGAAAACGAATTGACTTCATTTTTTTCCTCGCGATAAGAATTGAATGCAGACTACTGCGCCCCTTCATGCACCTTGACTAGACTGGTCTGAATGCCATTCTGTTGAAGAGAGGACCGCACCCGACTTACCTCACCGATCTCCGCAAAGGGGCCCACACGGACCCTGTGCCAGGTCCCCCTATCTGCCAGATCAACCGCCTGAACGGAGGCCTCCAGTCCCATCATCGCGAGCTTCGCTTTTAAGTTCTCTGCATCCTCGGCACTTTGAAATGATCCCGCTTGAATGAAGTAACTATCCTTAGATGAGGGCTGTGAAACGGCCTGCTGAATCTGCTGAGTCTGCTTCTGATCGACGGCCGGCTCCGTCACAGCTCCGGGGAGAATCTTGTAAAACTCGAACCGCGGCTTTCCATCCTCAGTCTGCGCCGATTTGTCGTCTTTCCCGGTTATCTGCCCGCCCTTCTGGATAATCGGATTTAGCTCGCTCTTGGTCGCGCTCTCGGCAGCCCTCTCTTGGGTAATGAATGGGCTCTGAGTCTGGTTCATATACATCCAGATGCCCATCGCACTGATCAGACCCAACGCATAACCGACAAACAGCCCCAGCACCAGAGAGCCACGCTTACCGGAACTTTTGGAGCTAGATGGGTCTTTGTAATCCCGACTCATGGAAATCCTTCATGGAGTTTATCTACCCGATCACATCTTATCGGGCGCGCTCACGCCCAATAGTGTCAGTCCATTCACGAGCACCTGCCTCACCGCCGCAATCAGCGCTAAGCGCGCGTGCCGCAACGGTATCTCAGGAACAAGGAATCGGGTTGCATTATAGTAACTGTGGAATTCAGCTGCCAATTCTCGCAGATAGAACGCGATCAGGTGGGGAGAAAGCTCTCTTGCTGCCGCATCCACCGTCTCAGGATAATCGATCAGCCACTGCAACAGCGCGAGCTCTGCGGGACTGATAAGAAGGCCTGTGTCGGCTGTTGCCAGTATCGATGGATCCTCTCCCCACTGGGTCAGAACGCTACAGACACGGGCATGGGCATACTGCACGTAATAGACCGGATTCTCATTGCTCTGCGATTTAGCCAAGTCCAGATCAAAGTCCAAATGCTGTTCACTCTTACGCAGTACATAAAAAAATCGTGCTGCATCATTCCCCACCTCTTGGCGCAACTCCCTCAGTGTGACAAACTCGCCCGATCGGGTGGACATGGATGCCTTCTTGCCGTCTCGGTAGAGAACCGCAAACTGCACCAACGCGACCTCGAGTCTCGTAGGGTCAAGCTCCAATGCCTGCAGGGCCCCCTTCACCCGCGGGATATAACCATGATGGTCAGCGCCCCACACGTCGATGACACGATCAAAGCCACGCTGAAACTTATTAAGGTGGTAAGCAATATCGGAGGCAAAGTATGTGAATTCGCCATTCTCGCGCCTCACCACACGGTCCTTCTCGTCACCGAAATCGGACGACCGAAACCACATCGCTCCATCTTGCTGGTACAGATAATTTTTTCGTTCGAGCAACTGCACTACATGAGCGACCAGCCCACTGTCAAACAACGACCGTTCCGAGAACCAATTATCAAATACCACGCCGAACTCCATCAAGTCGTTGCGGCAATCTCCCAGCTGTTCGGTCAAGACAAAGTTATGGATGTACGCGTAATCCTGCCCCAACAGTTTCTTTGCGTTGGCAATCAAGCTGTCAAGTTGAGCCTCACCAGAACCTTCTCCCGTGGCAGGGGGTACCTCTGCAAGCTGGTGTACGTACAGATCACCATGCGCCTCATGAATCAGGTTCGCCATATCGCGCACGTAGTCCCCTTGATAGGCATTCCCAGGAAAGGCGATCTCAGCACCCCCTATCTCCAGATATCGTAGCCAAGTGGAGAGTGCCAGAATATCCATCTGGCGACCCGCGTCGTTGATATAGTACTCCCGCTCGACGGTAAAACCTGCTGTCGTCAGTACATTGGCCAGACTCGCACCAAATGCAGCACCACGGCCATGGCCAACATGCAGCGGCCCGGTGGGGTTCGCTGATACGAACTCAACCTGGATTTTTTGACCCAAACCGATGTCGCTGTGGCCAAAATGACTGCCACTTGTCAGGACGTGTCCCGGAAACAGCTGCTTGGATGAGGTCTTGAGAAATAAATTGATGAACCCTGCACCCGCGATCTCGATCTTTTCTAGATGAGGTGATTCTGGCATCGCCTCTATTAGCAAGGCGGCCACTTCTCTCGGGCTCTTACGCAGCGGTTTAGCTAACTGCATCGCAAGATTGCAGGAATAGTCCCCGTGGCTGACTTGTTTGGGTCGTGCGAACTCGATAATGACACTCCGCTCCTCGGGTGCAACTTCATTCAGAGCATGCTGCAAGATTTCACTTAAGTGGGACTTAAAGTTGGGCTGAGATGGTCGGGTCATGGTTACGTCATTGCAGCAGATTGTTTATACAACCTCTATTATAGCGGGGTTGGGATGAGTTACGTTCACCAGTTTAGTCGGCGCAATTACCAGGACAAGTTACATCAATGAACATGATGAATTCAAAAAAGGATGTGGTCGTGATCGGCGCCGGGGCCGCTGGCATGATGTGCGCACTGGAAGCGGGTAAGCGGGGTCGTAAGGTCCTATTACTGGATCATGCGACTAAGCTCGCCGAAAAAATCCGTATCTCTGGAGGGGGACGTTGCAACTTTACCAATCGTTATACTAGACCTGAGAATTTTCTGTCTCACAATCCCCACTTCTGCCGATCTGCACTGGCACGATTCAGCCCACAGGACTTTATTGTGTTATTGGGGAAATATGGCATCCAATACCACGAGAAAAAGTTGGGTCAGCTCTTTTGTGATGAGAGCTCCGAGCAGATCATCGATCTGCTGCGGAAGGAGTGTTCGGCAGCCTGTGTGGAGTGGAGGATGCCGTGCCAGATTCAGAGTATCAATCTGATTGGACCCGATCCTGACAGTCGCGGCAGATTTGTGCTTAAAACCGATCAGGGTCGCGTGATCACCGATTCACTGGTGATTGCAACTGGCGGCCTATCCATTCCACAAATCGGCGCCAGCCCATTCGGTTATCGTGTCGCTGAGCAGTTCGGCATTGCGGTGACTCCGCTACGCCCGGGTTTGGTTCCTCTGACATTTGCTCCAGATCAACTCCTCCAGTTTGCCGGACTGACAGGGGTGACGATTGATGCTGAAGTCAGCTGCAACGGCAAGCATTTTCGTGAGAATGTATTAATCACGCATCGAGGGCTGAGCGGGCCCGCGATGTTGCAGATCTCCTCCTACTGGGAGCCCGGCGATGTCATTCATATCAATTTATTACCAGATCTTAATCCGGCCGCGTTACTACTCGATCAACGACATAGCTCCATCATGTTGCCCAACCTTCTCGCGCAATATCTGCCCAGACGGTTCACCCAAGTCTGGTGTAATTCCGTCCCCGCAACACAGCCTCTACGGTCGTTACAACACTACAGCGAGCGTGAGCTTCAAGAGGTCGCGATACAGCTTCAGGACTGGCAGGTTATACCGAGTGGTACCGTGGGTTACAGAAAGGCGGAGGTGACACTGGGTGGGGTTGATACGCGCGAACTGTCATCCAAGACAATGCAATCAGAAAAAGTGAGCGGGCTATACTTTATCGGGGAGGTGCTCGATGTAACCGGCCACCTGGGGGGATTCAACTTTCAGTGGGCCTGGTCATCAGGATACGCGGCCGGACAGTTTGTATAGCCCTACGATTAACGACCACGCCCACCGGAACGTTTCATCGCAGTCGCTTTGTCAGTCGGTGTGTGCGAAAACCCTGACGACCGTCTGGCTGCAGGCTTTGCACCCGTCCGCCCGCTTGGCTGACTACGTGTGGATGACCCGCCTCGAGGCCCGCCACTACGTCCGTTCATGATCGGCTCGGCCTTGATGCGAGGATCTGGCTCAAAACCCGCGATAATCTTACTGGGTAGATCTCGCTTGATTAGCCTCTCTATATCGGACAGTAGTTTACGTTCATCCACGCATACCAATGACACCGCATCACCCTCCGCCCCAGCACGGCCAGTTCGACCGATACGGTGGACATAGTCCTCTGCCACATTGGGGAGCTCAAAGTTAACCACATGAGGAAGATCGCTGATATCAATACCACGTGCAGCGATATCTGTTGCCACCAGCACGGGTAGCGTCCCAGTCTTGAATTCTGCCAGTGCCCGGGTGCGTGCCGCCTGACTTTTATTGCCATGGATGGCAAGTGATGGAATGCCACTCGCGACCAAGTACTCTGCCAACTTATTGGCACCATGCTTAGTCCGGGTAAATACCAAGACCTGCTGCCAGCGATGGAGTTTGATCAGATGCGCGAGCAGATCTTTCTTACGCTCACGGTCCACCGGATGCACGATATGGGTCACCTTGTCAGCGGTCGCGTTACGACGCGAGACCTCGATCATCACCGGTTTATTGAGTAGATTGTCCGCTAGTATCTGAATCTCATCCGATAGCGTGGCCGAGAACAGTAAGTTCTGCCGTTGCTTGGGCAGTAGCGCGAGTATCTTTCGGATGTCTCGAATGAAGCCCATATCGAGCATACGGTCGGCCTCATCGAGCACGAGGATTTCAACCTGAGACAGGTCGAGAGTTTTTTGTTGTACGTGATCCAACAGCCGGCCCGGCGTTGCGACTAGAATATCTACCCGGCTTTTCAGGCGAGTGATTTGTGGATTGATGTTGACCCCGCCGATCATGATCATCGAACTTAGTTTCAGGTATTTTCCGTAATCACGGACACTCTCTTCTACCTGTGCTGCGAGCTCACGGGTGGGGACAAGAATCAGTGCTCGTATTGGCGGACGCCCACTAGACGGTCCTTTGACGCTTCTGTTGGAGAGACGGTGCAGGATCGGCAGGGTAAAGCCGGCCGTCTTACCGGTACCGGTCTGAGCCCCAGCGAGTAGATCGCCGCCGGCTAATACTGCAGGGATTGCCTGCAGCTGAATCGGGGTGGGGACGGTGTATCCACGTTCAGTGACAGCACGAATGATTTCATCGGATAAACCGAAATTTGCAAAAGACATAAAACTCCAAGGGGTGACATCGGCCTGTCGTTACAGTTACGGAACGCCAGTCTTAGGCAGATGAATGAAGGGTGGCCTTATAAATCTGAAATCCTCAGATTAATTCAGGCACCCTAAAGAGAAAAAGGATGGTCGGTGCGAAGACGTGGAACTAACACCGCAGGCTTGGATTATAACAGGCTACGCCGTATCACGCTGCCCTATGGAGTCAGCCGAGA
>CANIWY010000037.1 GCA_947471695.1 Nitrosomonadaceae bacterium
ACCGCTAGCAATGCCGCCGCAACGCTGGCATGAACCCGCTCGCCCACATCGTTTCCTGTGATCTTTCCTAACATGGATTTCCGCGACAACCCCGCCAATACTGGCACGCCCATATCTATAAAGTGGCCAAGATGGCGCAGCAGCTCAAGATTGTGCTCCAGCGTTTTTCCAAAACCAAAACCCGGATCGATTACCAACCTCTCCAACGAAATTCCTGCCGCTTGCGCTGCGTTCAAGCGTAGCTGCAGAAAATCTTTTACATCAGTCACCACATCATCACAATACCGAGGGTTAGTCTGCATGTTGCGCGGCTCGCCTTGCATATGCATGAGGCATGCCGCCACATTTTCTGCTGCAACCACTTCCATCGCACCCGCTGCTCGCAGTGCATTGACATCATTAATCATGACAGCACCGGACTGTATCGCTGCAAGCATGACTTCCGGTTTTGAGGTGTCTACTGAAACGGGAATGCCTCTACTGGCAAGGGCCTGCACCACCGGAATAACGCGGCGCAACTCTTCATCCGCACTTACCGAAGCGCTGCCAGGACGGGTCGACTCACCGCCGATATCCAGCATATCAGCCCCCTCTTCAATTAAACGTGCGGCGTGGCAGATTGCACTCTCTGTCCAGGCATATAGACCGCCATCTGAAAAAGAATCTGGAGTGACATTAATGACTCCCATGATGATGGGATGTCGTAGAGAAAGGCTGAATTTACCGCACTGAAGAGACAAGAGTGTATGAACTGAAGATCAAGAACTCATGGTTTAAATAAACAATGCGAGCATTAAAGCTCGCATTGTTTTCCGTTCCTTACTGACGACCTGGTAACCCTTACCTACACTTCCTGCGCCGGTGTCGTCGCTGCTGTCGGTGTTGCTGGCGCTGCTGGAGGGGTATCATCCTTTGATGTCGACACCGCCTTAGAGGGCTTGGGTGGGCGTGGGGCACGTCCCTCCATAATGTCACCAATCTGGTCTGAATCTATAGTCTCCCACTCCAACAATGCTTGGGTCATTGCCTCAATCTTTTCACGATTCTCCTCAATCAACTTACGCGCCAACGTATACTGCTGGTCAATAATACGGCGGATCTCTACATCCACCTGCTGCATGGTAGCTTCGCTCACGTTCTTATGCGTCGTGACAGACCGACCAAGAAAGACCTCCCCCTCATTCTCACCGTAGACCATCGGCCCTAGAGAGTCTGACATGCCCCATTGGGTAACCATGCTCCGAGCCATTTTGGTTGCGCGCTCAAAGTCATTAGACGCACCAGTCGTCATCTGTCCCATGAACACCTCTTCAGCAATACGCCCCCCAAACAGTACCGCAATAGTCTGCAAAAGCTCTTCCCGATCCATGCTATAGCGATCCTCGGTCGGAAGCTGCATTGTCACGCCTAGAGCTCGCCCACGGGGAATGATCGTCACTTTATGCACACGGTCAACTTTTGGAAGAAGCTGTGCCACTACGGCGTGACCAGACTCATGGTAGGCCGTATTGCGGCGTTCGCGCTCAGGCATCACCATTGACCGCCTCTCAGCGCCCATGAAAATCTTATCCTTAGCGCGCTCAAAGTCTTCCATATCTACCAATCGCTTACTACCGCGCGCCGCAAAGAGTGCAGCCTCATTTACTAGGTTAGCGAGATCCGCACCTGACATTCCCGGCGTACCGCGTGCAAGAATTTCTGAACGCACATCAGGCGCAATTGGAACTTTGCGCATGTGTACATTGAGTATCTGCTCGCGCCCACGTATATCCGGCAACGGAACCGTCACCTGCCGATCAAAGCGCCCCGGCCGTAACAATGCCGGGTCAAGCACATCTGGACGATTGGTAGCGGCGATCACAATCACGCCAACAGCTGCCTCAAACCCATCCATCTCAACCAGCAACTGGTTTAACGTCTGTTCCCGTTCATCGTTACCGCCGCCCATCCCCGCGCCACGTTGACGACCAACGGCATCAATCTCATCAATAAAGATGATGCAGGGTGACTGCTTTTTAGCTTGTTCGAACATGTCTCGTACGCGCGCAGCTCCCACACCAACGAACATCTCTACAAAATCGGATCCGGAAATGCTGAAGAACGGAACCTTGGCCTCGCCTGCAATTGCACGGGCCAAAAGGGTTTTACCAGTCCCTGGATTACCCACCATCAGCACTCCGCGAGGGATGCGTCCCCCTAGCTTTTGGAACTTAGTTGGCTCACGCAGGAAGTCGACCAGTTCAGATACTTCCTCTTTAGCCTCCTCGCAACCAGCAACATCGGCGAAGGTCACGGTATTGGTGTTCTCATCCAGCATCCGAGCCTTACTCTTTCCAAATGAAAATGCGCCACCACTCCTTCCTCCACCTTGCATCTGACGCATGAAGAAGATCCACACGCCGATCAGTAGCAACATTGGAAACCAAGAGACGAATATGTTCATCAGCAGCGACGGCTCTTCTTCCGGCTTTGCATCAACAACGACACCAGCCTTAAGTAAGTCGCTTACCATCCAGGGGTCAGAAGGAGTGTAGGTGGTAAAGCGCCTACCATCGGCCTTTGTACCTTTTAGCGTACGCCCCTCAATGGTCACCTTGGCGATCCTTCCCTGCTTCACCTCGTCGATGAATTGAGAATACTCCATCGTCGATTGAGTTGTTGTCTGGCGCGTGCTGAACTGGTTGAACACAGTCATCAATACCAGCGCGATCACTAGCCAGATGGCCATGTTTTTAATAAGATTGTTCAAGGTAACTCCTTGGCTTGCGCCGTCAAAATCTTACAAGAATTTCAATTCTAATCCCATTTTTGAATTTATAACAGGATGAATTGTGCGTGATTCGGGCCTTATTTCACTTGCTGGACGGCCCTTTCTATCCGTTATACGTCTAAAATTAGCAGCTTCTTTTCTCGTTTCCCCAACCCGAGCAAATACATTTCGCTACTTCGACCCCGAGACGCTTCTGGCTTACGCGTTAATACTTGTTTGAATGTGGCACGCATGGCAAGCAAGAACTGCTCAAAACCTGAGCCCTGGAATACTTTGACGAGAAAACTGCCGCCAGAGTTCAATCGCTCCACAGAGAATTCCAATGCTAGTTCAGCCAAGTAGATGCTACGAGCTTGGTCGCTCATGTTTATGCCACTTATATTGGGGGACATATCCGAGATTACAAGATCAACCGGGCAGTCTCCCAGGCAAATCTCCAATTCGGCCAGCACTTCCGCCTCCCTGAAATCCCCTTGGATAAAAAATACACCCGGCAGAGCCGCCATCTCTAGCAAATCAAGAGCGATTACCCTCCCCTTCCTGCCTACCTTCTCTGATGCCACCTGAGACCACCCCCCCGGTGCCGCACCCAGATCCACCACCACCATTCCGGGCTTGAGTAAACGGTCCCGCTCGGCAATCTCCATTAACTTGTAGGCAGACCGTGATCGGTAACCCTCTTTTCTCGCCTGCTTGACGAAAAAATCGTTCACGTGCTCTCTCATCCAAGCCTTACTGGTTTTGGCGCGTTTCATCGCGTAAAATGATTAATTCTGGAAAATTCCATGCTTGCCCTTACCCTCACTCATCGTCACGCTCTACGAGCGCTTGCCCATTCCCTAAGCCCAGTTGTCATGATAGGCGAAGCTGGTTTATCGGAAAATGTTATCAACGAACTGGATCGGGGGCTCAGAAGTCACGAGCTCATTAAAGTCAAAGTACTCGACGGTGACCGGAAAGTGCGAGGAGTTCTGATTGAGGAGATCTGTCAACGCCTTGATGCCGCCCCGGTTCAGCACATCGGTAAGATACTGGTGATTTACCGCCCCAAACCAGAGGAGGTCACAAAAACCACCACCGCCAAGTTCCGAAAAAAACGTGAGCCACGTCGACTCAAGCGCAGCTTCCAGGGTTAAAGCTGGAACCGTCTCATTGCAAGTTAAATATACTTCACATCAAGGATCTCGTACTCTCGCACCCCGCCCGGCGCGAACACTTCCGCCACGTCACCGGAATATTTGCCGATTAAGGCGCGGGAGATTGGAGAGCTAATGGAAATTTTTCCCTGCTTGATGTCGGCCTCGTCGTCACCAACAATCTGGTAGGTCACCACCGTTCCAGCGGCCATATCTTCCAAGTCAATGGTAGCACCAAACACACAAGCACCATCAGCATCGAGTAGTGCTGGGTTAATGACCTGGGCATTGGAAATCTTACCCTCCAGTTCGGCAATACGACCTTCAACAAAACTTTGCCGCTCCTTGGCTGCATCGTACTCCGCATTCTCAGAAAGATCGCCATGGGAACGGGCCTCTGCGATAGCTGCAATTACAGCAGGACGCTGCACGGTTTTCATTTCGTGCAGCTCAGCACGCAGCCTTTCTGCACCGATCACTGTCAATGGAATTGTACCCATGTCCCACCCTCTCATATTCAATTTTATCTCGCGATTTCTCGCAAGGGAAAACAAAGCTCAATCTTATAAATCAAGACTGGAAAGTTCACAGCCTTATGATGAAACTATACTAAGCAACAACCCCCTTATTACCCCTCTCACCCAGCTGCATCTAGTTGTGCATGCAGCCCCTGTAAGCCATATGCCTGAAGTTCCTTCATATTTGCTATGCCGACGCAAGCAGCACGCGCACCAGCCAGAGTGGTGTAATACGTTACCCTTGCCTGCAATACCGCATTGCGGATCGAGTATGAATCCTGAATAGCACTACGCTTGTCTTCCACAGTATTGATGATGAGGTTCATCTCACCATTTTTGATCATGTCTACAATATGTGGCCGCCCCTCTGTGACCTTATTAACTGGGGTCACTGCCAGTCCCGCTGCTGCCAGTCCCGTTGCAGTGCCACGAGTAGCATAAAGTGTGAATCCCAAATTCACAAGATCGCGGGCAATTTCTACCACACGCGCCTTGTCTGATTGACGTACGCTAATGAATACCTTTCCTGTCGCAGGCAACTTCACCCCCGCAGCCAGTTGCGACTTAACGAATGCCTCAGCAAACGTTCTCCCCATTCCCATGGCCTCGCCGGTAGATTTCATTTCGGGTCCAAGTATGGTGTCTACGCCCGGAAACTTGATGAACGGAAATACGGCCTCCTTCACCGAGTAATAGGGGGGGATTACCTCCTTAGTTACACCTTGAAGAGCCAGGGACACGCCAGCCATACATCGTGCGGAAATTTTTGCTAGCTGCAGCCCGGTGGCCTTGGACACAAAAGGTACAGTACGAGATGCCCTGGGATTTACTTCTAGTACGTAGACAGTATCTCCTTGAATCGCGAACTGCACATTCATCAACCCCACCACTCTGAGCGCCCGTGCCATCGCTTCAGTTTGCCGCCGTAGTTCATTCTGTATGGAGGGTGACAAACTGAAAGGGGGAAGTGAACAAGCTGAATCACCAGAGTGAACGCCGGCCTGTTCGATATGCTCCATGATGCCGCCAATCAAGACGGCCTCACCATCGCAGATTGCGTCTACATCTACCTCAATGGCGTCGTTGAGAAAGCGGTCCAGCAATACTGGCGAGTCATTTGATACTTTTACTGCCTCTCGCATGTAGCGTTCCAGATCTCGTTGCTCATGAACGATCTCCATGGCCCGTCCACCCAGTACATAACTAGGACGCACTACCAGCGGATAACCAATCTCGTTGGCAGCAGCAAGAGCAGCCTCGGGATTACGTGCGGTGCGATTGGATGGTTGCTTCAGCCCAAGCTCTTGCAACATTTTCTGAAAGCGCTCTCGATCCTCAGCGCAATCTATCATGTCCGGACTGGTCCCGATGATGGGGACCCCATTTGCAGCAAGATCCCGCGCGAGCTTCAGTGGTGTCTGACCGCCATATTGCACAATCACGCCAAAAGGTTTTTCTATCGCGACGATCTCGAGTACGTCTTCCAGCGTCAGCGGTTCAAAATATAACCTGTCAGAAGTATCATAATCGGTTGAAACGGTCTCTGGATTACAGTTGACCATGATGGTCTCAAAGCCATCCTCTCGCAAAACCAACGCGGCATGGACACAGCAATAATCAAACTCAATACCCTGTCCGATGCGGTTAGGACCTCCTCCCAGCACCATAATTTTCTTTCTATCGGTGGGCAGAGACTCACACTCTTCTTCATAAGTCGAATACATATAGGCGGTGCGGGTGGAAAATTCAGCAGCACAGGTGTCCACACGCTTATATACCGGGTGTAGCTTGAGTTGATGTCGCTTGTTACGCACCGCTGTCTGACTTGTGTTTAACAGTTTGGCTAAGCGCAGGTCAGAGAAGCCGCTGCGCTTTAATTTTCGCAGCGCATCGAGATCAAGCCCGTCCAGAGTCTCTCCTGCAAGAGCCCTCTCTTGCTTTACCAGATCTTCAATTTGCGACAGAAACCAGGGGTCAATATGTGTCAGGTTATGAATCTCAGAGAATGTCATTCCACAACGAAATGCATCAGCCACATACCAGATACGGTCAGGACCTGGGTCCCCCAGCTCGGTTTCAATCATGCCGATATCGGTGGTCTTCTCATCCAAACCATCGACCCCGGTTTCTAGTCCACGCAAGGCCTTTTGTAACGACTCCTGAAAAGTACGGCCGATGGCCATTACTTCTCCCACCGATTTCATCTGGGTGGTCAGCCGATCATCGGCCTGGGGAAATTTCTCGAAAGCAAAACGTGGCACCTTGGTAACCACATAATCGATAGTCGGCTCAAATGAAGCAGGGGTCATGCCCCCGGTAATATCGTTCCTGAGCTCATCCAGCGTATAACCCACCGCGAGCTTGGTCGCGATCTTTGCAATAGGGAACCCTGTCGCTTTCGACGCCAAGGCAGAGGAACGGGATACCCGTGGATTCATTTCAATTACCAACATTCGGCCGTCTTGTGGGCTGATGGCAAACTGCACATTGGAACCTCCTGTTTCCACACCGATCTCACGCAACACCGCGATCGATGCATTGCGCATGATCTGATACTCCTTATCGGTCAGCGTTTGAGCTGGGGCAACAGTGATGGAGTCACCGGTATGCACCCCCATCGGGTCCAGATTCTCGATGGCGCAAATGATGATGCAGTTATCCTCCTTATCACGCACCACCTCCATCTCGAACTCTTTCCATCCGATGACGGACTCTTCGATCAATAGCTCCTTAGTGGGAGAGGCCTCTAGCCCGCGCTCACAAATATCGAGGAATTCCTTGCGATTATAGGCAATACCGCCACCACTTCCGCCCATAGTAAATGATGGGCGGATGATGGCAGGATAGCCGACCATTGCCTGCACCTGAAGCGCCTCCTCCAGGCTATGAGCGATTGCGGAGCGGGCCGAACTCAGTCCGATCCTGGTCATTGCCTGCTTAAATTTTTCCCGATCTTCAGCCTTGTCGATGGCCTCACGTGATGCTCCGATTAATTCCACAGCATACTTCTCAAGCACACCATGCTTGGCTAAGTCGAGCGCACAGTTCAGCGCTGTCTGCCCCCCCATGGTCGGCAACAAGGCATCGGGGCGTTCGATCGCGATAATTTTCTCTAACATCGGCCAGGTAATCGGCTCGATGTAAGTTACATCGGCCATCTCTGGATCGGTCATGATGGTGGCTGGATTCGAATTCACTAGAATGACGCGGTATCCCTCCTCACGCAGCGCTGTGCAGGCCTGCGCGCCGGAATAATCAAACTCGCACGCCTGCCCAATGATGATGGGCCCTGCGCCAATAATGAGGATGGATTTTATGTCGGTACGTTTAGGCATATTTCTAGTTGTGCGTGACTGCTGAGAAGCTAGGGGGGTCTTGTGTCTTCTCCGTCGCTATAAATTTCTACAGTCAATGCTGTTTTTATTGGCTTCCATCATGCGGATGAATCGGTCAAACAGGTAATCCATATCATGTGGACCCGGACTTGCCTCTGGATGCCCCTGAAAACAAAATGCTTGCCGATCGGTTAACTCGAACCCTTGCAGACTGCCATCAAACAAAGATAAGTGCGTCACACGCGCATTCTTTGGCAGCGTATCAATATCCACCGCAAAGCCGTGATTCTGACTTGAGATCATCACCCTCTTGGTGTCCAGATCCTGTACTGGGTGATTCGCACCATGATGGCCAAACTTCATCTTAACGGTCCTAGCACCACTCGCCAAACCAAGTAACTGATGCCCCAAGCAAATGCCAAAAATCGGCATTTCTTCTTCGAGCAACCTTCTAGTTGCAACAATTGCGTAATCACAAGGCTCAGGGTCACCCGGTCCATTAGAGAGGAATACTCCATCGGGCTGCAGTGCCAAAACTTCCTCGGCTGATGTCTTGGCCGGAAGTACCGTCACCTTACAACCCCGTTGCGCAAGCTTGCGTAAGATATTGCGCTTGATGCCAAAATCAAATGCAGCGACATGAAACCGCGGTTGGTCTATTCTCTGATGGCCCCTTCCAAGCGTCCATTCACCCTCACTCCACTGATAAGGCTTGCCGCAACTCACCACTGCAGCCAAATCCATCCCTGCAAGCCCCGGGGATTCGACGGCACGCCTCACCGCATCCTCCTCATCAATGCGCCCCGACATAAGGCAACCTGCTTGTGCACCCTTCTCCCGCAGTAGTCGTGTAAGTTTGCGTGTGTCGATATCTGCAATCGCCACCACCCCTTGCTCCTTGAGGTATTCCGGCAGAATCTGGGTCTGCCGCCAACTGCTGGAGGCTAGAGGCAGATCCCGGATCACCAGCCCGGCTGCATACACTTTGTTGGCTTCCCCCGACTCAACGTCCTCCTGATTGATGCCAGTATTTCCAATATGCGGGTAAGTGAGAGTGACGATCTGTCGGCAGTAGGAGGGGTCTGTGAGAACTTCCTGATAGCCAGTCATGGCAGTGTTAAATACCACCTCCCCCGCACTAATGCCCTCTGCTCCGATGGAGGTACCGCGAAAAATTGTGCCGTCAGCGAGAGCGAGGACAGCATGCAGGCGTTGTGACACGGGGAACTCCTTGAGGACTGACCAGACATGGAAAGCGGGACAAGCAAGCGCCGTCCCGCTTCATTAACCTACTAGAATCATACGCGAATAAAGCAAGCGCTTCAATGCGACCACAGTTATTTTGGGCTACTGGATCGCCTCATCGTGCTGCATAGATACCGAAGTGCTTGTCATTCCCACTAACCTGCCGCCAGTTTGCTAGCTGAAGCCGATCACGTCCTGCATATCAAATAGGCCGCTTTCTTTGTCGGCGAGAAAGCGCGCAGCCCGAAGCGCGCCCACAGCGAAGTTCGCACGGCTGCTAGCCTTATGGGAAATTTCAATACGCTCACCCGTACCTGCAAACATCACCGTGTGATCGCCAACGATATCCCCACCCCGCACCGTAGAGAAACCAATGGTGGCGGGCAGACGCTCTCCAGTTACGCCGTGGCGCCCATAAACAGAGACCTCTTCAAGTTCTCTGTCCAATGCCCCCGCTACTATTTCTCCCATGCGTAATGCGGTGCCAGAGGGGGCGTCTACCTTGTGGCGGTGATGAGCTTCGATAATCTCAATATCGTACCCCTCATTCAGCGCCCTGGCCGCTATTTGCAGCAGCTTAAAAGTCACGTTTACCCCCACACTCATGTTCGGCGCAAATACGATGGCGATCTCTTTTGCCGCTTTTTTAAGCTCTTCTTTCTGCTCTGCTGAAAAGCCAGTAGTACCGATCACCATTTTTACATTTCTAGCGCGACACACCGCGAGATGTGCGAGCGTTCCTTCAGGACGAGTGAAATCGATCAACACGTTACTCTCTGAGAGTGCGGCGACAATGTCGTCCGTGACAGCGACA
>CANIWY010000038.1 GCA_947471695.1 Nitrosomonadaceae bacterium
AACCTGGGCAAGGGGTCGATGATCGCCAATCTAAAAACCCGCTTAGAACAGGTCATTCACCTTAAGACGCCGCTGCTACTCACTGGCGAACCTGGAACCGGGATGAGGCTATGTGCTCGATTCCTGCACCGCCCGAATACACCCTGGATGGAACCGGAGACGCTCACGTCTCTTGCAGATGCCCCTCTCACGATGCTGGAGCAAGCGCAAGGTGGTTTATTGTTTCTCAACGAGATCGGCAAGATCAGTCGACTGGAGCAGAGGGGCCTACTGCTCCTGCTAGGAAAACTGGAAAAATACAACGTCCGACTGGTGTGCGCCACCTCACTACCACTATCTGATCTAACAGCACGGGGCGAGTATGACCCCAGACTGTATGAGATCCTGAACAGTCTCTGCATTAATGTCCCCTCACTAAAAACACATCGGGAAAACATTCCGGAGCTTGCCAGTCAGATGCTTTCTAGCAGCATTGAATCTGGGGAAGCGCCCCTGCGACAGTTCAGTACTGCTGCACTCAATGCGTTACGCAACTATGACTGGCCCGGCAACCTCTCACAATTAACCGGTGTGGTTCGATCATTGGCACTAACCGGCACGAATGATGAAATTTCAGCCGATGACGTGATGCAGGCGCTATCTTCTTCGATGTCAACACAGAAAGTTTCAAGCGTGCCGCTCAATATTCCCCTGAAAGAGGCGCGTGACTTATTCGAAAAGCAATACTTTGATCGGCTCATCGAGCAGGAAAGCGGCAATATGACACGGGTGGCGGAACGCTCCGGGCTGGAGCGGACTCATCTTTATCGAAAACTCAAATTGTTAGGCGTCAAACCACGAAATCAATGACCCCCCCCTCCCACGGGTGACTTGTTCTGAAATTCACCTGAGTTTCACAAATTTTTCACAGTTGTCTGACACCGCGTCTTAAGCGATAATATTACTCCTAACAGTGCACATCGCTTTTTGGGGCGGTCGTGTGATGTATTTTATTTTTTTATATCTAGTTGAGCGAAGGAGTCCGCATCCATGGCTACATTCAGTGATTTTAATGCGCCGGTATTCAAGAATCTGACCAGCGCCATCCGTGCTTTAGCGATGGATGCTGTCCAAAAAGCCAACTCAGGCCATCCTGGCATGCCCATGGGCATGGCAGAAATCGCTGAAGTATTGTGGATTCATCATCTGCGACACAACCCAGCCAACCCTAAATGGGCTGACCGAGACCGTTTCGTACTATCCAATGGGCACGGATCAATGCTGATTTATGCGCTATTGCATCTAACCGGCTACGACTTACCAATGGAGGAGATCAAGCGCTTCCGACAGTTTCACTCCAAGACCCCCGGCCACCCAGAGTATGGCTACACACCTGGCGTTGAGACCACCACAGGACCTCTTGGGCAGGGCATCACCAATGCTGTCGGTATGGCCCTGGCGGAAAAGATCCTTGCCGCCGAGTTCAACCGCCCCGGCTTCGACATCGTTAACCATTACAGTTATGTCTTCCTTGGCGATGGCTGCCTGATGGAGGGGATCTCCCACGAGGCCTGTTCACTGGCAGGCACCTTGGGGCTCGGGAAGCTCATCTGTTTTTATGACGACAATGGGATCTCCATCGATGGCCATGTTGAGGGCTGGTTCACCGACGACACACCCAAGCGGTTTGAATCCTACGGCTGGCATGTAGTACCCAATGTTAATGGCCATGATCCGGTCGCCATTGAAGCAGCAATTGAAGCGGCCAAAAAAATCAGTAACAAGCCCACGATGATTTGCTGTAAGACAGTGATCGGACTTGGGTCTCCCAATAAGGCCAATACCCACGAAGTTCATGGAGCGGCCCTAGGAGATGCGGAGATCGCGGCCGCCCGTCCCCACATCGGCTGGAACCATCTTCCATTTGAAATTCCCCAGGAGGTCTATGACCTTTGGGATGGACGGGCCAAGGGCAAGAAACTGGAAGAAGAATGGAATCAAAAGTTTAGCGAGTATGCGAAAAAATACCCTGTTGAAGCAGCTGAGTTCACACGGCGTATGTCAGGCGATCTGCCTGCAAACTGGCGTGATCACGTTGATGGATTCATCAATCGCGTCAATGCTAAGGAAGAGACCATCGCCAGCCGCAAGGCTTCCCAAAATACGATCGAGGGGTTGGCCCCCGTCTTACCAGAACTGATCGGGGGATCAGCAGATCTGGCTGGATCGAACCTTACCCTATGGTCTGGCTCAAAAGGGATCAGCCGTGATAGCGGTGGTAATTATGTTTATTACGGCGTACGTGAATTCGGCATGAGCGCGATGATGAATGGACTATCGTTGCACGGTGGGATCATTCCCTACGGCGCTACCTTCCTGATGTTCTCAGAGTATGCTCGGAACGCCCTGAGAATGGCTGCGCTGATGAAGATCCGTAATCTATTTGTGTTTACGCATGATTCAATCGGATTGGGTGAGGATGGGCCCACCCACCAACCGGTCGAGCAGACCGCGACACTTCGCTATATTCCGAACATGGATGTTTGGAGACCCTGCGATACCGTTGAATCTGCAGTGGCCTGGGCACGTTCAATTGAACGCATGAATGGCCCCTCCACACTAATCTTCAGCCGTCAGAATTTACCATTCCAAAAACGCGACGCGGCAACTATCAAGCTGATCGATAAGGGGGGCTATGTCTTGTCGGAAGCGGCTGTTGGAAAGCCGCAGGCGATCCTCATCGCTACCGGCTCAGAGATTGGCTTGGCAATGAGCGCACAAAAAGAACTGGCTGACACGGGCATCCATGTCAGAGTGGTCTCGATGCCCTGCACCAATCTATTTGATCGTCAGGACCAGCCCTACAAGGACAGCGTCCTGATTAAGGGTGTTCGCCGTGTTGCGATTGAGGCCGGGATATCCGACTTCTGGCGTAAATACGTAGGTCTTGAGGGAGCGGTGGTCGGAATGGAGACTTTTGGAGAGTCTGCGCCAGCAAACGAACTGTTTAAACACTTTGGATTCACCGTTGAGAATGTAGTGAAGACCGTGAAGGGCATCATCTAAATAATTGACAGAACAGCAGCACGTAAATTAACGCGCTGCTCCAGTACACTTTCTATTTAAAGGGCTCATAAAATGACCATCAAAGTCGGCATCAATGGATTCGGTCGCATCGGCCGCATGGTGTTCCGTGCAGCAGTAGAAAACTTTCCAGATATCGAGGTCGTTGCCATCAATGACCTGCTCGAGCCTGATTATCTGGCTTACATGCTGCAACATGATTCAGTACATGGACGTTTCCGTGGCAGCGTCGCCGTTGAGGGAAATACACTGATCGTCCAAGGCAAGAGGATTCGTCTGACTGCGGTCAAGGATCCATCTGAACTAAAGTGGAATGAAGTAGGCGTTGATGTCGTGGTCGAATCCACCGGGCTATTCCTCACCAAGGAGACTTGTGAGAAGCACATCGCCGCCGGCGCCAAGAAGGTCATCATGTCCGCCCCCTCCAAGGACGACACTCCCATGTTTGTGTACGGCGTGAATGACAAGACTTACGCCGGTCAAGCGATCGTATCCAACGCATCGTGCACCACCAACTGCCTCGCCCCGATCGCCAAGGTATTGAACGACACCTTCGGTATCAAGCGCGGCCTGATGACGACTGTACACGCAGCAACTGCCACCCAGAAGACGGTTGATGGTCCCTCTAATAAGGACTGGCGGGGTGGTCGCGGCATCCTTGAAAATATCATTCCCTCTTCAACCGGTGCTGCTAAGGCTGTAGGTGTCGTCATCCCAGAATTGAATAAGAAACTCACCGGAATGGCCTTCCGTGTACCCACCTCTGACGTGTCGGTGGTCGATCTCACCGTAGAGCTCAACACGGAGACCTCCTATGCTGAGATTTGCGCGGCCATGAAATCGGCATCTGAAGGCTCAATGAAGGGTGTGCTCGGGTATACTGACGAGAAGGTCGTCTCCACCGACTTCCGTGGAGACAGTTGCACCTCCATCTTCGATGCCGAGGCTGGAATGGCACTCGATAGTAGTTTCGTCAAGGTCGTTTCTTGGTATGACAATGAGTGGGGCTACTCCAGCAAAGTTCTGGAAATGGTTCGCGTAGTCGCTAAGTAGCGGGTGGTGCAATACCCCGCGTAGGAACAAATACACCCGCTGTGCTTTTCACGTCGCAGTTACCTGGCAGTCTAAGGAGTGGCTTATGAGCCACCCCTTAGACTTTATATAAATTTGGAGCTTTCCATGTCCGTCATCAATCTCGTTGACCTCGATCTCAAGGGTAAGCGTGTATTCATTCGTGCCGATCTCAATGTCCCCATCAAGGACGGCATGGTCACATCCGATGCTCGCATTACCGCCTCCATGGCTACCATCAATCATTGCCTAAACAACGGTGCCAAGGTCATGGTGACCTCTCACCTAGGCCGCCCCGAAGAGGGCGTCTGGTCTGAAGAGAATTCTCTCAAGCCAGTCGCTGACAATATTGCCGCACGCCTGGCTAAGCCTGTGAGATTGATAAAGAATTGGGTCGATGGTGGGTTCGAAATCGCGCAAGGTGAGTTGGTCGTTTTGGAGAATTGCCGCATCAATAAAGGTGAAAAGAAAAATCTGGATGAGACTGCCCAGAAATATGCCCGTCTGTGCGATATCTTCGTTATGGACGCATTCGGCACCGCACACCGTGCAGAGGCATCAACCCACGGTATCGCCAAGTACGCACCCATTGCCTGTGGGGGTATCCTCTTGACCCAGGAATTAGAAGCTCTGACCAAGGCGCTACTAAACCCAGCCCGGCCGATGGTTGCCATCGTCGGTGGTTCCAAGGTCTCAACTAAACTGACTGTGCTTGAGTCCCTATCCGAGAAGGTTGATCAGATGGTGGTCGGTGGCGGTATTGCTAATACCTTCCTCAAGGCCACCGGCAAAAATGTCGGCAAGTCCTTGTGCGAGGATGATCTGATCCCAACCGCAAAGATGCTGATGGATAAAATGGCAAAACGTAATGCATCCATTCCAATCGCGAAGGACGTTGTCGTCGGTAAGAAATTCGACGCGAATGAACCGGCTGTGCTGAAGGATTCTGGTGCAGTTGCCGATGATGAGATGATCTTCGATATCGGACCAAAGAGCGCTCAAGAACTGGCAGATATTATTATGAAAGCGGGTACGGTGGTATGGAATGGTCCGGTTGGCGTATTCGAATTTGATCAGTTTGGTGCCGGCACCAAGACCATCGCCATGGCGATCGCCAATACCAACGCATTCACCCTGGCAGGTGGTGGTGATACTATCGCCGCGATTCAAAAGTACGGCATCTATGACAAGATATCCTACATCTCAACTGCCGGAGGCGCCTTCCTCGAATTCCTGGAAGGTAAGAAACTACCCGCTGTCGAGATACTAGAAGAACGTTCGCGCTAACCCCTGAGACACCCCTTACCGACACTCATAGAATGATCCGAAGAACAAAAATCGTTGCAACTCTTGGACCCGCGTCCAGCACTCCAGAAGTTCTAGAACGGATGATCAATGCAGGGGTTGATGTAGTCCGCATTAACTTCTCCCACGGCACCCGGGAGGAGCACATCGAGCATGCTGAACTCGCTCGTTCGCTTGCCCGTGCTGCCGGTCAGACGGTGGGCGTGCTGGCAGATCTGCAGGGCCCAAAAATTCGTATCGGCAAGTTCGAGCATGGGAAGATCACTCTGAAGGCAGGTGATAAGTTCGTACTGGACGCTGACTGTGAACTGGGGGATCAGGAAAAGGTCGGTCTGGATTACAAAGAGCTGCCAAATGATGTTGGAACAGGGGTAACACTGATGTTAGATGATGGACGTATTGTGCTGGGCGTCTCACGGGTCAAGGGGCGCCAAGTACATTGCGTGGTAGAACAGGGTGGTGTTCTCTCTAACAATAAGGGGATCAACCGTAAGGGTGGTGGACTCAGTGCACCTGCATTAACACCTAAGGATATGGAGGACATTAAGACTGCAGCTGCCCTCAAAGCGGACTACCTCGCGGTATCCTTCCCACGCACCGGTGAGGATATGCGGTGGGCTCGTGACTTAATGCGTGAGGCCGGCGGTAGAAGTCTGATGATGGCAAAGATTGAGCGTTCAGAGGCAATCCTGGCTCTGGACGATATCCTACAAGCCTCCGATGCCATTATGGTGGCTCGCGGCGACCTGGCGGTGGAGGTGGGTGATGCGGTAGTCCCTGCACTGCAAAAGAGAATGATACGTGCGGCACGTCTCAGTAATAAACTTGTGGTGACCGCCACTCAGATGATGGAGTCCATGATCACTAGCCCGATCCCGACCCGGGCTGAAGTGTCAGACGTCGCCAATGCGGTGCTAGATGGCACTGATGCGGTCATGCTGTCTGCTGAATCAGCCGCTGGTGACTATCCAATTGAATCAGTCGAGGCTATGGCCCGGGTATGCCTGGAAGCAGAAAAAGAATTTCTGGCAAGTCAGGACCAACGCCGCATCCAGTCGGGCCTCCCGGACACCATCGAGGAGGCAGTCGCACGTGCCACCATGTTCACCGCCAGCAATCTCAAGATCCGTGCCATTGCCGCGCTTACACAGAGTGGCCGTACGGTTCTGCTGATGTCTCGCAGAAACTCCAATGTGCCCATATTTGCTCTGAGCCCACAGGAGGACACCCGCCGTAAGATGACTCTATTCCGGGGCGTTTACCCAATCAAATTTAACGGCGGATCGAGTGATCCAGAGTCGATTCTGGATCTGGCTGAGACTGAACTACTCAACCGGGGTGCGGTTTGTAATGGAGACCTGATCATCATGACCATCGGCGAGCCAGTCGGGAAGGCAGGCGGTACCAATACCATGAAGATCGTCAAGGTTGGGGAGCACAGAAAGGCATAATCAAGACCTGTTCTAAAAGAAAGGACCTGCAGTTTCTTTCCGATCGCCTATATTAGTTTAGTATTTACAAATTTTTCAACAGCATATTATTAGGAGGAGACTCAAATGGCACTCGTATCATTACGGCAATTATTAGATCATGCAGCGGAAAATGGCTACGGCCTTCCCGCTTTCAATGTGAACAACCTAGAGCAGATTCAGGCCATTATGCAGGCGGCTGATGAGTGCAATAGCCCGGTCATCATGCAAGGCTCTGCCGGCGCGCGTAAATACGCCGGCGAGGCCTTCCTGCGACACCTGATCGAAGCGGCGGTTGAGTCCTATCCTCATATCCCCATTGTCATGCACCAGGATCACGGTGCATCACCTTCAGTCTGCATTAACGCAATCCGCAGCGGATTCTCCAGCGTTATGATGGACGGATCGCTGGAGGCCGATGCCAAGACACCATCATCATATGAATATAACGTCGAAGTTACCGCTAAGGTGGTCGAGATGTCACACGCGGTCGGCGTTTCTGTTGAGGGAGAACTGGGCTGTCTAGGCTCACTCGAAACCGGCATGGGTGAGGCGGAGGATGGTCACGGAGCAGAGGGCAAGTTATCACATGACCAATTGCTAACCGACCCCGAACAGGCCGCTGACTTTGTTAAAAAAACTGGTGTGGATGCCTTAGCAATCGCCATCGGTACCTCACACGGCGCTTATAAATTTACCCGTAAGCCGACCGGTGACATTCTCGCCATCGAACGCATCAAGGAGATTCACAAACGCATTCCCAATACCCACCTAGTGATGCATGGATCCAGCTCCGTACCACAGGAGTGGCTCGATATCATCCGCGAGTTTGGCGGAGAGATGAAAGAGACCTACGGCGTACCTGTTGAAGAGATCCAGGAGGGGATTAAGAATGGCGTGCGCAAGATCAATATCGATACCGATATCCGCCTCGCCATGAGCGGTGCAGTCCGCCGTCATCTCGCCAAGAATAAAAGCGAGTTCGATCCGCGGAAATTCCTCAAAGATGCAACTGCCGCCGCCAAAGATATCTGCAAGGCTCGTTTTGAAGCATTCGGCTGCGCTGGACAGGCTAGCAAGATCAAGCCCATCATGCTCGATAGCATGGCCAATCGATATGCCAAGGGTGAACTGCGGGCCGTAATTAAGTAGTCTCGCAATTTCAATCCAGATTAAAGAGAGGCAACCTCAAAAGGGTTGCCTCTCTTTTTTTATTAAACAGATTGATCGCCTCGATGCGCTGCTATTACCAGAATGGCTTGACCTTAATAAACTGCATCCAGGCCCGCTCCAGTTCTGTTTTTTTCAGTGAGGCCAGGCCCTCACTCCAGCCGAGGACCATGCCAAACGCCTCCTGCTGACTTCGGGCATCTCCCTCCAGAGGCACCTCGCTCAGCAGTCTTTTGGCATTAGCAGTGTCATTCATCGCGCCCAGGGTGCTTTGCAATGTAGATAAAATCCGAATGTAACGCCTTGTCTTACTGGGTGGATAAAATCCAGCAAAAAATTCAGCGGCATATCGCTGCTTCTTAGCGACGATGCGAAGATCATGCAGCTCCGCTACACTGAAACTCGTCAAACCCTTTCCGTGCTTTATCATTTTCCGATGGCGGTTCGCCAGAAGACCATCTGCAAGTTCCTTCGCCGTCATTCCTGATTGAGTCCCAACCATCTTGATGGGCTCTGTGTCAGCCTGATCCAGCCAGCCCTCCTCACTTAACCACTCACCCATCTGCAGCATCAACTGCACATAATGAATTGACTCGATGGCGTGGCATGCAGATTCATGATGCCGCCTTCTCAACTGGTTACACATATCCTGTAATGCTGCCATTCCGGGGTGTTCTGGGAAGCTCGCGCACATGGGGACCAGTGTCTCCATCACAAATACATCCCAATCTCGGGCTGGCCCCAATTGGCTATTAAGCCACTTCAGTTCCCGAGCCATAGGAGAGAGAGCATCCTTAAACAATGCCTTGGAGAAGATATTCATTGCTGAGCGCTGCCGCCTCAGTGCGACACGCATCTGATGTAGATACTCGGCATCCTGATCTGCCAACATGCCACTCTCGTTGGCATGCAGATGATTAAGACAGTTCCAATTAATGGCCTTGAATGCGGCGCTGACACTCATCTCCGGATTAAGCTTGACCTGCCTTGACTTAACCGGCAGCGAATCATCGTTGAGGCAGAGCATGTACCCACGCTCTGCCTTACTCACATTCTCCAGTCTGAATGGAACACAGTTCAGTAGTTCCAACGCGAGTTGAAATAGCTGTCCAGTTCTACCCGATTTCAATTCCAGCTCGACTTCGCACAATGCTATTCTGTCGTCACCGGAAATAATCTCTCCCCGGTCCAGACAGAACTCTACTTCACCACCATCAGGAAGATGGAGCATGCGGGCACTACGCTTGAAGTCGGTGGTAAAAATAGGTCTCAGCTGGTCACGTAGTTCGACCGAACTAAATAGCTTGATGAGGGTAGGGTCCGTTATCTTGGTGAAATCGAGTTGTTCTTTCAGAACTGGGAGCTCCCACTCATCGCGCTGATGCAGCCCTGCAGTAACGCCTCCACCCCCCTTTATGGTCTGCACCCATCTCCTGCCGCTACGGCGCAACCGTAGCCCGATACCGTGACGGTTGAGGTCTAGCTTTGGGGTATCGTAATAAATACTGTAGAGTCTTTGCGTGATCGGCTTGGAAATGCTTAATGACTTGAGTAGGGTATTACGCTGCAGACGTGCAACAGCATCAGGGGATAGACGCAGCTTGAGCTCGGTCTCGATCGGCATGATATTGTCCGAGTTACCTCATGCCAGTTCGGACCTACTTAGCAACT
>CANIWY010000039.1 GCA_947471695.1 Nitrosomonadaceae bacterium
GAGACAGCTTCCCGGAAGAAGTACGCGGCAGAGTGTGCGGCGGGACTAACTCCACCAGACAGTTAACGCCAAATGCCATATACACCATCCGTTGTAGCCGGTTAATAAGAGACTGACGATCCGGTACTGAGGTCAGACGACATTCTATAACCAGTACGATTGTGGTCGAGTCATTAGCATCTGTTACCCCAAAGGCGGAGGCCTCTCGGGCTCTGACCTCGGGCTGCTGCTCAGCGAGCTCTTCTATATCCTGAGCCCGTATATTACGACCATTGACAATGATGACATCGATGCGGCGTCCAGTAACAAAAAGGTCCCCTTCAAACAGAAAGCCAAGGTCACCCGTATCTAACCAAGGACCGGGCTTAAGTGTTCTCTGAGTGTCCTCAGGATTGTTGAAGTAACCCGTCATGATGCTGCCGCCACTCACCAACACACTACCCAACTTCAGGTCAGATAACTCTTGATCCTCATCGTCGACAATCTTGACCGTATGTCCTGGCAGGGCGCGCCCACAATTCACAAATTCATTAAACTTCCTGCCCTCCGCTTGGAGCCGAACGGCCATCTTTCTTTCCACCAGCATCGCTGCATCAACCTTCAGACTCTTAAAACCTTCGCCAATTTTTGAAAAAGTAACCGCAAGAGTCGATTCCGCTAACCCATAGCTAGGCAGGAAGGCACTCGCATTAAATCCTGCTGGCGCGAACTTCTCTGAGAAGTTTCTGAGGGTTTCTGGGCGTATCATTTCCGCGCCAACCCCCGCCGCACGCCAGCAACTGAGATCGAGATCTTCTAAGTCAGAATCACGAACTCGCAGGGTACAAAGCTTGAGGCCAAATGGCTGACTGAATGCAACTGTAGAGCGGTTGCGGCTGATCAGCTTTAGCCATTGTAACGGCCTAACCGCAAAATCTCGCGTAGCCAAGTAGTCGACCGAGACTTGCGACGCCATCGGGGCCATCATCATCCCTACCAAGCCCATATCATGGTAAAAAGGTAACCAGGATGCACAGCGGTCATTCGGCCGAATCTCTAGCCCACTCCGAACGATCCCTTGTAGATTGCTCATCAAGGCTCGTTCTGTGATGATCACTCCGCGAGGAGCACGGGTGCTCCCTGAGGTGAACTGTAAGTATGCAATCTCATCTGGGTGGTTGGGCTTTGGCGTCACATCCAGGGCCGGTAGCGCTCCTAACTCACCCGGAGTCCCAACCCACTGCAGTCCTTCTACCCCCTCTGAAGCTTCTCTAAGGAAGTTAATATAATCTACACTTGCCAAGGCAACGCTTACTTTGCTGCCGAGGAGTATTCCACGAATCTGCTGGACATACACAGCATGGCTGCCAAGATTGGCCGGAACTGGCATCGCGAAAGGAACTAACCCAGCATAACGGCAGGCGAAGAATAACTCGACAAACTCGGGCGTGGTATCAGCAATGAGCGCCACTCGTTCACCACGAGCCAGCCCAAGTCCTGACAGACGTTGTGCCGAGGCTAGAGCACTTTGCCTTAATGTTTGGTAGGAAAGAACTGTGCGGAGCCCCCCCTTTGCATTATAAAAGTTAAATCCTTTTGATCCGCTGGCAGCGTAGTCCAATGCTTCTGTTAGGGTGTCGAAGTCTGCCAGACGTTGAACTTGTAACTCGCATATCGTCGGTGTCGGATCGACCGTTAGTGTTGACTCCCTTGGTAACTGAGAACCAAACGCTTGCGTTAGCGGAGCATTCAACTGGGTAATTGTTGAACTCAAGGTCTTACTCTCCAATTTAGCGACACCTGTCATCTTTTTTATACAGAGCTCTTGTTTGATACTGCTTTATGACTTGAGATCGACCCGCTCCACAAAGATTTGCAGATCACAGCCAGGACCTTCAGCCATAAATAAATGATTAAACTTAACCGGTTGCGCAGGGTATCTTAAAGTGAATTCCACTGTCAAGATACCGCACCACCCCCTTCCTATTATATCAACCCCACATATAACCGCGCCCACGCACCCTATAACTCATTGATAATAAATGCAAAGAGAATGAGGCCTTACGCAAGATATGGCCGTGCGGTTCTCACTTAAAGACGAGAAGTGATTTTGGAGGAAAACTGTTGCAATATAAAGGAATTTCGTAGATTAAAAGAGGCGCGTGTTGTTTTTTTGCAACAAATTTTGGGGGCAATCCTGCGCTCTTTAATGAAGATTAGCCGTATTGGCTTACTGGGCTAGCTGACGCTCTTTGATCCGATCATTTCTCTTTAAAAATCGAACTGTTAAATACTCTCTTCCCTACATATCACTCAATGAGGCCTTGAATATCAGTCGCCTCAAACAGTCACCCACAACTCAGCCTCGTCGTAATCGCCGAAAACTCTGACATCAGCCCCGATGAAGAGGTTGGATACCCAGACACTCCATGCTTGCCACTTGTTATTGGTAACCACCGCCACGCGGTTAAATTCACTTCCATGTTCACGCGCAAACTTAATCTCCTCCCACGCGACATCAACGGTGTAACCCACCATATCACGCCAGTCGAATAGGAGATTGGCCCTGCCATCGAAATGAGACTTGTAGAGAACCTGCTCCTCGAACTCCTTGTAGTCGGTTAAGGTAAATTCACCGAGTGCAGCAACGGCGACCAGGTTGCCGATTTTCTGAATAGTAATCATGGACTCATCCCAAAAAAGGTTACCAACTCATCATAGGCAACTGCCTACCACAACGCAAATTCCGCCTCAATTAATTGCCGCGATTAATCGCGTACTGAAGGTGAGACGCTGAGGCACAATAATCCGCTAACCACTATCATCCCCATGCCTAACCATGCCGCTAGTGGCAATACGTCGCTCCAGACTAGGATCCCCCATAGACTCGAAAATACCACTGTGCTATAGGCCAGAGCACCCACCACTAGCGTCTTTCCAGTGCGGTAGGCCCTCGTCATCGCAAGCTGCGCAAGTGTTGCAGTAATCCCAATACCTAACAGCAACGGCACATTGTTTAGTGTGATTGGACTAAAGGTGTCGAGCAACATCCAACCACCGGTAACAACGCTGCAAATCAAAGTAAAATAAAACACGACTTGCCAATCAGACTCACCCAGACTTGTGAGCTTTTTGACGTTGAGATAAGCAACACCAGAGAAAAACCCTGAACACAGTCCAATCAGTCCAGCGCTCCATTGATCCTCCTGCAGTATCGGACGTAGCAATAAAATCACACCAACAAACCCTAACATTACAGCCATGACAAACACCCCGTGGGGGCGCTCTTTCAGAATGACAGCAGTGAGCAAGGCCAGAAATAATGGTGAGGTGTAATTGAGCGTTACTGCTGTCGCCAACGGTAACTGTACAATGCAAAAGAAAAACATCAGCAACGCACCGAGACCTGAAAACCCGCGCCAGCAGTGACTCTTCCAGTGTGTAGTAATGAGGGGAATTCTCTGTATCCGGACTACCGCATAAATCAATAGCAGGCCAAATAGTGACCGGTAGAATACCAGCTCAATGCTGGTAAAGTGTTCCGCTCCGAGCTTGACAAATACGCCCATGCAACTGAACAGAAAGCCGGCAACAACCATCCAGAGAGAGCGCATCAATCGTTCGTAAGCTGGAGTAGCCGATATGCCGCGGCATGACTTACCATTCCAATATTTGGTTCCATCAGATGATCATGAAATGTAGCGCCCAACTTCCCTCTGCAGAAATTCATGAAAGTGCACCATGCCATCTTCCATCGGTGACTGATACGGGCCGGTTTCATTAATACCCTGCTTATACAGAGCACGACGCCCAGCAGTTAGCAGTTTACAGATTTCGTCATCTTCGACCGCGGTCTCACGATAAGCGGCCTGCTCAGCCTCGACAAACTCCCGCTCGAATAGGGCGATATCCTCCGGATAGTAGAACTCGACCACGTTGGTGCAACGGTCTACCCCTGCCGGCAATAGCGTACTGATAATAAGCACATGGGGATACCACTCCAGCATGACATTCGGATAGTAAAGCATCCAGATAGCGCCATGAGCAGGGATTTTACCAGCCGTTTGTCGTAATAATTGCTCATGCCACTTGGCATAAACTGGCGTACCCGGATGGACCAAGTCGTGATTGATTCCAACTGTCTGTACGCTGTACCAGTTACCAAAATCCCATTTCAATTCCTTTGTGTCCACAAAACGACTGAGCCCAGGATGGTATGGTTCGACATGGTAGTCCTCCAGATATACCTCGATGAAGGTCTTCCAGTTACAGGCATACTCCTCTATCTGCACTCGCTCCAGCACATGCCCAGAAAAATCAAAATCCTTCAAGACACTCAGGTCGGCCATATCTCGAGCGACATCGCGCCTGCCCGAAAAAAGCAGGCCATTCCAGCTTTTCAGAGGAGTCCTGCCAAGATCAAGACATGGGTTATTAGGAAAGTGCGGCGCCCCTAGTAGCTTTCCCGCTAAATCGTAAGTCCATCGGTGTACCGGGCAAACGATGTTCCTGGCATTACCGCGCCCCTTAAACAATAAAGATTGCCTGTGGCGACAAACATTTGACAACAGCTCAATGCCGTTTTTATGGCGTACCAATACCTTGGCATCCCCCATCCACTCAAGCACGTGATAGTCACCGATGTTCTGCAGCATCGCCTCGTGACCAACGTAACCGACCCCTTGGTCAAACAGAAGGCGCGTCTCCAACTCAAGAATATGAGGGTCGAAATACCAGTCAACTGGTGGCTGTAACGGCTTTTGTAAGCGTTGCGAAACATTAACAAGATTGGGCATGTTATTACTGTATATCCTCCTAACACGTTAGGAAAGGTAGTTTGAAGCAGCGTGGGCCCGCCTGAAATTGATAACGCCCGGGCGGTGCTCTACAACGCATTGGGAACACACGTGGCTCTGTGTTTCAGCAAAGTATACCTTTATCATGACCAGCATGGTTAATCGCTAATGTGCCAAACCTCTACTCCACCAAAAATATCTTGCCCATAATCGGCTATATAATGGATAGCATATTTAATTGACCTGACCCCGCTTATTGCGTTACTTTTGCAGCTCTCTGCTCGAAAACTGCTCAGTTCCTATGAGCTCACCATGACAAAGCTCACCAAACACGTTAAATTAGCGCAGCCAGAAAGCTTTGAGGCTGCATTATCAGAGCTAGAACATATTGTAATTGAAATGGAAATAGGACAAATGCCGCTAGAGGCCTCTCTCTCCGCTCACAAACGCGGGACCGATCTCCTACAATACTGTCAAACTAAGTTACAGGATGCGCAGCAACAGGTACGTCTGCTCGAATCTGGTACACTCAAAAAATTTCCATCACCCGGTATTGATGACCACTGACTTCCAAGACTGGACAAGAGGCCGCCAAGAATGCATAGAGGCCGCACTTCAGTCTCTTCTTCCTGCCGCAAATATTGCCCCTGAGCGTCTACACGGGGCGATGCGCTATGCGGTCTTAGGGGGGGGGAAACGAGTACGCCCGCTACTCTCCTTTGCTGCCGGGGAGCTGGGCGGGGCCAGTGAAGAACGTGTAACTATCGCCGCCGCCGCAGTAGAGCTGATCCATGCTTACTCTCTGGTGCACGACGACCTGCCCTGTATGGACGATGATATTCTCCGGAGGGGGAAGCCGACCTGTCATGTGGAGTACGATGAGGCAGCTGCATTACTGGTGGGCGACAGCTTGCAAAGCTTAGCTTTTGAACTGCTGGCTGGACCTCATTTGGCAGATACTCCACAATCTCAACTGAATATGGTTAAACGACTGGCTCAGGCAGCGGGTTCACGGGGTATGGCAGGCGGGCAGGCGATTGACCTCGCCAATGTCGGGAAGACATTGAGTCTGCCTGAGTTAGAATTCATGCATATACACAAGACTGGCGCGCTGATCCGTGCTGCAGTCATGCTAGGAGCCCACTGTGGCAATCATCTAAATGATGAGCAACTGGAGAATCTTGATCACTTTGCCAAGCATATCGGTCTAGCATTCCAAGTTGTTGATGACGTTCTCGATGCGGAGGCTACCACCGCAACTCTAGGCAAGACTGCCGGTAAAGATGCCGAGCAAAATAAGCCCACATATGTCAGCATACTCGGAGTTCGTCGAGCGCGTGAACTTGCAGAAGAGTTAAGAGGTGAGGCCTATCAAGCTCTGGAGGGTTTTGACGGAACTGCGGGACGGTTGCGTCAAGTAACTGATTTCATCATTCAGCGCGAGTTTTAAAGCTGTATTTTTTATATTAAGTGACTTTTAATCTTCAGGATTAAGATGTACCCACTACTCGACACTATCAACACACCTTCTGAGTTACGCCTACTCGAACGCAAGGCGCTGCCAAAACTCGCCGATGAGTTACGTAACTTTTTAGTCGAGTCTGTATCGTCAACCGGCGGCCACCTCTCATCCAATCTTGGCACGGTCGAATTGACCATTGCCCTCCATTACGTTTTTAACACCCCATACGACCGCTTGGTATGGGATGTCGGTCACCAGACCTATGCTCACAAAGTCCTGACGGGGCGCCGTGAAGGCATGAAGAAATTGCGCATGCAAGGAGGTGTTGCTGGCTTCCCTCGGCGCGATGAAAGTGAATATGATGCCTTTGGTACAGCCCATTCCAGCACCTCCATCAGCGCCGCGCTTGGGATGGCAGTGGCCGCTCAGCTAGAAGGAACAGATAGGCGCTCTGTCGCCATTATAGGTGACGGCGCATTGAGCGCGGGGATGGCATTCGAGGCCTTAAACAATGCCGGAGCCATGAACACGAACCTATTGGTGGTGCTGAATGACAACGACATGTCAATCTCGCGCCCGGTCGGGGCGCTAAATAACTATCTCGCCAAACTCATGTCTGGAAGATTCTATGCTACAGCTCGGCGGGCGGGCGAGAAGATGTTGGGTGTAGTACCGCCGGTACTGGAACTCGCCAAACGCGCTGAAGAGCATGTGAAGGGGATGGTGACGCCAAGCACCCTGTTTGAAGAGTTTGGTTTTAACTACATCGGCCCCATTGATGGTCATGACCTCGATGTATTGGTCGCTACGCTCAGTAACATCAGGCATCTCGATGGTCCGCAGTTCCTCCATGTCGTGACCCGCAAAGGGGCTGGTTACCAAGCCGCAGAAGATGACCCCATTCTCTATCACGGAGTGTCCAAGTTTAATCCGGACACAGGTATCATATCCAAGCCCGCCGGCAAGCCAAGCTATACCCAGATTTTCGGTGACTGGTTGTGTGACATGGCTGCACTGGACAAACGACTCATTGGAATCACTCCGGCGATGCGCGAAGGATCTGGGCTGGTGAGATTCTCCCAAGAATATCCCGACCGCTATTTTGATGTTGGTATCGCAGAGCAGCATGCGGTCACCTTTGCAGCGGGCTTAGCCTGTGATGGAATGAAACCGGTCGTGGCGATTTACTCAACCTTTTTACAGCGTGCGTATGACCAGTTGATCCACGATGTCGCCATCCAAAACTTACCGGTGGTATTTGCCATAGACCGTGCCGGACTGGTCGGAGCAGATGGCCCTACCCATGCTGGTAGCTTTGATTTGAGTTATTTACGCTGCGTCCCAAACATGACGGTGATGACCCCTTCAGATGAGGATGAATGTCGTCAGATGCTCTACACTGCATTCCAAATGAATTCTCCAACCGCAGTCCGCTATCCCCGCGGCGCCGGAACCGGCGTGACCCCTCAAAAAGAAATGCGCTCATTACCGCTGGGTCGTGGTGAGATTCGCCGAAAAGGAGAGAAGATCGCGCTGCTGGCCTTTGGCAGCATGCTCACCCCCTGTCTGAAAGCGGCGGAAGAGCTCAATGCGACCGTTGTTAATATGCGATTTGTCAAACCATTGGATGCAGATTTGATCGAATCTCTGGCAGCGGAATATTCACTACTTGTGACCGTCGAGGAGAATACCATCATCGGTGGAGCAGGTAGCGCAGTTGCAGAGTCTCTAGAAAACAAAGGGATCTCCGTCCCGTTACTGCATCTAGGTCTTCCGGACATATTCATTGATCAGGGGGACCCTTCACAGATGTTGTCTGACTGCGGCCTAGACAAGACGGGCATCATCAAGTCTGTCAGATTAAGACTGCCCGCATAGTCACTTCAAGTATTTTCTCTCCCGGCAATTAATACCTGCCGGCACTTCCTCTGTAGGAGATTATCATTATGCATCAAGAGGCTGACTTACCCATTGCCGACGTTCAGAGCACCCCCGACACGAGACATATCGCAATCGACCGGGTCGGGATTAAGGCCATCCGCCACCCGGTAAAGGTCGCTGACAAGGATGGTGGCGTTCAGCATACCGTTGCTGTATTCAACATGTATGTGGGTCTGCCGCATAACTTCAAGGGCACTCATATGTCGCGTTTCGTGGAGATACTCAACGACCACGAACGTGAAATCTCTGTGGAATCGTTCGAGAGCATTCTGTGGGCAATGGTTAAAAGACTGGAATCGGAGTCCGGCCACATAGAGATGACCTTTCCCTACTTCATCAATAAAGCAGCCCCAGTGTCTGGAGTACAAAGCCTGTTGGATTATGAAGTAACCTTCATCGGGGAGATTAAAAACGGCCGATACGAGTTCACTATGAAGGTTGTTGTCCCGGTAACGAGCCTATGCCCATGTTCCAAGAAAATTTCTGACTATGGCGCGCATAACCAACGTTCTCATATATCGATATCCGTGCGTACTAACTGCTTTGTCTGGATTGAGGATATGGTTAGGATGGCAGAAAGCTATGCTTCATGTGAACTGTATGGCCTATTAAAACGCCCAGATGAGAAGTATGTGACTGAAAAGGCCTATGACAACCCCAAGTTTGTCGAGGACCTGGTCCGTGATGTCGCTGCATCTCTAAACAGGGATTCACGCATTGATGCCTACACGGTGGAGTCTGAGAATTTTGAGTCTATCCACAACCACTCAGCCTATGCGCTGATTGAACGGGACAAGACAAAGAGTTAAAGAGGTACGAAAAGAACCGCGCCACTCCCTGAAAAGAAGAGTGGCGCGACAATACAGCCCAGACAAGTCGATGTGATTTAGTCTTTGGTATAAACGATGCGGTTGTTCAGAATGACTTTACTCTGACCATTCCAGATCACGTCTGTCAGGTTCGAGTAACGGGTAATGATCTGTGCTGCAATACCGCCTGAGAACAGACCCGACCAGCCCAAGATCACGAAGCCCC
>CANIWY010000040.1 GCA_947471695.1 Nitrosomonadaceae bacterium
CCATCCAGACAGCGGTGCTGATCGAGACCCTAGTCAAGCTGGGTGCAGAAGTACGCTGGGCCTCTTGTAATATCTATTCCACCCAGGACCATGCTGCTGCAGCCATCGCTGCGGAGAGTATTCCGGTGTTTGCCTATAAGGGTGAGTCACTGGATGACTACTGGGAGTATACCCACCGTATCTTTGAGTGGCCGGGTCAAGAGTCGGGTGTGAATAAAACACCGAACATGATTCTGGATGATGGTGGTGATGCCACACTGCTGATCATACTCGGCAGCAAGGCTGAGAAGGACCTATCCGTCATTGCCAACCCAACCAACGAGGAAGAGCAGGCTCTTTACGCGGCCATTAAGAAGAGGGTGGCCAGCCATCCGGGTTGGTATTCCAATATCCTTGCCAATATTCGGGGTGTGACAGAGGAGACCACCACAGGCGTGCACCGTCTGTACGAGATGCAGAAAAAAGGCGAGTTGCCATTCCCTGCTTTTAATGTGAATGACTCGGTCACCAAGTCAAAGTTTGACAATCTCTATGGATGTCGTGAGTCGTTGGTGGATGGGATCAAGCGAGCCACCGATGTGATGATTGCTGGGAAAGTGGCGATCGTTTGCGGATACGGAGATGTGGGCAAGGGATGCGCTCAGTCGCTACGCGGTCTGGGTGCGACGGTATGGATCACTGAGATAGATCCAATCTGCGCGCTACAGGCAGCGATGGAGGGTTATCGTGTTGTCACCATGGATGAGGCCTGTGACCAGGCCGATATCTTTGTCACCGCGACCGGCAACCTGCGTGTCATTACCCATGATCATATGCTGAAGATGAAGAACCAGGCCATCGTCTGTAATATCGGTCACTTCGATTCTGAAATCGATATTGCCTCGGTGCAGAAGTATCAATGGGACAATATTAAGCCTCAGGTGGATCATGTCATCTTCCCAACGGGACGACGGATCATCGTGCTGGCTCAGGGAAGGCTGGTTAATTTGGGTTGTGCCACCGGACACCCATCATTTGTTATGTCCAGTTCATTTACAAATCAGGTGCTGGCTCAGATGGAGCTTTGGCAGAACGGCGCAAAGTACCAGAAGAATGTGTATGTGCTGCCCAAGCAACTCGATGAAAAGGTGGCGAGGCTTCACATAAAAAAACTGGGTGTCAGGCTGACTGAATTGACCGACGAGCAGGCAAAGTATCTCAGTCTAGATAAAGACGGTCCGTACAAGCCGGAGATGTACCGGTACTGATCCTTGGCGGGTTAAGGGAGTCAGGAAATGGAATCACAGAAAAAATTTACGCCCACGTTCAGTTTTGAATTCTTTCCTCCGCAGACGCAGGAGGGAATGGAGAAGCTGCGCGCTGCTCGTAAGCAGTTAGCACAACTCAATCCAAAATTCTTCTCAGTGACTTTCGGCGCGGGGGGGTCCACCCGTGACCGTACCTTGGAAGCGGTGTTGGAGATTCAAGCTGAAGGGCATACAGCGGCCCCGCATCTCTCCTGTATCGGATCGACAGCTGAGAATATCCAGGCCATGCTGGAGAGGTATCGTGACCAGGGTATCCGTCATATCGTTGCACTCCGTGGCGACCTGCCATCGGGCATGGCTCAGGCGGGAGAGTTTCGTTATGCCAATGAACTGGTCACGTTTATTCGTAGAGAGTTTGGAGATATCTTCCATATTGAGGTGGCGGCCTACCCGGAGTACCACCCCCAGTCACGGTCCTCTCAAGAGGATCTGCAAAACTTTAAGCGTAAGGTGGACTCAGGTGCAAATTCCGCGATTACTCAGTACTTCTACAATGCGGATGCCTACTTTAATTTCATAGAGGCCTGCGAAGCGCAGGGGATCTGTATCCCGATCGTGCCCGGCATCATGCCGATTAATAAGTTCTCTCAGTTGGCAAGATTTTCGGATACCTGCGGTGCTGAGATTCCACGGTGGATCAGGAAGAGGCTAGAGAGTTATGGGGATGACAGTGCATCAATCAGGGCATTCGGACTTGATGTCGTGACCGATCTGTGTGACCGATTGCTCAAGGGGGGGGCGCCAGGCCTGCATTTTTATACCCTGAATTCAGCAGGATTGGCGAGTACGATCTGGCAAAGACTGGGATTGTAACGCTATCTCTGTAGGGCGTTGGTGCCACCCTCCCCATAAAAGAAGAGGGCGGCACCTTTTATTAACGCCTGTTACTACTTTCCATGCAGTGGCAACGACATCTGTTGCGGCAATGGCAGCGGGTTGGCAGCATAGCTTTTATGTGCGGCCGCCTCGGCAGCACCTAGGTCGCTCTTCTTACCCATATCTGAGAATACGCTTTCTAGTGCGCTGAGACACAGCATTACGTTCTCGATCTTGCTGGAATAACCCATCAGCCCGAAACGCCAGACCTTCCCCGCAAAGTCACCCAGGCCTGCACCGATCTCTAAGCTGTAGTCAGCAAGCAATCTACGACGGACTTCCTTCTCGTCGACCCCTGCAGGCACATGTACAGCATTCAGTTGTGGCAACCGATATTTTTCGGCGACTACGAACTCTATGCCCATCGTTTCCAGTCCCGCTTTCAGCGCCTGGTGGTTGCGTTGATGTCGCGCCCAGGAGTGCTCCAACCCCTCTTCATAGAGCATGAAGAGGGACTCATGGAGTGCATACAGTGCATTGGTGGGTGCGGTGTGGTGATAGGTACGGCTTGTACCCCAGTAACCGAGTTGTAGATTCAGATCCATGAACCAGCTCTGTACCTTTCTCTGACGATTCTTGACTAAGTCAACCACGCGCTCGGAGAAACTGACCGGTGACAGGCCCGGTGGGCAAGACAAGCATTTTTGACTGCCAGAATAGATCGCGTCTATCTTCCATTCATCGGTCAGGATGGGTGAACCGCCCAAGGAGGTGACCGTATCCACGATTGTCATGCAGTTATATCGACGGGCGATCTCGCACAGTGTCCTTGCATCTGACAATACGCCGGTGGACGTTTCAGCATGAACGAAGGCGACGATCTTTGCATCTGGATTCTGTTTCAGTGCATCTTCCACCTTCTGTGGATCTACCGGCTCTCCCCATTTGTCTTCAACCACCACCGCAGTACCGCCGCATCGTTGTACATTCTCAATCATGCGCCCGCCGAATACGCCATTACGACACACGATCACCTTATCACCGGGATTGACCATATTGACGAAGCACATCTCCATTCCCACCGAGCCCGGACCGGAGACGGGGAAGGTCAACAAGTTATTGGTCTGGAATGAGTAACGCAGGAGGGTTTTCATCTCCTCCATCATCTCAGTAAATACTGGGTCCAGGTGGCCTAGGGTGGGTCGTGCCATCGCAGATAGAACACGGGGGTGAGTGTCCGATGGTCCTGGTCCCATCAGCGTCCGCTGAGGAGGATAAAAGGTGTTGATTTTTTTAGCTGGGTAAAAGTCTTTGGTGGCCATGAATGATCCTGAGTGGGGTGATGGATGGGTTCGACTAAATGGAAAAGGGTGATTCTATCAAGCGGCCGAAGAATTGGCTATCGACGGTGTAGGTCGCTTCTATTACATCGGGGGGGAGGGAGCGGAACGGGTTAATTCACAAGGGGTTTTGCTAGAGACGACTGATGATTATTTTCTCCAGAATGCGGGGGTGAACACAATCAATAGTGTAAAGAGCTCCAGTCGACCCAGCAACATCGCAAAGCTGCAGACCCAGATTTGGAAGTCGGTAAGGACTGCAAATGTAGTTGAGGGGCCGACCTGACTAAAACCAGGCCCTAGGTTGTTGATGCAGGCCACGACCGCGGACAGTGCTGTCACTAAGTCCAACCCACTCAGCGTCAGGATCAGGGTCATTGAGGCGATACTGGCAATATAGATCGATAGGAAGGCCAATACCGCGAAAACGATTCGGTTTGGCACCACGCTCCCGCCAATCTTGACGGGTGAGACCACTTGAGGATGCATGATCACGATCATCTCGCGGAATACCTGCTTGAATAGAATCTGGGCGCGGATCATCTTAATTCCCCCCCCCGTGGACCCTGACGATGAACAAAAGCTAGAAAGGAAGATCATCCACAATGGCGCGAAGATTGGCCACAGATAGTAATCCGTGTTGGAATACCCGGTGGAGGTGGCGATTGAGACTGTATTGAAGCTGGCGTAGCGTAGTGCCGTTAATGGGTCGGGGTATACTTCCATGAACCAGAGATAGAGCGTGAGGCCGATACAGCTTACAGCAGTAACCATGATGAACATCCCGGCCTCTGGGTCGTGGCGGTAGGGAAGAAAGCTCTTCGCTCTCCATGCCAGGAAGTGAGACGCGAAATTAAGCCCCGCAATCAGCATGAAGAAGATAGCGACGCACTCTATCAGAGCTGAATCCCAATAACCGAAGCTCGCGTCGTGCGAGGACACTCCACCCAGACTTAAGGTGGTGAAGGCATGCATCACCGCATCCATCCAGTTCATGCCGGCCAGTCGGTAAGCGATGACGCAAGACAGGGTCAATCCCGCATAGATTAACCACAAGGCCTTGGCCGTCTCAGCAATGCGGGGGGTCAGTTTGGTGTCTTTCATGGGACCGGGGGTCTCGGCCTTAAACATCTGCCTCCCACCCACGCCGAGTAGCGGCAGAATCGCAACCGCTAGGACGATCAGCCCCATCCCGCCCAACCACTGTAGCTCGCACCGCCACAGATTGATCGAAGGGGGCAGGCTATCCAGGCCAGAGAGGATCGTAGCGCCAGTGGTGGTGATGCCGGACGCAGCTTCGAAATAGGCATCGGTGAAGCTGAGGTGAGGCATGAAGAGCATGAATGGGAGGGTGGCAAATATCGGTAACATCGACCAGACCAGCACCACCAGCAAGAATCCATCTCGTACCTGAAGTTCCCGCCGGTTCCATCGTGTTGCGAGGGTCATGATCAACCCACAGAATAAAGTGATGACCATCGACTGGCAGTAGGCGGACAGAGCCGAGTCATCCATCCAGAAGGAGAGGGCGAGGGGAGGCAGCATGGTGAGGCCAAACATCATGACCACCATACCCAACACATTGGTGACGGCGAAGAGTTGGTTCATCGAGTATTCCGTTTACAGGAATCCAACACCGACCTGAAACAACGCCTCCACCTGGTGGATCAACTTCTTATTAATCACGAATAAGATGACATGATCCTCCGACTCAATGACTGTGTCGTGATGGGCGATTAATACCTGTGGATCTAGACTGGATGCAGAACCCCTCGTTGTCGTCTTCCCATCGTCTTTATCCAGACCTCTGCCTTCTGTTGTGGGTAGGCCGCGAACGATGGCCCCGATGGTGGCGCCTTTAGGTAGCTTGATATCCGCCACTTTACGCCCCACCACATTGGATGATCTGGCATCACCGTGCACGACAAGTTCTAGTGCCTCTGCTGCACCACGGCGAAGGCTATGCACCGCCGCCACATCCCCGCGACGGACATGCGCGAGGAGGGACCCGATGGTGACCTGTGCAGGGGAGATGGCGATATCAATACTGCCACTTTGTACCAGGTCCACATAAGCATTGCGGTTGATGAGTGCAATCACTTTGCGAGCACCCATACGTTTGGCCAGTAGCGCTGACATGATGTTATTCTCATCATCATTGGTGAGTGCGCAGAACATATCCATCTCTGCGATATTCTCGCTCTCCAGTAGGTCCTCGTCTGTGGCATCTCCATGTAACACCAAGGCATGATCCAGATCCGCCGCCAAGCGTTCGCTTGCGCGTTTGTCGTACTCGATGATCTTTACTTGGTGATCTTTTTCGAGTGCCTTGGCTAGGCGCTTGCCGACATTTCCCCCTCCGGCAATCATTACGCGCTCGATCGGTTTATCCATTCGCCGCATCTCTCTCATCACGGCACGTATGTCTTTCTCGGGAGCAATAAAGAATACCTCATCCTCAGCCTCGATCACGGTATCCCCCTCGGGGATGATGGGTCGGTCCTTGCGGAAGATTGCTGCCACACGGGTATCAACATTGGGCACATGTTGGCGCAGCTCCTGTAACTCACGTCCGACCAGAGGCCCTCCATGAAAAGCGCGGACCGCGACCAGACTCACCTTGCCATTTGCAAAATCGAGTACCTGTAAGGCCTCCGGAAACTCAATCAGTTTCTCGATGTATTCGGTCAGGATCTGTTCCGGACAGATGACAAAGTCGACGCAGAAATTGTCTGCAGAAAAAATTTCCGGATAGGCCAGAAAATTGGCCGAGTGAATACGTGCAATCTTGGTTGGGGTGTTAAACATGGTGGCAGCGAGCTTACATGCCACCAGATTGGTCTCATCACTCTGAGTCACAGCAAGGATCATATCCGCATCCTCGGCGCCTGCTCGTATCAAGACAGATGGGTGAGAAGCATTCCCCACCACCGTACGTAAATCCAAATGGTCTTGCAGCAGGAGTAGCCTATCCGAGGCGAGGTCGACCATGGTGATATCGTTTGCCTCGCTCACCAGACTCTCCGCGACCGTCGTGCCGACCCGTCCTGCGCCCAGAATAATGATCTTCAATCGAGTGGTCTGCCTCTTGAAATGTCGAGATTCTATTCCTGTTTGATGCGGGCGGCCATGCCAGTGACTTTAGCGGTGTGCACGGACCCAGTCCCGCCATTGCAAGAATAGGTCAGGATCGAGTCCCGCGATGACTGCTCGTTGCCATAGAGGCTCTGCCCAGAAATCATCCTGATCCAGACCGCACATCCCGCCCCCCGCCTCCTCCAGGATCAGGTAGCCTGCGGCATAGTCCCACAATTTCTGTCCACCATGCAGGTAGATATCAAAGCGGCCGGCAGCGGTATAGCACCAGTCTAGCGCGCTGGCACCATAATTACGTTGGGAGGAACAAGGTGGGTCGGTTGCGATCGCTGCCGCCAATTTATAGCTAAGGCGCTTTAGGTCCACCTCTGCGATTGCGCTACAAAAAGCGGGGACGTGTTTCTTGATCGGTAACTTCTCGCCATTGAGGTATGCACCCTTACCTTTTTCAGCATAGAACATCTCATCGGCCACTGGATCATAAACCACCCCGAGGATGCTCCTTCCGTGGCGCATCAATGCAACTGAAATGGCAAAATAGGGTAGCCCATTGACGAAGTTAGAGGTGCCATCGATCGGGTCCATACACCATAGACCGGAGTCACCTGCTAGCCACTGTTCGAGTTGCTCTGTTTCAGACATCTCCTCGCCCACGACCGGCCCTGAGTAGATCTTCCTCAGCTCACGAGTGAGTGCCTCTTGTGTCGCCAGATCGGCCTCCGTAAATAGGCTGCCGTCAGACTTGTACTGATGGGCCACGCGTAGGTAGCGAGGCATGATCTCCTGCTGGGCGACTGCCTTGACTACGGAGATGACCTCATCGATCATGCTTATTCTGTCCTCCACTTAATCGAGCAGCCAATACTGGGGGTCTGCTGATCAGGTCCCTGGCCCGTTGTTGAGACCTGCTTCATTGCATCGAATAATTCGCGCCGTACGTCAGTAGGTGTGGCCTCTTTGCGTGAGGCATCGAACCTCCCTCGGTACTGCAATTCGAGACTGCTGTTAAATCCGAAAAAGTCGGGCGTACAGACCGCACCATAATCTTTCGCGACCTGCTGAGTCTGATCCCATACATAAGGGAACGAGAAGTCGAACTCTTGTGAGATCTTTGCCATATTTTCGAAAGAATCTTCTGGGTAGTCGGCGGGATCATTAGACATAATGGCGATGGTGCCGATACCGTACTGACGAAGTTCCTTTACATCTCGTACGATACGCTCCCGTATCACTTGCACATAGGGACAATGGTTACAGATGAACATCAGCAGAAGCCCATTCTCACCTCTCGCCGATGACAGGTTGTAACTCTTCCCGTCGACTCCAGGCAAATTAAAATCCAATGCCTTCCAACCGAAATCACAAATGGGTGTTTCTAAGCTTGCCATGTCCTTCTCCTGAATTCCTGACAGTAACGGGTTTTATATTATCATGGTCGCATTTGGCCCTGAAACTATGACAAAACACCGCTTCTATTGTCCTGGTGAGATTATCCCAGGACGGATCCTCGGACTGCCCTCCAATGCTGCTCACCATGCCGCTCGCGTGTTAAGGCTGGAGCCGGGTGATCGAGTGACTCTATTTAACGGCAGCGGTGGTGAGTTTCCGGCAATCATTGCAGGTGTTAGTAAGAGTGGCACCACGGTCACGGTGGGGGAGTATCTTGCAGCTGAGTGTGAGTCGCCGCTCGATATCACACTGGTACAGGCTGTATGCGCTAACGAGAAGATGGACTGGATCATACAGAAATCGGTTGAGATGGGTGTAAACCAGATTCAACCGATCAGTACAACTCGAAGTCTCGTCAGACTCTCTGGTGAGAGAGCGGATAAACGGGTACAGCACTGGCAGCAGATCGTGATCTCTGCATGCGAACAGTGCGGCAGGAATCATTTGCCGCAATTGCTACCGGTATTGTCATTATCTGATTGGCTGAGTCGTCAGGTGGGCAAGCAGAAGAATTCACCAGGTGAGTCAGTTCATAACCCGTGTTTTATGCTTCTCCCTACATCAAAGAAGAGGCTGCGGGATTTTCCGGAAGCAGCTCAATGCTCCTCACTGACTGTGATGGTTGGGCCGGAAGGGGGGTTTGCGCCAGAGGAAGAGGCAGCCGCTCTGGTTGCTGGGCTTATGCCATTAAGGCTGGGTGAGCGCATACTTCGTACTGAGACGGCGGCGCTGGCTGCTGTTTCAGCGATGCAGGCTCTGTGGGGTGATTATTGATGGGACTCAGTTATAGGGTCAATATACTCACATCTGGCCTGTCCCTAGATCTCTTGGTTTTGAGTTTTGGGTGTTGACTTGTAAACTATGGCCATCGCCTAACGATTTGATGGGTATTTAAAATGCGTCAATTTAGAAAGTGAAGCTCAATACTGATTTTGTCGACTGGTTCCGATCGGTGGCCCCCTATGTCAATGGCTTCAGAGGAAAGACCTTTGTCGTTGCTTTCGGTGGTGAGGTGGTTGCAGATGGGAAGTTCGTGGGACTGGTTCACGACCTTAACCTGCTATCGAGCCTAGGAGTAAGGCTGGTTCTGGTGCATGGTGCGCGCCCACAG